>DASUBU010000001.1:0-21781 GCA_035763125.1 Ktedonobacterales bacterium
CTCCAGGACGGTGTCCCATGTGCGGAACCAGTCGAGGCGCTCGGCGGCCTGGGCCCAGAAGGCGTCGGGGTCGTCGGCGGCACGCTGGTAGACGGCGGGGTCGGCCATGGTGGCCTGCGCGGCGAAGGCCGCCGGTGGCGGGAAGACCCGATGCTCCTGCAGCAGGGCATCAATCGTGGCAGTGGCTGAAGCGGAGGCCGTGGACGATGACGCCGCGGCGGGTTGCACTGCCGGCGGCGCAGGCGCCGCTTCGGCGGAGGGAGCTCCGGAAGCCGCCCCAGCGGGCGCATCCTCTAGCACAACCGGCTCAGCAGTGATGATCTCCTCGACGACGGTTTGACCGCTCTCGTCGGTGGCCGCGACGACAGTATCAGTGACCAGCACGGCCTCGGTCTCCAGCTCCGCGGGAGCGGACGCTTCAGGTGCGGTGGCTTGTGGCGCGGCCAGCGGTTGCGCAGGCGTTTCAGATACGGGTTGCGCTGTGGGTGCGGCGGCGGCAGGAGCCGCGGGCGCCTCGGCCGCGGGAGTAGGCGCGGCTGGAGCGGGCGCCGGAGCGGGCGAGGGTGCCGCTGCCGGCGCTGGCGTCGGAGGTGGTGTCTGTGCTGCCATGGGGCTGGTATCGCCGCGGCGGCGGAACCATCCAAACAGGCGGGATGCCATGCGGTGCTCCTTTCGACCGGACCAACATTCGTCGGGAAGAGTCCATGCGCCGGCCGCCGGCTGGGCGGCCCGCCGCCGGGGAGAACCATCTGCCTCAGCACTATGGTTATGAGCAATGATACCAGAATTCGCATTGCGATGCGTTGTGTCGCAGATATAGATGCCGGCAGTGGCGGCTTGAGCGGCCGGTTATGGACGCATCCAATGGTGCGAGAGCCGCTGTGCCGACTGGAATCTGGCATCCTGCCGGCATGTGGCGCCTCTGTGACATACGTGGGCCCTGGACGTGACACCGCAGAGAGATGCGCGCGCGATACTTCGGATGTGACGGCGGCTCTGGCCTGGCGAGTTTCCGCCCTTCCCCAGCGTAGGGCCCAGGCTCAGAGGAGGAGACCATGCCCCAGATGCTGCTGGGCATCTCCCCAGAGATGACCCACACGCCAGCACATGTGCCGGCCGACACGCTGCCCTTCCGGCGTGTGGTCGTGCCGCTGGATGGCGCGATGCAAGGTGAGCGCGCGGCAGACATCGGCGCCACGCTGGCGCGACTCTGGCGTGCCGAGGTGATGCTCGTGCGCGTCTATGGTCTATCCCGTCCGGTGCGCTCGAATCGCGCTGCCTTCTCCAGTCGAGCGTCTGTGGGTGGCGGAGAATCGCTCTGCCAGGCGAGTCTGCATCTGGCACGCATGGAGGAACGCCTGCGCGGCCATGGTGTGCGGATCAACAGCCGTCTCTATCAGTGGCCGCTCGGCGAGGCGACACTCGAAGTCGCTCGCGCGGGCGATCTGGTCGTGCTGCAAGTGGCGAGCGAAGGCTCTTCCGCGCAGATGGATGTGCCGGCTATTCGCGTATTGACGGCGGCGCGTGTGCCTGTGCTGGTGCTGCCGGCGGGACGGCGCACCGTCTTCGAGCGGCGGCCGCCGGGCCACGCGCGCGTGCTGGTGGTCTGGGATGCCCCGCCGTACGCGGAGGCCGCGGCGGGTGTAGCGGGAGCCTTCGCGGCTGCGATTGATGGCCGCGCCACACTCTTCGCGCGGGCGAGCGCCCAGCAGCAGCTAGCGGAGCGCATCGAGGGCGCGTGTGCTGCGCTGCGGGCGCGCGGCATCCCCGCCGAGGTAACGCTCACCGAGCGCGAGCCGCTGGCTGCCGCGGCCGACATTGCGCGCGAGAGCGCCGATCTCATCGTGCTGGCGGATGGAGCCAGCGCCACACGAGCTCAGACGGCATTGCGCCTGCTGAGGGCCGCCCGCCGGCCGGTGGTTGTCGTGAGCTAGGCCGCTGCCGAGCGGAGGGCGCGTGCCATCGTATGTCGGCTCTATTCTTGTGCAGGGTGCGCGGCGAGCATGTAGCCCACACCGACCTTGGTCTGAATGTAGGCGGGGTGGGTGGCATCCGGCTCGATCTTGCGGCGAAGCCGGTTGATATTGACCTGCAACAGATGGCTCTCTCCGGCGTACTCTGGCCCCCACACATGCTCCAGCAGCAGGTCTTGTGTCAGCACGCGGCCGGCGTTGCGCGCGAGATATGCCAGCAAGCGATACTCAACGGGTGTCAGCGACAGCTCGCGCTCGCCCAGGTAGACGCGATGCTGAGCGTAGTCCACGGTAAGGTCGCCAATTGTGGTCACTGCCTGCATCCCGTTCGCGCTTTCTGTGCCCAATTGCGACCGACGCAGCACAGCTCGCACACGCGCCAGCAGCTCATCCACGCTGAAGGGTTTGGTGAGGTAGTCGTCTGCGCCTAGATCGAGGCCCCGGACCTTGTCTTGATCCTGGCCGCGCGCTGTCACGATGATGATCGGCAGGCTCGAGAACTCTCGCACCCGCTGGCAGACGGTGAAGCCGTCGAGCTTCGGCATCATGACGTCCAGCAGCGCCAGGTCGGGCGCGCGCGCCTCGATCTGTTCGAGCGCCTGCTGTCCATCGGCTGCTGCCAGCACCTCGTAGCCCTCGAGCTGCAGATTGCGTGTCACCAGCCGCAGCAACTGTGGATCGTCGTCCGCTACTACTATCGTCGTCTTTTTGGTTGGCATGCCGCCGCTCCTCTCGACTCGTTTCGCTATGCGGGCATGCCCGCTACAGCCGCCGGCAGCAGTACGTGGAAGGCACTGCCCTGGCCTTCGCTGCTCTCGGCCCAGATCACCCCGCCGTGCAGCGCGACGATCCGCTCGCAGAGCGCCAGCCCCAGTCCCATCCCTTCCGCCTCGCGCGTGAGGGACGTATCAACCTGATAGAAGCGCTCGAAGATGCGCTCCAGGTGCTCGACTGGGATCCCGACGCCGCTGTCACGCACAACCAGCTCGACGTACCCCGCGGTCGGCACCTCCGCCGAGGCGAGCGCCGGCCGCCGCGCAAGAAGCGCCGCTGGCACGTCGGGGCTGGCGCGCAGCGAGACGACCACCGGGCCGCCCTCGGGGGTGTACTTGACCGCGTTCTCCAGCAGATGGTCGAGCACCTCGCGCAGCCGGCGGAGATCGCCCAGCACAATGGGTGCGGGGCCAGGGGCGATGTGCAGGTGGAAGCTGAACTGCTCGCGGCGGGCGGGCGACAGCGCGGCGGGCGCCGCCTCCGTGGCTTCCTGCGCTACGCCGGTCAGGTCAAGCGGAGCCCGTTCGAGCGCCACCTGCCCAGCGGCGAACTGTGCCATTTCGAGCAGCCGGTCAATCCGCACGCGCAGGCGTCCGGCCGAGGCGACGATGGCCTCGAGGAACTCGTGACGCTCCTGCGGCGCAAGCCGGGCGTCGTGGCGAAGCAGCGTGGCGGCATAGCCGGAGATAGCTGCCAACGGGCTGTGCAGCTCGTGGCTGACCGTACCCAGCAGCTCGGCCTTGAGGCGAGCGGTCGCTTGCTGCGCCTCCTCGGTGGCGGCTGCCAGCTCGCGCTCCAGCTCCGCGGTGCGCTTGCGTAGCACGTCGAGTTCTATATCTCGCATATCGAGTGACTGCCTCGCCATGCTCTGCTTGCTCGTCCAGATGTCGTACTGTCGTTGGCTCACGTTTCGCTCACATCCCGCCGGCTCGCCTCCCCGCTAGCCGGCCTGTGGTATGGCTCACCGCTCAGCATACGCTTCAGCATACGCTCTGTCTCTCACGAGCGTATCACGCAGCATGCCCCGCGATCACAATACCATCACAGCAAGCGCCGGGCCAGCCGGGGCTGGACGCGCGCGTGCTTGCCACTGGCGGACATCGAGCGGAACGCGTGCCTGCCGTGCGGATGCGCCCTGCGCCGCCTGCTTTGCGGTTTGGCGTACGGGCGCATAGAATGACGTGTGATGGTGGAATGCCATGACCAGCCGCGGCGCCTGAGAGGACATCACGGCTAAGCGAGGTGAGCAGAGCGGTGAGGGAGCGTCAGACGTCCGCACGGGGCGCTGGCCCGGCGGACAAAGTGCGTGCCAGCAGCATGGCACAGCGTGCGCGTCTCGTGCGCGAGGCGCTGCGGGTGCGTGTGGCGCCAGCGGGCGAGTGGCTGGCGACGGCCTGGAGTGCCCCGCGTGTGGTGAGCTGGCGCGCGCGCGCAGCAGCGCTGCCAGGGGATCCACGGGCTGGCGCAGTGGTGCTGGTGGCCGGCGCTCTGGTCATCACCCTGTTGATCCTGAGCATTAATGCGGCGATCTATCCGGTGCCCAATCCTGGCCTGATCTACCTGCCGCTGGTCGCCATGCTGGCCTACCACTGGGACTGGCGGTACGGCGCCGCCGCCGGAGTGCTCCAGCTCGCATGCGTCTATATCCTGTTCCAGCCGCCCGCGTTCGCTTTCAAGCAGCTCAATGTCGCCGAGATCGAGCAGCTTCTTACGCTCGCCGCCGTTACCATCTTCATCCTGGCGCTGGTCCAGCTCGCCCGCGACCGCCGCGCCTCGGCGGAGCACGAGGCCGGCCGCTTTGCCGCGCTTAACGCCGTGGGCCGCGCGCTGACCAGTGAGCTAGACGAGGATCGGCTGCTCGATGTGATCGCCCGCACCGCGCGCGATGTGACCAATGCCCAGTTCGCCGCCTTCACCCTGCGGCCGGTGGATGCCTTCGGCGAGCCGCAGGTGCCTTCTGAGGGCAGCCGCTTTCACCTGGCAGCGGTGGTCGGTGTCTCGCCCACCGCGGAGGCGCTCTTCCGGCAGATGCCGCTGGGTGGCTCAGGCCTGCTGGAGCCGATCTTCCATCAGGGCGTGCCGGTGCGTGTGGCTGACGCCCTCGCCCTGCCGCGCGGCACGATGCACGGCTACCCTGTCAGTGAATCCGAGCCCGAGACTGGCTCGGTGCCGGAGCGCCACAGCGAGCAGCATGCGCATGGCTCACCCTATGAGTCAGGCCATCTCTCAGAGATCGAGCTGCGCACAGCGGGCTTTCCGCACGGTCACCCGATCGCCCGCAGCTTCCTGGGGGCGCCACTCTTCGACCGCCAGGGTCGTATCCGTGGCGGCCTGCTGCTTGGCCACGCTGAGCCGGATCGCTTCACGCTGGAAGACGAAACCCTGCTGCTGGGGCTGGCCGCGCAGGCGTCGGTCGCGCTGGAGAATGCGCGGCTCTTCCACGCCGCGCAGACCCAGGCGCAGGAGCTCGATATGGTTTTCGAGAGCATCACCGATGGGGTGACGCTGGTGGATCGCGCGGGCGTGCCGGTGCGCGAGAACCGCGCCGCGCGGGTGCTGCGCGAGCGGCTAGAAGCGGCGCCACGGGCCGAGGCGGCCCGCGCCGCGCTGCTGGAGGAGCCAGCCCGTGCGGCGCTGTCTGGCGGACAGGAAGCCGGCGCAACCGCAACCGTGGCGTTGACCGATGCGCAGGGCGAGGCGCGCGAGTACCTCGTGACGGCTGCCCCGCTCCGCGCGCCGGAGGGCTCCGGCTCGCCAACCGCTGGCGCGGTGGTGGTCTGGCACGATGCCACCGAGGCGCGGCGGCTGCTCGCCGAACGACAGGCTCGCGCAGAGGCGGAGGCGCGGCGCGCGCTGCTGCAGCTGGTGATCGCGGAGCTGCCGAGCGGTATCTTTCTGGTGCGCGGATCCGACGCGCGCCTGGTGCTGGCCAATCGCGAGGCGATGGAGGTCCTGGGGGCGGACTGGCCGGAGGGCATGCCGCTGCTCGACTTCCTCGCCCAAAGCGGCACACAGGTCGTCGCGCCGAACGGCCGGTCGCTCGCCCCGGACGAGCTCGCCACATTGTCCGCCGTCCGCACGGGCAAGCCGGTGCGCCACCACCAGGAGATCATCCGGCAGGCGGGCGGCACGGCGCTGCCCATTCTCCTCAATGCCGTGGCGCTGGATGCCAGCATCTTCGGTGCGCCCACGACGGAGGTCGGAGATCCCGAGCGCGCGGCGGCTGGCGACTGCGCCGCTCTGGTCGTTTTGCAGGATATGACCGCGCTCAAAGAGGCCGAGCGCGTGAAGGATGAGTTCATCGCGATTGCCGCGCACGAGCTGAAGAACCCGATGGCGGCCATCAAGGGCTATGCCAACATGCTCACGCGGAACGCGGATGGCGACACGCAGCTGCCCGACTGGCAGCGTGAGGCGGTCGAGACGATTGACCAAGCCACCGGACGGCTGGTCGAGCTGACCGACGACCTGCTCGACGTGACACGCCTGCAAGCCGGACGGATCGAGCTGCACCGCGAGCCGCATGATCTCATCGCGCTGGTCCGCCGGGTGGTGCGGCGGCTCCAGGTGACGAGCGAGCGGCACACGCTGGAGATCCACGCCGAGGCTGAGTACGTGGTGGGTGAGGTGGACGTGCAGCGCATCGAGCAGGTCGTCACCAATCTGCTCAACAACGCCGTCAAGTACAGCCCTGAGGGGGGGCGTGTCGGGGTCACCATCACCGAGGACCAGACCGCCGGCGAGGCGCACGTCGCCATCGCCGATCAGGGCATTGGCATCCCCACCGAGCAGCAGGCGCGCATCTTCAGCCGCTTTGCGCGAGCCGAGAATGCCCGCGAGCGCGGCATCACCGGCACTGGACTCGGCCTCTACCTCAGCCGCGAGCTGATCGAGCGCCACGGCGGCCGCATCTGGTTCGAGTCCACTGTAGGCCACGGCAGCACGTTCTACATCACGCTGCCGCTGGCCGCGGATGCCGAGGAAAGCTAGGCACAGACGACTGGCAGCGACCGCAAACCACGGAAGACGATGCTCGGCTGCCACTCGAGTGCGCTTGCGGCGCCGTCCGCCAGTCGCAGCCGTGGCAGTCGGCGCGTGACCGCCGACAAGGCGATCTCGGCCTCCAGTTTCGCCAGGGGCGCGCCCAGGCAAAAGTGGATGCCGTAGCCAAACGAGAGCTGCCGGTTCTCGGCCCGGCCAACGTCGAGGCGGTTGGGATCGGGAAACTGGTCGGGGTCTCGGTTGGCCGCGCCAAGAATGGTGGTGATGTGCTGTCCAGCCGCCAGCGTGACACCGCTAATGGTGAGCTCCTCGCGCACCCGCCGGCCCGTGAGCTGCACCGGGCTGTCGAAGCGCAGCAGCTCAGCGACGGCGGTTGCTATCAGGCCGGGATGCTCGCTCTCGCACAGGCGCTGCCACTGCTCGGGATGGCGCAGCAGCGCCAGCAGCCCATTGCCGATGAGGTGTGTGGTCGTCCCATGGCCGGCGGCGAGCAGCAGCACGAGATTGGCCAGCAGCTCGTCCTCGGTGAGCGCGTCGTCACGCTCGCGCGCCGTGAGCAGCGCCTGGAGCAAGTCGTCCCGCGGCGCGGAGTGCCGGCGCGCGATGATGCCACGGAAGTACGCCATGAAGTCGGCAACGCCTTGGAGCGCCTGTAATGCCTCTTGCGCGGTGAGCGTGGAACCATCGAGAAAGCCGCCAAAGTCCGACGACCAGCGGATGAATTGCTCCCGATCTGCCGGCGGCACACCCAGCAGCTCCGCAATCACGATCGCGGGAAGTGGGTAGGCGAGGCTGGCGATGACGTCCATCTGACCGGCCTCCTGCACAGGATCAAGCAGCTCGTTTGCCAGCTCGACGATGCGTGGCCGCCACGCCTCAACCAGCCGCGGTGTGAACGCTTTGCTGAGCAATCCGCGCAGGCGGGTGTGGTCCGGGGGATCGAGGAAGAGCAACTGGTGGGGCATGGTGCGAAAGACCTGCTGGGCCGCCTCGCGGTATTCGGCAGGGAGCCAGTCGGTGCCTTGTGGTGGCTCGAGTCGCTCGGCGGAAACGCGCGGGTCACGCAGCGCCGCCATCACATCGGCGTGGCGTGTCAGCACCCAGCCGCCATCCATGCCCGCCGCGGTATCCCAGTGCACCGGCGCGTGGGAGCGCAACTGCGCATAGAAGGGGTAGGGGTTGGCACGCAGCGCGGGATCACGCAATGCCGCGAGGCTCAGGTTGTTCGCATCGGTTGATGTCATAGGTGCGCTCCCCTACTGCTGCATTGCTGGCTGGGTACCGCGTGCCGCCCGTGCGCAGCGCTGTCATCCACGGCCCCGCCTCATGCCGCACGACGTACCATCCCCCCGGTTATAGTGGAGCAGCGTCGCGGGCAGCGCGGATTATCACTGCCAGGCTGCGCTCCACATCGGCCTCAGTCGTGCGCCAGCACGAGACGCTGATGCGCATCGCCGTGTGGCCCTGCCAGCGCGTGATGCCGGCCCAGCAGGTGCCATCGTGCTGCACGCTCGCGATCACGCGCTCGGTGGTCGCCGGGTCGCCGAACGAGACGAGCACCTGATTCAGCACAACCTCGTTGAGCACCTGATAGCCAGCCGCACGCAGGCCATCGGCGAATTGTCGGGCGAGGCGGCAGGTGCGCTCGACCAGCTCGGCCACGCCCGAACTGCCCAGCGAGTGCAGCGCGGCCCACACCTCGATCCCACGCCCGCGCCGCGAGAGCTCTGGGGTATAGCTGGAGGCGTCGCGGCTGGCGCCTGCTGGCAGGTACGCCGCGCTGACTGCCATCGCCGCGCGCAGCACGTCGGGGTCGCGCACGAAGGCGAGGCCGCTGTCATAGGGCGTGTTGAGATACTTGTGGGCGTCGGTGGCCCAGGAGTCGGCGGCGGCATAACCGGCTATCAGATGTGCGTAGTGCGGGGAGGCGGCGGCCCATAGACCGAAGGCGCCATCCACATGAACCCAGGCGCCGGACGCCTTGGCACGCGGTATGATCGCCTCCGCCGGATCGAAGGCGCCCGTATTGACGTTGCCCGCCTGCAAGCAGACGATCGTGGGGCCGCTGATCTGGTCGGGGAAGGCGTCGGCGCGCATACGGCCCTGCTCGTCCACCGGCACACGCACGACCCGGTTGCGGCCGAAGCCGATCAGGCCGAGCGCCTTGGTCAGGCTGGGATGCGCCTCGTCGCCGACGATGACGGTGACGGGAGGCGCGCCAAAGAGGCCGTCCGCCTCCACATCCCAGCCCGCCTGCTGCAAGACGGCATGCCGCGCGGCGGCCAGGCAGGTGAAGTTCGCCATCGTGGCGCCAGTGACGAAGCCCGCGCCAGTGCCAGCGGGCAGCCCGAGCAGCGCCACCAACCAGCCGAGCGCAACGTCCTCGACCTGTTCCGCCAGCGGTGAGGACGCAAAGTACGCCGCGTTCTGATCCCACGCGCCCGCCAGCCAGTTCGCCGCCAGCGCCGCCGGCAATGTCCCGCCGATGACGAAGCCGAAGAAGCGCGGCCCGCTCATCGCCAAGATAGCGCCGGAGTGGCGATCCAGCTCGGCAATCGTCGCGGCGGGGTCGCTTGGGCCTTCCGGCAGCGGCACATCCAGCTCGCGCAGGCGGGCAAGAGCGTCTGGGTCTGGCGCGACGCGGCGCTCATCCAGTCCGTCGAGGTAGCGTAGCGCGCGGTTCGCGGCATCGAGTAGCACGTCATGCATGTGAGGAACGCTCCTGGTATCAAACGGGCGCTTACCGCGGCTCTGGCTCCAGTCGGCGCGGCGGCTTCTGTGCCTGGGCAGTGTAGCATACGGGCCGGAAACCCCTTCGCACCGTCGTACACCTCACGACGGAGCTGCTGGCTTTTGGCTCCAGAGACAGTCTGCTGGGAGCTCGCCACACTACCCAGCACGTAATATGACATCTTGCTTTCCCGTGCCGCCTATGGTATCGTGGGCGCCACGGTCAAACTCAGCATCTTCTTGGGCGGGATGTGTGTCGCTCCGTGCGGGTGGGCGCCATCTCCCAGCTGATCCCCTGCCCCTAGGCTGGCTCGCACAATATCGGGCATCCTCCGCACATGACGAGGAGGTAGGAGCGTATGCATCCGCAGGGGGGCGCGCGGCCACGACGCGTGCTGCTGGTGGACGACGACTCCGCGCTGCTGGCCGCGGTCATTGACGGCCTGGAGCTGGTAGGCGGGTTCGAAGTGGTGGCGGCGAGCGACGGGGCGAGCGGACTTGAGCACTTCTTTGTAGACCAGCCTGACTGCGTGGTGGTGGACGTCCGCATGCCAGGGCTCAATGGCTATCAGTTCGTACGCGCGCTGCGCGGCGACCGCGAGACCGCCCAGACGCCCATCATCGTGCTGAGCGCCCTGGTGCAGGACCACGAGCAGGTGGCGGGACTTCTCACCGGCGCCGATGCCTATCTGACCAAGCCCGTCAAGATTGCTGATCTCGTTCGGGCGGTGGGGCGGGCCATAGAGCTGACAGCCGCGGAACGCCAGCGGCGCGCTGTGAATCTGGCGGATGCGCAGCCAGAGGAGTGGGACGCGTGACGAGCAGCGCCCCACGCGGCGAGCGGCCGGTGATCTCGGCATCGCGAAGAGCGAGGTAGAAGGCTATGTCCAGCATGTCCGGCCAGTTGTCCGAGCGCGCCGTCACACGGCGGCTCACAGGCCGCTATATCCTGGCTCTCGCCACCATCGTGGTGCTGACCGTCTTAGGCCAGATCGTGGTGCAGCTCTCTTTGGCCGAGCAGTCTAGCGATGCCCGCGTGCTCAACATCGCCGCGCTGCAGAACACGCTCAGCGAGCGCATGTGCAAGGCGGCGCTGGCCATCATCGTGGGGACCGAGGAGGATGCGCGCGGCCCGTACGTGAGAGAATTGCGGGATGACGTGGCCCAGTGGCAGTCCACGCAGATCGCCCTGCAGCGGGGTGATCCTTCGCTGGGCCTGCCAGGGCAGAACAGCCCCCAGGTGGATCACCTGTTCGCCCAGATCGCGCCGAGCTTCAACACCATGCTCGACGGTGCCACCCAGATCCTCATCACGATTGACAACGCGCCGCCGGTGCAGTTGCCGACCACTCCCGCGTTGATACCTGCCCTCGTGCCGCAAGTGCAGCTGATCCTGAGCGCGGAGCCGGATTTCGTCGTCGGCATGAATGCCATCATTGCGCAGTATCAGCACGAGGCAGAGGGGCGAGTCGCGCGATTGCAGATAGTCGAATGGGGCCTGCTCGCCGTCGTGCTGCTCGATGTGATCCTGATCGCGCTGCTGGTGCTGCGCCCCGCCACGCGCTCCGTCGGACGGAGCATCGCCGATCTCGTGCGCGCGCAGGAGCGCGAGCGCGAGCTGGCCGCCCTCAAAGACCAATTCATCATTGATGCTAATCACGAGCTGCGCACGCCGATCATGGCCCTCTACAACAACCTGGAGGTCATGGATGCGCTCGGCCAGCGCGGCGCACCTGAGCAGCGCGAGCGCATTCTGCAGCGGGCCTTGACCTCTGGCGATGCGGTGATCCGGCTTCTGACTCGCGTGCTCGACACAGCCGCGCTGGAAGGGAAGGCGCCCCGCCTTGAGCCGCAGCCGCTGGCTCTGGCTTCGATGGTGCAAAGCGTGCTAGAGACCTTCGATCCGCGCGAGATCGGCGAGGCGAGCCTGCAGACGGGCAGCTCTGAGTCTCGGGCGGTAACCGTCCACATCGTGCCGGAGCTCAGGGTACTGGCCGATGAGGGCCGGCTGCGCCAGGTATTGACCAACCTGGTGGGGAATGCGCTCAAGTACTCGGCCCCTGGCACGCCGATCGGTATCTCTGCCTTCCCGCATGCCAGCGCCGAGGGCGGCGGGCGCCGTCGTGGGCGCGGCCGTCAGTCGGACGCGACCTCAGGCGCCGAGCAGATTCAGATCAGCGTGCGCGATCATGGGCTTGGCGTGCCTCCCCGCGAGATTCCCAAGCTTTTCAATCGCTTTGTGCGCCTTGAGCGCGACATCGCCGGAACGGTGCGCGGAACCGGCGTCGGCTTATACATGTGTCGCGTGCTGGTGGAGGCGATGGGCGGCCGCATCTGGGTGGAGAGCAGCGGCGTACCTGGGGAAGGCTCGACGTTTTCGTTCACGCTGCCGGAGGCCTCCGCCGAGATGATAGGTGAAGCTGCCTCCCCCGCCTCCGCCTCTGTAACTGCGCCTGCCCTGCGCCCTGCACCCTGAGGCCGCCGGGGCTAGCTAACTGCCTACCGCGCGGATATTGGCCCTGCTCACCCGATCAGTGCGTCCCATCCCGTCCCAAGGTACAGGCGCAGTCCGTCCTCTCGTACAATGCCGTTTGAGGCGCATCGCGCCACAATAGCGCTCAGATGGTTGCACGCAATAGCCACACCACAAGCGGCAGAGTCTGGAAGGCGGTGCCCTATGACGGCTCCACGCACTCATACTGCCCTCATCACGGGCGCCTCGCGGGGCCTGGGCCTCGCGCTGGCTCGCGCCCTCGCGCGGGATGGCTGGCGCCTCATCATTGACGCGCGCGGCGCCGATGCGCTGGAGGCCGCGCGGGACGAGCTGGCGGCGCAGACGCAGGTGATCGCGATCCCCGGTGACGTAACCTACCCCGCCCACCGGCAGGCGTTGGCCGACGCCGCACGTGGGCTCGGCGGCCTGGACGCGCTGGTCAACAACGCCAGCATCCTCGGCCCCAGCCCACAGCCTGCGCTGCTGGACTATCCACTCGAGACCCTCGAAGCAGTCTACCGCGCCAACGTCGTCGCCCCGCTCGCCCTTATCCAGGCTGCACGCGATGCGCTCAAGCCCGGAGCGCGCATCGTCAACATCACCAGCGACGCTGCGGTCGAGCAGTACGAGGGGTGGGGCGGCTACGGCTCCTCCAAGGCCGCGCTGGAGCAGCTCTCGAACGTGCTGGCCGCGGAGCAGCCCGACTGGCGCGTCTACTGGGTTGATCCCGGTGATATGCGGACGCAGATGCATCAAGAAGCCTTCCCTGGCGAAGACATCAGCGATCGCCCACTCCCTGAGACCAGTGTGCCGGGACTGCTGGCGCTGCTGGGCGGCGACCTGCCGAGTGGGCGCTATCGCGCACGCGAGCTTGGCCCGATGCAGGAGCGTGGCGCGGATGAGGAGCCGACGCCGACGCAGGGGACGGGTATCCGCGAGCTGCGTGTGGCGCTGACGGCGGAAGACTTCGAGCGGGCGCTACGGCTCTACCGTGACGGTTTCGGGCTGGATGTGGTGAAGGCGTGGGATTCGCCGGAGGGCCGTGGCGTCGTGTTGGCCGCTGGTCGCGGCACTATCGAGCTGTTGGACCGCGCCGATGCCGAATACACCGATCTGGTCGAGGTGGGCAAGCGCGTCGCGGGTCCGGTGCGCCTGGCGCTGGAGGTGGCGGACGTGCGCGCAAGCGCCGCGCGGCTGCTCGCTCACGGCGCCGAGGCCGCGGGCGAGGCGATGCGCACGAGCTGGGGCAATCTCAATCAGCGCCTCCGGGCGCCGGACCCCGGCCCCGACGGCATGCAGCTCTCGCTCTTTGAGGTACGTGACGATGAGCAGTAGTCTTCACCAGCCCACGGAGGGGCAGACCCCAAACGCGCCACCCCGACACCTCATGCCGCCTGGCACTGCTCCATCAGCGCGACCTGCCGCGCGCGGCGGCGGAAGTGCGCCCGGCAGCGACCGTCCTCGCTCGTCCCTTGCCCGCGTGGAGCCGCTGGCTGCTGCCGCGGGCGGGCACTCTGCTCGTCACGCTGGGCACGCGGCTGCGGCTGCGCGCGCTGCGGCCTCGTTCGCGGCCCAGTCCAAGGCCGGCCGCCGTCCGCGACTGGCACGCGCGCGTCTCGTGAGCGCCAGCGCCGCCGAGGATCCAGCACCCGCACTGCTCTCGGCGTTCGTGTCCGGGGCCGCCGGCATACGCGAGCTGGCACCGCTCGATTTCGACCTGCCGCCGGGGTTGGAGGCCTGTGAGCCGGCCGAGGTGCGCGGCCTGGCGCGCGACGGTGTGCGCCTGATGGTCTCGTACCGCGGCGACAACCGCGTGGAGCACGCGCGCTTCCACGAACTTGACCGCTTCCTGCGAGCGGGGGATCTGCTGGTCATCAACACCAGCGGCACGCTGCCGGCTGCGCTCGCCGTCACGCGCGCCGATGGCACGCCGCTGGAGCTGCACCTTTCGACGCACCTGCCCGGCGACGTGTGGAGCGTCGAGCTGCGCGCACCCGGCGAGCACGGAACGCTGCCCTACCGCGAGGGTACGCTGGCGGGCGCGGCGCTGGCGCTGCCGGGTGGTGCGAGTGCACGACTGCTGGCGCCCTACGCTGCCGACCGCGCGAGCGAGCGGCTGGAGGCGCCGCGGCTGTGGCTGGCGACACTGGCGCTCCCGGAGCCGCTGTTGCCCTACCTCGCGCGCCACGGCTTCCCGATCCGCTACGGCTACGTGCGCGAGCAGTGGCCGCTCGACTACTACCAGACGGTCTACGCGACAGAGCCAGGCAGCGCGGAGATGCCCTCGGCCGGTCGCGCCTTCACGCCGGAGCTGATCGCGCAGCTGGTGGCGCGGGGCGTGCAGATCGCGCCGCTGCTGCTGCACACCGGCGTAGGCAGCCTCGAAGAGCATGAGCCGCCCTACGAGGAGCAGTATCGCGTGCCGGCTGAGACGGCGCGGCTGGTCAACGCGGCACGCGCCGAGGGCCGGCGGGTGATCGCCGTCGGCACGACGGTGGTGCGGGCGCTGGAGACGGTGACAGAGCCGGATGGCACGGTTCACGCCGGGGAGGGCTGGACGTGGCTGGTGGTGACGCCGCAGCGCGGTGTGCGCGCGGTGGATGGGCTGCTGACGGGGCTGCACGAGCCGCGCGCCTCGCACCTGGCGATGCTAGAGGCGATTGCAGGTCGCGCGCACCTGCAAGTGGCGTACGACGCGGCCCTGCGCGAGCGCTACCTCTGGCACGAGTTCGGCGATCTGCACCTCATTTTGCCGTAGCGCCCTGCTCCTTCGTGCGCCTCGACCTCATACGAAGCTATCTCCGGTAATCTCCTCGGTCTCTCCTGCCTCGTCCTCGGCTCTTGCCTCAGCGGCCATGCGCCGCAGCGCGTCACGCACATGTGGCTTGGCCACGATGCGTTCCCACTCTCGCTCTTCGAGGATCTCTTCCCAAGCTGCCGCGAGAGCCTCTTCTTCCTCATCGGAGAGTTGCTCGGCCTGGGCAACCACGGCTCGCAAACGTGCGATCATCACGTTCCTCACCTCCTCAGCAGGTGTCCGTTACATTGTATCATCGGTGTGGATCAAAGGCGGCATTGAGCAACATATGGCGGGCAAGATACACCATGGCCGACGAATCAGTTGACAACGGGCTGCACTATGAAACCGTCGAGTGTCCGACGTGTCACACACGGTTTGACCGGGTTGACCGGTCTCCGTTCAGCGATGACTTTGACTTCTACTGCGACAACTGCGCCAGCCGAGTCGAGGTGAGCCTCTACGATCCCGTGGTGAGTGTTATCGAGCAGACCCTGCCGCCAACTATAGAGCGCTCGCGGGGCGTACTCCAGTGTGCCATCGAGGAGCGACTACGTACGTGCGATTGCGGTGGGCACTATCGCCACGATGCGCCACGGCGCTGCCATCACTGCAACACAGTTGTTATCCACGACGAGCCAGGAGTAGATCTATTCCCGCACATCTACGACTTCGCGCCCAACTATCGCGATCCTACTCCGAAGGAGCAGGCGCAGTTCGATGCATGGGAGCGAGCATATGTGCGTCGGAGTGATATCTGGCTCTAGGCACTCCGGCTCATCTGTGTCTTGAAGCCTGCCGCTCTTGCTATAGTCGGAAGCAAGACCCCCGAATCGCCCTCACTCAATAAGATGGAGCGTGATGCCCATGTACACCCCGACCCGACAGCAGACCGACCAGCTTGCGCGCGACGCGCGTGCCCTGCTCGAAACGCTCTGCCGCCAGCCTAGCATCGCCGCGCAGGGCATTGGTATCGCCGAGATGGCCGATCTCGTCGAAGGCGAGCTGCGCGAGACGGGCTTCGCCACCAGGCGCTTCAGCGTCAAAGGCGCGCCGCCGATTGTCTACGGCGAGCTGCCGGGCGGCCCCACCACTATCCTGCTCTACGACCACTACGACGTGCAGCCGCCGGAGCCGCTGGACCTGTGGGATTCAGAGCCCTTCGAGCCGACCGTGCGCGACGGCAAGCTCTACGCCCGCGGCACCTCCGACGATAAAGGCGAGATCGCCGCGCGGCTGACCGCCATCCGCGCGCTGCGCCGCGAGCTGGGCCGGCTGCCCGTCACGCTCAAGTACATCATCGAGGGCGAGGAAGAGATCGGCAGCCCGCACTTCGACCAGATCATCGCGCCGCATGCCAAGCTGCTAAAGGCCGACGGCTGCCTGTGGGAGGGCGCCGGCTTCGAGCCAGACGGCCGGCTTGGGCTGACCCTTGGGAGCAAGGGCCTGCTCTACGTCCAGCTCGACGTGCGCTGCATGGCGCGCGACGCCCACTCCGGCGGGGCGGCGGTGCTACCCAGCGCGGCCTGGCGGCTGGTCCAGGCGCTCGCCACACTCAAGACGCCCGCCGGAAAGGTCCGCATCCCCGGCTTCTACGATGCCGTCAAGCCGCCCTCTGCCGCCCAGCTTCAGGCGATGCGCGAGCAGCCCGACACCGACGCCGAGATCAAAGCGGCCTACGGCGTCGAGCGCTTCATTGACGATCTGCACGGCTTCGCGCTGCGCAAGCGCGGCTCTTTCGCGCCCACCTGCAACATCGCCGGCCTCGAGAGCGGCTATACCGGCCAGGGCAGCAAGACTGTGCTGCCGGCGGCGGCGATGTGCAAGATTGATTTCCGCCTAGTGCCCGACCAGGACCCCGACGACATCCTCGCCAAGCTCAAGCGTCATCTCGCCGACCAGGGCTACGGAGACATCGAGGTGAGCGTCTTCAGCCATGCGCGGCCGATTGTCACGCCGGTGGATGATCCATTCGCGCAGCGCGTCGCCCGGATCGCCGAAGCCTTCGCCGGCAAGCCGCCCTCGATCTCGCCCATCTCCCCCGGCACGCTGCCGCTGCTGGCCTCGCTGGAGAAGCGCGTGGGCGTGCCGGGCCTCTCGGCGCCGGGCGATCCGGTCTACTGGGCCAATGGCGCCCACTCGCCCAACGAGCACATCCGCCTGGACGACCTGCGCCAGGCCGTCGCCTTCAACACGCATCTCTTCCAGGCGCTCGGAGAATAACGGGCTGCGTGGCCGGGCGCGGCATGCCTCGCCCCTACGGATGTTCAAGCGTATCTGGGCTTGGCGATAGCGCACGAGTGCGTGTGCGGCATGTGTCTATGACGGCTGCTCGGGCTCACGGCGCCAGCGCGGGCCGTCGGGCGTGTCCTCAATCAGGATGCCCTCGGCGGCCAGCGCCGCACGCAGTTGGTCCGCCAGCGCGAACTGCCGCCCGCCGCGCAGCTCCGCGCGCAGCGCCACCAGCGCTTCCGCCAGCCGTTCGGGCACTCCCTCGGCCGCGGCGCTTGCCTCTCCGTCAGTGGTCGCCTCGGCGGGAGGATCCTCCGCATCCGCAACGGGGTCAGCGACGGCCATGGACACCGGCTCGGGCGCTAGCGCCGCCGTCACTCGCCCCTGAGTGGGCAGGTCGTCTCCATCCGCGCGCAACGTCGCCAGCGGGAATGTCGCCCCCCTGGCGTATTCAGCCATCTGCCCGCCGCGTAGCACGTGGACGGCTCCTTTGCCTGCCACGCGCGCCGTCTCCTCCACGAAATCCAGCACGCAGGCGGTGTGCTCGTCAATGCCCAGCGTCACTACGTCCGGCGGCAGAGCTGACAGCAGGCACTCGAAGCGCTCGCGCCCCACGAAGCAATGGCTCGTGTCTACCTCGTCGCCGCCCTCAGTGTTGTTCCAATGCGGCACGATGGCCAGGCGCAGTCCCAGCGGGCCGAAGAGGTCCAGTCCCGCCACCCAGCGCGGCACTTCGCCAGCCTTGAAGATCTCGTAGACCGGCAGGCTGCACGCGCCAAGGGCGATCGAGGCCGCGCTGGCGAGGTAGAGCGCCGCGCCGGCAGCGTGCGCCTGGGCGAATGCGGCGAGATAGGCCGTCCCTGCCAGCTCGCGCACCATATAGGTTGGACTGCCCGGTCCAGCGACCACACAGCGTGCCTCGGCAATCGCCCTCCGCGCTGCCGTGCCCGCCGGCGTCCCCAGTGCTGCGCGGCGCGTCTCGATCACACGCGGCTGCGGCCGTAGCTCGCCCAGTGAATCCGCAATGAAGTCGGCGATCTTGCCGGCTACGCGCAGATGGTTCGGCTGAAAGCCCGCGGGACTATCGAGCACGGCGACTGTCCGCGGCTCCGGCACCCGCCGTAGCAGATCGAAGAGCACGCGCCGCCCGGCCGCGCTCGTCTCGCCCGAACCCAGAATCGCCACTGGCCCCGGCGCCGTTGTGGTCTTGGCTTCCATCATATACCGTGCTTCCTTGGCGGCTGTGCGTCTCCGCTGCCCATATCATAGCGCATGCGCTGTCCGCCTCATCGCTGTATTCTTTCGCTGGTTTCGCATTACGGTTTCTGCATGACCTAATGAAGCGCTAGACTTCCTTGACATCAGCGCCCGCGCCCGATATGCTGCCTGGAGAGCCGCGCCGCGAGTGGTGCGGCCGTGCGCGCCGAGCGAGAGGAGCATGCTGTGCCGACCAGCCCGTGGGATCGGCGCTTCTTCGCGACCACGCGCGGCCAGATGCTCCAGCGACTCCGGCGGGGCGCCTGCACCGTGGACGAGCTGGCCGAGATGCTTGACCTCACCGATAACGCCATCCGCGCGCAGCTCGTGCTGCTGGAGCGCGACGGCCTCGTCCGCGAGGGTTTCCTGCGCCGGACGAGTGGCAGCCGCAAGCCGTCGCAGGAATACCTGCTCACCGCGGCCGCCGACCGCCTTTTCCCAAAGCCCTACGATCACGTCCTGGGTAGGCTGCTCACGGTGCTGGGCGAGTGGCATGGCCGCGCCGAGACGGAGGCCGCCGTCCGCGAGGTCGGCCGCCGCATCGCCGAGGACGTCGGGACGATAGCCACGGAGGGCGACGCCCGCTCGCGCCTGGAGATGGCCGCGGGAGCTTTGAACGAGCTGGGCGGGTTGGCCGAGGTCGTGGAGGCTGACGGCGGCCTCTCCATTCGCGGATCGAGCTGCCCGCTAGCCGCGGTGGCGCCGGGCCATGCCGAGGTGTGTGGGCTAGCGGAGGCCTTCGTCGGCGCGGTCAGCGGCCTCGCGGTCTGCGCGCGCTGCGACCGAGGACCATCGCCGCGCTGCCGCTTCGACCTCGTGCCGGCGTAGTCGGCACGAGGTCGAAGCGGACGCGCGTGTTGAGAATGCCCTCGGATAAGAGCACTCTCTGGCTGCTCGACTAGTGCTCTTGCATCACTGGGCCTCCCGCGGCCAGCGGACGAACCCGCGCAACCAGTTCGTTCAAGACCATCTCTGGATTGCTCAAGAAGGTGAGATGGCCTTCATGCTCCCACAGCAGCAGCTCTTTGTGGGGCGCCTGCAGCGTGGCAAAATACTCCTGGACGGAGTGGGCCGGCGTATACAGATCGAGTGCACCCTGGAAGAAGAACAGGGGCGTCTCGAACGTGGTTCCAGACTGCCGGGCATCGTAGGCCATGATCGGCTTCCAGAGCTTGGCGACCGAGGACTGGATTCCTCTGAAGAATGCAATGCCATCTTTGAGGGAGTAGCCCGGCGAGAATAGCATCGCGGACAGCAGATCCCTCAGCGTGGGAAACGTCTCTACGCCGACCCTTCCTAGAGCCCGCCGCTCCATCCCTAAGGTCTTCGGGTCTGTGTACGGGGGAGGGCCAATGGTCTGCAGCACCTTGACCGTTTTGTCATCTCCCAGTCGCTGTGCTCGTTCCAGGGCCAGCGCATAGCCCAATGATTCGCCGCCTTTTGCATCCACGAACTGCCCCGCGCCGACGTAGGCCCAGAAGTGCTCGGAGCGGCGCTTGACCATGAGGGTGCCCAATACGGTGCCCCAGGACGCTCCAAAGAGGATGAGCTTGCGCTGGTTGAGGTGACGCAGAACCCACTCGGTCACCTGGATGCCGTCTTGCGCCATGCTCTCGATGGTGAGGCTATCGCTGCCAGCTCGGCCGTTGCGGCTCGCGGTCTTGCCCGCGCCGGGCTGGTCCCATTGCACGATGGTGAAGTCGCGCTCCCAGGCCCGAAAACGGGGAGTGAACGCCGAAAAGGCGATCCCTGGCCCGCCGTGGATGACGAGCAAGATCGGATTGTCGCGGTTCTCGCCTCGGATCTGAATCCATTGTGCGAGGGCGCCGATCTGGACGAATTGGCCCTCCTGGATCTTGTTGGGTGTGCGGATGGCAAGCGCGCGCGCTTGCCGCAATTGGCGCAGCAGCCGGTAGAGCAGACCAATGCCAAGCAGCAGCGCGATGCCTCCGGCGATACTCCCGATGATAGTGATGAGCATAGGCGCTTTCCTCGATTCCCAGCGTTCGGTGGGTGGGTCCCGCCACACAGGTCGTGTGTTCCGCCGCCTTGTCGCGCCTGCCTTGGCTGACCTTACGCCGTTCTTGAATTGAGGAGCTTGGGGAATCACTGAAACAGCGTGGCCATGATCTGTAAGGACTGAGGAAGGGCCATGATCGTCATCTGTTCAGCGCTGTTCAGATCGACCAAACGTGAGCTGATCGCATCCTGGCCGGCGTAGGAGGCCATGATATCCGGCTCAATGAGGACATGTGGACGATCCAAGAGGAATGCGCGGGCAGCGGGCTCCAGGAGCAGCCCACTGACCAAGTCACCCAAAGAGGAACCACATTGTGGGCAATCGACAATCAAGCAAGAGTGCTGGGGAAACAAGGGGAGTGGCATCGGCACGGACACGTCCTCACGTGCATGACGTGAAATGAGTCGTACGTGGACCTGAGACCGGCACGTACCGCATATTCGGTGCTGGGTGGCGGTGGAAAAGAACTCGCAGGCGGCCCGCATGGCGCGTTTCATGGCGGGCAGGAACGACCGCATGCCAGCAAATGAGATGATATCGCCGGAGCCCGAGAGATCGAAGCCGTAGCGTGCTGAACAGTCCGGGCAGCGCAGACGCATCACCACCTCGCCCGATGGGCGCCGCTCGAACGTGCCCCGCAGACGGTATTTCCCGCACAGCATGCACCATCGCCGCGTTTCGTGCCAGCCCAGCGATTCGTCTTGGTTCACCAGCAGCCCAAATGCCTCCGCATCGGCGCGTAGCGCACTGCTCAGCACCTGGCGCAGGTGACGGCGCGCCCGATGCAGCTTGAGCTCGAGCGCGCCCACGCTCATATCCAGCCGCTCGGCGACCTCGCGTTGGGACAGCTCCGCCAGGTAGCAGAGCTCAACGAGCTCGCGCGCACTCGCCGATAGATGGCCCAGGGCGCGATCGAGCAGGATGTGCCGATCCTGGCGTTCCAGCTCTTCGTTAGGATCGAAAGCCAGTGGATCGAGCAGACTCGCACCCAGCAAGTCCGCCTCGTCCTCGACGTTTCCCAGGTGCGTTTCACGAGCGTTCCTGGCCAGGACACTCGCCTGACGCCGGCACACATTGCGGCAGATGCCATCCAGCCAGGACGCGAAACGCGCTGGCTCCCGCAGCTTTTCCAGGTGTCGCCAGGCCTCCATACAGGTTTCTTGCACCACATCCTCGGCGAGATCTGCGGTAATCCCGTTCAGCCGTGCCAGACGCAGCAGGCGCGGACGTGCCTCCTCCAAGAGCATGTCCAGGTTGGCACTCAAGGTCAAATGGGTGTGAGGGGTCTTGGGGCGGCAAATAGGGCACAGTAGCAGATCCACTTCATGCTGACACACACTTTGTGCGGTTTGACTCTCAGGCATAGCATAGCCCTCCTCTCAGCTCTCTCTGTTCTCCAGTCGCGTTCACATAGGCCAACCTTACGAACAATTTCAGCCATAAGGCAGATGCGCGTGCATCCTTGCCAGGGATGGCCGCGCCAGTCCGGATCCCAACGCTTT
>DASUBU010000002.1:0-10483 GCA_035763125.1 Ktedonobacterales bacterium
TGGCACGATGCTTTGCTGCTCGAGGTCTGGATGCAGCGGCGGTCCCGTAGCGCAGATCGTGTTTGCGGTTACTCACTCTTCGGCCGCGCAGCCACTATAGAGTGGTCACTGCTCGCACCAGATAGCATCGCACCTGAGGACATTTGGTATGCGGAATTGGAGCAGCGGCAGCGCGAACTGCTCGACGTGATCGCGACGCGAACGCGGCTCGCGCTGCGCACCTTCGCAGCGGATCTGCAGGAGCCCGAGGCCGCGCGTCCGCCAACGCGGTTCAGCCAGATCCTGACCTTTGTGATGTTTGGCGCATTGTGTCTGCTCATCTTCGGTGGTCTACTTGGCCTCGCGGCTGCTGCGCTCATACTTCCAATCAGCAACTTCACACAGTTGAATGCGCTTACCGCTGGGGCCCTAGCACTTGCATCCGCCTACTTTGTCGTGTTTCTTGTGGTTGTGATTGCCAAGCTCAGGCGGCAGCGAACGTTCGATGCGAATTACCCGCTTCCTAGCCTCTCTGAGGAAGCCGAAACCATTGAAGAAGAGGCAGGCCTGCGTTATCGGGCCAGACCCATGGTGCGAGCGCAGTTTATCTTCTGTGGACTTCTGCTAGCGTGGCAGATCATCCCCGTGTGCCTTGCGATCTTCCGCCCATTAACCGCCCCGACGTCAAGCCAGCGTCACGACCTGCAAACATGGGTCTTGGGCGGTCTAACCTTCTGCACATTCTGCGGCCTGGCATGCATATGGGCTGCGTTGCGAGACCACCGGACTGACATCTGGGCCGATGGCGAGGGGCTGCACGAGCGCGATGGCCGGCGTGCTCGCTTCCTGCCATTGGAAACGGTTCAGATGGTTCAGGTAGAGACGATCGCGGGCAAGGTAGACGCCTTCAGAGTGACTGGTGCCGCGAGCGTGATCTGGTGGCCCGCCGACGATGTGCGCATCATGCCGCCACGCGACCACGACGCACGCGCTCTCACGCCTGACGAGTTGGCCGCCGTTGTTGTCACTCGCTCCGGCCGGTCGCTCACGGTCTCCTGAAGAGAGCTGCGTTTGGCCCGTGGGATGGACGTCCGCGGCATGGGGCGTCTTGCGGACGCCCCTACGAAGAGCCCTCGAGATTCGCGCTGGCATGTGGAAGGCCGGGAGTCGCGCCTACCACGTCTGCCGGGCGATGCATGCATCGCCCCTACACCTGATGGTTTGTCTCGCATGAGATTCGCCTCAGCGATTCAGGCCGGATATCTGCACAGTCTTCACCTGTACCTCAATGGAATTACTGGCCGTTCGGGCGCTGGGTCGTGCCAGATCGTGCGGTGGCGAGCCGCGGCGTCAGGCGCTTGATCGTGGAGGGTGCGTGCGGTGTAGGTGGTGGCGCGGGCAGCCGCAGATGGAAGATCGTGCCCTCACCTTCGACGCCGGTGCTCTCAATCCTAATCGAGCCGCCCATCGCCTTGGCGAACGCCTGGCACAGATACAGCCCCAGCCCGTTGCCCGGCACGCTGGAGGCCAGGTCGCGCGGCAGCCGCACGAAGCGGTTGAAGAGCAGCGGAATCTGGTCCGGCGGGATGCCCAATCCGTAGTCGCGCACGCTAATCTCGACCATCGGCCGCGGCGCCGCAGCCTCACGCCCCCAGCGCTTCATGCCACTCGGCAGCGCGGCAGCCACCAGCTCGGCGGAGACATCCACCGACGTGCCCGGCGGCGAGTACTTGAGCGCGTTGGAGAGCAGGTTGGTCAGGATCTGGCGCACGCGCACCGGCTCGGCCCACACCTCCAGCCCCTCTGGAAGGTTCACGCGCAGCTCGCGCTCGACGTGGTTTGCCTCGCGCGGATCGAGGAGCTGGATCGCGCTTTCCAGCACGTCGCGCACGGCGACCGCCGACAGCTCGAGAGCGCCGGCCTCCTGCTCGATGCGGCGCACCGCCAGCACGCTCGTTACCAGGGCCACCAACCCATCGCCGGCGCGCTTGGCGCGCTGAAGGTAGGTGTGGCGCTCCTCGGGCGTAAGTGTCTGCTCGGCCAGCAGCAACAGCTCGATGTGGCCTTGCAGCGCCATCACCGGGCTGCGCAGCTCATGGTTGACGTGGGCGATGAACTGATCCTTGAGCTGGTCGAGCTGCTGCGCGCGCGCATACGCCACGCGCACGTCGCCCAGCTCGCGCAAGGTGGCGAGATAGGTTCCAGAGGCGGCGAAGAGGATGCCCGCGACGGCCCACTGTACGAGCGGCGGAAAGCTGAGCAGCAGCAGCCGCTGACTGCGTAGTGCCACGCCTGTCGAGGCGAGCTGCAGCATGTTGGAGAGAATGAAGACGGTGTACACGTTCATCAGCAGCGTCGTCGCGAGCACTACCCAGCGGCTGGTCGCCATCACCCCGGAGAGTACGATCAGCACGAGCGTCGCCACCATCTCGCCCAGCGTGATCGCCACGATGGGGCTATTGCCGCTCTGACCGAAGGCGATGTAGACCAGCAGAGGCACGATGACGGTGAGGCCGATGGGCAGAATGACGAATATCGTCGCGGGGCCGACACGGCCCTGCCGGACGAAGCGCAGTCCGAGCGCATGCAGCAGCGCGTCCACGCCGACGAGCGCGGTATTGAAGATGAAGATCTGCGCGATGGGTGAGCCGTAGTGCACTTCAAACACGAAGACGACGCTGACGACGAAGACGGCACCCTGGACGAGCGCGAAGATGGGAAGCAGAATCCTAGCGAGCTGGAGGCGGCGTCTCCGCTCGTAGTCGCGATAGATCTCGCGCTCCGAGCCTGAGGTGACGGCGGGCGCTGGCTCGATCATGCTCACTCCTCCGCCTTGTTGGGCTGGTCGTCAAGCAAGGAGAGCAGCCGCTGTTGTCGCTCCTCCTCGCTGCGGCCAAGCACTCGGCTGATGGTCTGCACCAGCTCAAGCGGGCCGACTGGCTTCAGGAGATACTCGTCCACGCCTGAGAGCAGACCCGCGAGCTTGTCTTTCTCCTGTACCATGGCCGACAAGATGACCAGCGGCGTCGCACGCGACGCCGGATCGCCTCGCAGCGCGCGGATCAGTTGATATCCATCCAGGCCGGGCATCTTCACGTCAATCACCACACAGTCGGGATGCACCTGGAAGAAGAGCTCCAGTCCCTCGGCGCCATCTCGGGCCGTCACGACACTGAAGTGACCGAGCTTGCGCAGCGAGTCCGCGACGAGCGCGCGCAGCTCCTCGCTGTCGTCTACGACCAGAACGGTATAGCCAGAGCCGGAAGGTGTCATCCTGCGCCCCTCTTTCATTCATGGGGAGTCGCGCCGCACGCTCCGCTCAGCAGACCCTGCAGCTGCCCATAATGCCTAGCGGGCGAGTCTGGGCCAAGCACAACTGTATGCATCACGATCCCATTCACCTGCTGGCCTGAAACGCCAGGACGCCGGCTGGATGGAGGCATGTTGAGAGGCACTGTGGAACAAACGGACTCCACTGAGCCTATCAGGTGATCAGGCTGGCCTACGCGCTATCATACCAGACCACTGAAGCAGCAACCATTCGTCTCATATCCAGCGCGCCGCGTCAGCGGTCCTGTTGTCCGTCCGCCCTTGTATCGCGCACTCGTACGTGATATGAATGGCTGCGGTGCAACCTGAATCCGGTGCGGAAGGGAGGAGCGCCAAGGTTCGTCCTCTCACACGCGAAGTAGCGCGTAACTGTGGGCTCCTGGACGTAAACTGACTGCCGGTGCGCCGAAGACGCGCGCATGCGGAACCGTCACCGCTGTGCGGAAAGAGGTATTCGCGATGATCCCGCCGCCGTTCGAGTACGTCGTCCCCCGTAGCCTGCCGGAGGCCATCGCGGTCCTGCAAGACCGCGGCCCCGACGCGAAAGTGTTGGCAGGTGGGCAGAGCCTCATTCCCCTGATGAAGCTGCGCCTGGCCAGCCCCGCGATCCTGGTGGACCTGCAGAAGATTCCCGGCCTTTCGACCCTTGAGGAGCGCGACGGCGCGCTCGTGATCGGCGCGATGGCCCGCGAATCTGCGGCTGAATCGTCGCCTATCGTGCGCCAGCGCTACCCCGGTCTCGCCGAGGCCAGCAGTGTGATCGCCGACCCGCTGGTGCGCAACTTCGCTACCCTGGGCGGCAATCTGGCCCACGCTGACCCTGCTAACGACCACCCCGCGATGATGCTGGCCATGCGCGCGCAGGTGGTCGCCGAGGGCCCCAACGGCCGCCGCCAGATGTCAATTGACAACTTCCTGGTGGATACCTTCGAAACTGCGCTTGCCCCCGACGAGGTCCTCGTCGAGATCCGCGTGCCGCGCCCGCATGAGCGCACCGGCTCCGCCTACGCCAAGCTCGAGCGCAAGGTGGGCGACTACGCCATCGCCGCCGTCGGCGTGCAGATCACGCTGGTCGGCGACACCTTTACCAGCGCCGGCATCGGCCTCACCAACGTCGGCCCCAAGGCGATTCGCGCCAGCGCGGCGGAGAGCTACCTCGTGGGCAAGCGCATGGACGATGCAGTGCTGCGCGAGGCAGCGCGGCTGGCCGCCGAGGCAGCGCAGCCCACCAGCGACCTGCGCGGTCCAGCCGACTACAAGCGCAACGTCGTCCGCACGCTCACCGGACGAGCCTTGCGGAGCGCAGTGGAGCGCGCGCAGACGGGAGCCATGCAATGATCACCCAGTCCGTCACCCTCACCATCAACGGGCAGCCGTTCACGGCGCAGGTCGAGCCGCGCTTGCTGCTCGTCCACTTTCTGCGTGAGGTCGCCGGCCTGACCGGCACGCATATCGGCTGCGACACGACCAGCTGCGGCGCCTGCACGGTGCTGGTCAACGGTGTGCCCGCCAAATCCTGCACGATGTTTGCCGTGCAGGTGGACGGCGCGGAGATTCGCACCGTCGAGGGGCTGGAGCAGAATGGCGAGCTGCATCCCGTGCAGGAGGGCTTCTTCCAGGAGCACGGCCTGCAGTGCGGCTTCTGCACGCCCGGCATGATGATGACCGCCGTGGCGCTGCTCGGCCAGAATCCCGACCCCAGCGAGGATGAGATTCGCCGTGCCATCTCCGGCAACCTCTGCCGCTGCACCGGCTACGTCAACATCGTCAAGTCCATCCAGTATGCCGGGCGGAAGATGCGCACTGCGCAGACGCAGCCTGTGCCGGCTGCCGCGTCGGCCGAGGGAGGCCAGCCATGACATCCGCCAACCCCCCCATCACGGGCATGGGCCACAGCGTCAAGCGCAAAGAAGATCCGCGCTTCCTGCGCGGCAAGGGCAACTACGTAGACGACGTGAAGCTGCCCGGTATGCTCTACATGGATATCGTCCGCAGCCCCTACGCTCACGCCAAGATCGTCAACATTGACGCCAGCAAGGCGCTCGCGCTGCCTGGCGTGCTGGCCGTGATTACTGGCAAAGACCTCGACGCCGCCGGCCTCGCCTGGATGCCAACGCTGATGAGCGACAAGCAGATGGTGCTGCCGGTGGACCGCGTGGTCTACCAGGCGCAGGAGGTCGCGGCGGTCATCGCCACCGAGCGCTACATCGCCGCCGACGCCATCACCCTGGTGGATGTGGAGTACGAGCCGCTGCAGCCGGTGGTGGACCCGAAGAAGGCGCTCGAACCGGACGCGCCGCTGGTGCGCCCTGACCGCGAGGCCAAGACCAACCACATCTGGCACTGGGAGGCCGGCGACGCCGCGCAGACCGACGCCATCTTCCAGCAGGCCGAGGTGATCGTCAAAGAGGATCTCTACATCCCGCGCATCCACGTCTCCTCCATCGAGACCTGCGGCTGCGTGGCCTCCTTCGACCGCATCAGCGGCAAGCTCACCATCTACATGACGACCCAGGCGCCGCACGCCATCCGCACTGTCTTCTCGCTGGTCAGCGGCATCCCCGAGCACCACATCCGCATCATCTCGCCCGACATCGGCGGCGGCTTCGGCGGCAAGGTGCCCGTCTATCCCGGCTACGTGATCGCCACGGTGGCTGCTCTCCAGACCGGCCACCCGATCAAGTGGATCGAGGACCGCTCGGAGAACTTGCAGGCCGATAGCTTTGCGCGTGACTACCACATCAGCGCCGAGCTGGCCGCCAACCGCGACGGCACGATGCGCGCCCTGCGCGTGCGCACGCTCGCCGACCACGGCGCCTTCGACGCAGCCGCCAACCCGTCGAAGTTCCCGGCCGGCCTCTTTAGCATCTGCACCGGCTCGTATCAGCTCGAAGCGGCGCATGTCGAGGTGGATGGCGTCTACACGAACAAGCCCTCCGGCGGTGTCGCGTATCGCTGTTCGTTCCGCGTCACCGAGGCCGTCCACACCATCGAGCGCATGGTGGATCGCCTGGCCCAAGAGCTGAAGGTGGACCCCGCCGACGTGCGCATGAAGAACTTCATCCAGCCGGAGCAGTTCCCCTACAAATCGGCGACCGGCTGGGAGTACGACAGCGGCAACTACCCTGCCACCTTCACCAAGGCGCTGGACAAGATTGGCTATGCCGAGCTGCGCCGCGAGCAGGCCGAGAAGCGCGCGCGTGGCGAGCTGATGGGCATCGGCATCTCGACCTTCACCGAGATCGTCGGCGCCGGCCCTTCCCACACGTTCGACATCCTGGGCATCAAGATGTTCGATAGCTGCGAGATTCGGGTGCATCCCACCGGCTCAGCGATCGTGCGCATCGGCGTCCAGTCGCAGGGGCAGGGGCACGAGACGACCTTCGCGCAGATCGTCGCCGAGGAGCTGGGCCTGCCGGTCGATAACATCGTGGTTGAGCACGGCGACACCGACACCGCCCCCTATGGCCTGGGCACCTATGCCAGCCGCAGCACGCCCGTCGCGGGCGCCGCGACCGCGGTGGCCGCGCGCAAGATTCGCGAGAAGGCGCGCCACATCGCGGCCCACCTACTGGAGGTGGATCCCAACGACCTGGAGTGGGCCAACTACCAGTTCCAGGTCAAGGGTGTGCCGGGCAAGGCGGTCACCATGAAAGACATCGCCTTCGCGGCCTACACCAACCATCCACAGGGGATGGAGGCCGGCCTGGAGGCGGTGGATTACTACGACCCGCCCAACCTGACATTCCCCTTCGGCGCCTACATCTGCGTCGTGGATATTGATCGCGGCACCGGCGTGGTCAAGATTCGGCGCTTCCTGGCGGTGGACGACTGTGGCAACATCATCAATCCGATGATCGTGGATGGGCAGATCCATGGCGGCCTGACGATGGGCATGGCTCCCGCGCTGCTGGAGGCCATCACCTACGACGAGAACGGCAACATCCAGCAGGCCAACTTCATGGACTACCTGCTGCCGACCTCGATGGAGACGCCCGCCTGGGAGACCGACAAGACCGTGACGCCCTCGCCGCACCATCCGTTCGGCGCCAAGGGTGTCGGCGAGTCGGCCACCGTCGGCGCGCCGCCCGCCATCGCCAACGCCGTCGTAGACGCGCTCGCCCACCTGGGCGTGACACATATGGACATCCCGGTCACCCCCTGGAAGGTGTATCAGGTCTTGCAGGAGCACGGGGCGGCGGAGCCCTAGCGCCCGTTCCATGCGGCTGCGAGCCGCCGGCCAGGTGAGCACATGGGCAGGTCTGTCACCGCTCACCACGCCGGCTGTTCGCAGCCGCGCTGAGAGATCGTAACGTCACATACGGAGGCGACGATGCACTTCGAGGGTGATCAAACGCTCAACTCGCCGATCGAGACGGTCTGGGCGTATTTCATGGACCCCGAAAAGGTCGCGGCCTGCGCCCCTGGCTTCAAGTCCATGGAGACGCTGGGGCCGGACCACTTCAAGCCGACGCTGGCCGTTGGGGTCGGCGCGGTCAAAGCCACCTTCACGCTCGATGTCACACTCCAGGATCTGCAGCCGCCGAACCATGCGGCGGTCGTGGCCCGCGGGAACGCGGCCGGCAGCGCGGTGGACATGCGCAGCGAGATGAACCTCACCGCCGAGAGTGAGGCGGTCACCAAGCTGCATTGGACCGCCGATGTCAACGTCAGCGGCACTATCGCCAGCATGGGGGCGCGCCTGATGGAAGGCACCGCTCAGAAGCTGACCGAGCGCTTCTTCGATTGCCTGCGCCAGAACTTGCCGGCTTCATCAGCCAGCTAGACACCCTATGGCGGAGCGTGGTGAGGGCGGAAGCGGGGGGCGGAAGCGGGCGACAGCTGAGAGAGGGAGCGCCGATGGAGACGGACATCCTGGCCGAGGTGCAGCGGTTGCGGGCCGAGCGCCGCCCCTTTTCGCTGGCGACGGTTGTGGCGGCGAAGCAGCCCACCTCTGGCACTCCCGGCGCGCGGGCGATCATCCTGGCCGGCGGCGAGGTTGAGGGCTGGATCGGCGGCCAGTGCGCGCAGCCAGCGGTGGTACGCGAGGGGCTGGCCGCGCTGGCAGACGGCGTGCCACGCCTGGTGGTGCTGCGCCCCGGTGCGACGGCCAAGCCTGGCGCCCAGATGTCCGCTGCCGGTGTGGTCGAGGTGCCGATGCTGTGCGCCAGCGAAGGCGAGCTGCAGGTCTTCGTCGAGCCGTTCCTGCCACGGCTGGAGCTGGTGGTGATCGGCGCCTCGCCCGCCGCGCGGACACTCGCCCGGCTGGGTGGTCCGCTCGAATTCGAGGTGTGGGCCTGCGACCCCGAGGCCGATATGGAGATGTTCCCCGCGGCGGACCGGCTTGTTCCCAGCCTCGAAGCGCTGCGCCCGCAGCTCTCCGCGCGCAGCATGGTGGTGGTCGCCACGATCAACGCCTACGACGAGGATGCCGCGCAGGTGGCGCTGGAGAGCGACGCCGCCTACGTCGGTGTGGTCGCCAGTCAGAAGCGCTTCGCCGCGCTGAAAGGCACGCTGCGCGAGCGGGGCATTAGTGAGGAGCGGCTGGCCCGTCTGCAGCGGCCGAAGGGGTTGCCGGGGCCGGCGCTGCGCCCCGGCGAGATCGCGTTTGGCGTGCTGGCGGCATTGATCGAGGCCCGTCGCCAGCATGTCGCCGCCGAGGTATCGCTTGCCGCGACGGCCACCGCTGCCGCGCCGCGTGCCGAGGCCATTGATCCGATCTGCGGCATGACGGTGGATGTCGCAACCGCCCGCTTCACCGCCGAGCGCGACGGCGTCACGTACTACTTCTGCTGCCCGGCCTGCAAGAAGCAGTTCGAGGCGCGCTGATGCGTGCGGGAGAACGAGGATGCGAGAGGGGAGCGTGCATGCGCACGCTCCCCCTTGCGAAACAGCCCTACTGGGGGCGCACCGCACCTCCGAAGTCGAGGAACACGCAGGGTTCGTTGCCGACGACCCAGCCGTCGTGGCCGGGAGGCACCGTAGCGACGTCGCCCGGCCGGAGATCTATCTCGGTCCCGTCAGCCATGCGCACGTGAGTCCGGCCGGAGAGGACATAGATGAAGTGGTTGACCTGGCAGAGATCGGTGCCGGCCGTCGGCTTGATGTCGTTGCTCCAGCGCCAGCCAGGATGATAGGTGATCCGCGCCACCGTCCGGTCACCGAACCGCACCGATTCCATCGTCGTGTTTGGGGGCGTGCGCCGCTCATCGGGCGCGTCGAAGCTCTTCTTCTCGAGGCTTGCCATGGGACCACCTTTCGACGCCGAACGCGTGTTTAGAAGCTCAGCGAGGAGGCGCTGGCCGCCAGACGCTCCACGGCGGCCGCCGCGGTGACGATCTTGGCGCCTTCGATCAGGTCCGCCTCGGTGATGCCGCGCGGAATGGCGCACGAGCCGCAGGCCCAGATCTGGCCGCCGTTGGCGACGAACGACCGGATCACATCCTGCAGCGGCTGGAAGCCCTCTTTGTGGATGCCCTCGGCGTAGCCCTTTGTGGCGAGCCAGACGCCGTCAATCGTCAACAGCATGACGGTGTCCTGGTCCGCCGAGGCGGCCACGTTGCCGACGACGAACGCCAGGGTGGCGCGCTCGGCATCTTCGCGGCCGTGCGTGCAGTGAATCAGATGCTTGGCCATGGGTTGTTTCTCCTGTCGGTCTGGTCGAGTTGTTGAATGGGATCCGAAGACTCATGCCGCCGGTCAGTCCGGCTTCTTGCGTAGGAAGACTCGTAGACGCGAGCCCTCCTCGACGGTCGTCAGCAGCTCGTGACCGGCGAGCCGGCACCACGAGGCGATGTCGTCCCGTGCCAGCGGGTCGTCCACGCGGATTTCGAGTACCTGGCCGGGCTGCAGCTCGCGCAGCTTGGCTTTGATGGCCGGCGTCAGCAGTGCGCAGGTCGTGCCTTGCATCTGCGACGTGTCCAGCATCTCGAGCAGGGCGTCGGCGTGCGGGCCCGTTGCTCTGGCGTTTCCCGCGGCGTCTTTCATCGCGTGCTCCTCCCTCGCGCTATGAATGTGCCCCCTCGGCATACTGGACGACCGGCTTCGGCGCTGCCATACTGAGCGGGACATGGACCAGTATGCCGTGAAGGTGAGCGTGACACCATGACTCAGGCTCCGAATGCATTGACTCAGACGCCGAAGTCTCAAGCGCCCCAGGCAGCGAAGGGAGCGG
>DASUBU010000003.1:0-4273 GCA_035763125.1 Ktedonobacterales bacterium
GGCCCCGCTAGCTCAAGTGTACCCAGAGGGGAGGTGTGTTGCCTAGCCCTGGGGCGCGAGCGGCAGCGTGAAGGTAAAACGCGCGCCGCCCTCGGGCGCCTCGTCAAGTGAGATCGTGCCCCTATGCGCCTCCACCAGCGCGCGCACAATCGCCAGGCCCAACCCGCTGCCGCCGGTGGCCGCCGTGCGCGACGTGTCGAGACGGTAGAAGCGCTCGAAAATGCGCTCGCGCTCCGCAGCCGCCACACCGGGTCCACTGTCGGCAATGCTGACACGCATAGCGCCCGCGCCAGCGCTGACGGATGCTGTGATGCGGATGCGCCCGTCGTCCGGCGTGTGGTGAATGGCGTTGTCGAGCAGATTGAGTAGGATCTCGGTGAGGCGGTCGGCATCGGCGTACACCGGCGGCAGGTTCGGCGGCATCTCCGAAGAGACGACGATGTGCTTGCGCTCCAGCTCCGGCGCGAGCACAGCCAGCGTTTCAGCCACCAGTGCCGGCAGCGCTACCGCTGTCCTCTGCAGTGCGGCGGCGCCCGCCTCGAAGAGCGCGACCTGGCGGAGCTGCCCGACGAGACGCTCCAGCCGCGCCGCTTCGCGGGCGATCAGCCGGGTCGTCTCGCTGCGCTCCTGTGGGTCGCTCACCACGTCATCCAGCAGCGCCTCGGTGAAGCCCTGGATGGCGGTCAGTGGCGTGGCCAGCTCGTGGGAGACGTTGGCGATCAGCTCGCGCCGAAGCTGCTCCTGCCGGCGAAGCTGCGCTACATCGGCTTCGAGCGCGGCCGCCATCCCATTGAACGACTCAGCCAGGAGGTGCAGCTCCTGCGGCGAGTTGACCGCGACCCGCGCGCCGTAGTCGCCGGCGGCCATGCGCTCGGTCGCCGCCGTCAGGTGCGCCACCGGCTGTGTCAGGCGGCGTGAGAAGAGCAGCGCCAGCAGCGCGGCCAGCAGTCCCACCGCGACCGTGCCGATAAACACGCTGTTCCGCAGACGCAGCCCGAAGACCTCCGCGCGGCTCTGGCGCGGCAGTGTCGAGAGCGCGACCGCCCCGATAATCGGCCTATCGGGCGCGGCATCCTGGTGGATCGGCGCCACGGCGTAGTAGCGCTGCGTCAGTGCCAGCCACGACCCCGGCAGCGTGCCGGACTCCACCCGGCCCGCGAGCGCGCGGTGCAAGGCAGGCACAATCGTGGACTGATCGGCATCGTACGTGGCCTGCTGGTCCGGAGTATAGAGCGGCGCGGTGGCAAGCTGACCGGAGGCATCGGCGATCCAGATGTTGAGCGCGATGCGCTGGCGCGGCAACGCCCCGCCTGAGACGCTTGGAGACGGCAGCCGGAGCGGCCCCTGCGTGCTCGCATGACCCAGGATCTCGGCCACCTGGTTGACCTCACCCTGAAGCTGCGTGCCCTGGTACTCGTTGAACGACAGCAGGCTTCCGAGCAGCGCAGTGAGCGCGACCAGCAGCAGCGCCCCGACGGCGATCAGCGCCGAGCCAAGCGCGAGCTGGGCGCGCAGGCTGCGCGGCAGGCGGAGCCAGCGCCTCAGCCGCGCCGCGAGCGTTTCGGTCCGCCGCTCAGCCCCCTTCATGCGGCACATCGCTTTCCGCTCCAGTCCGCTCACTGCTGGCGTCCTCAGTTTCGGGCGGCTCGAACGCATAGCCCACCCGGAAGACCGTGCGGATGTAGCGGTGGGTCTCGGGCCGCGGCTCGATCTTCTTGCGCAGCGTGCCGATGTGGACATCCACCGTGCGGCTGTCGCCGAGGTAATCGTAGCCCCAGACGCGGCTGAGCAGCTCTTCACGCGTGAAGACCCGGCCCGGCGCGCGGGCCAGCGCCACCAGTAGATCGAACTCCTTGGCGGTTAGCTCGACGCGGTTGCCCTCAACGTGGACCCGCCGCGAAGCCGGCGCGATACACAGCCCTGGGAAGGTCAACGTCTCCGGAACCGGGGAGCCGGAGGAAGCGGGAACAGCGCTGGCGCGACGCAGTATGGCTCGCACGCGGCTGACCAGCTCGCGCGGACTGAAGGGCTTCGTCACGTAGTCGTCGGCGCCCAGCTCCAGGCCGGCGATGCGGTCCTCCTCGGTCTGGCGAGCCGTGAGCATGAGAATCGGGGTCCGGTGCTCCGCGCGGATGCGCCGGCAGACCTGCCAGCCGTCCATTCCGGGCAGCATCAGGTCGAGGATCACCAGATCGGGCCGCTCGGCATCGTGCAGCGCGAGGCCGGCCCGGCCGTCACTCACGCGCAGCACACGGTAGCCCGCACCGGCCAGATAGAGCCGCAGCAGGCGCGCGATGCTCTCGTCGTCTTCGATCACCAGGACGGTTGTCTCATCCGCCGTCTGGTCCGCTGGCGGATCTGGTGCCGGGCCGGCAGGATAGCTCATCGGTTCCACTCCACATTCAGTCCGGGGCTGTGCGACGGAAACCGTGGTCGGAGACAAGACGCCAGGGCGTCCGGTGGACGCCCCTACTCGGAGCGCAACGCGACAATCGGATCGAGCCGCGAGGCGCGCGCTGCCGGGTACAGCCCGAATACGACTCCGATGCCCGCCGAGACGCCGAAAGCGAGCAGAATGGGCAGCGGGCTCACGACCAGCGGTAGCCCCGCGCCGTTCGTTACCAGCAGCCCCAGCAGCAGCCCCAGCGCGATGCCGATCGCGCCGCCCGCCACGCTCAGCGCCAAGGCCTCGATCAAGAACTGATTGCGGATGTCGCGGCGGCGGGCCCCGATGGCCATACGGATGCCGATCTCGCGTGTGCGCTCCGTCACCGAGACTAGCATGATATTCATAATACCAATGCCACCCACAATCAGCGAGATGGCCGCCACACCCACCAGCAGTACAGTCAGCGTTTGCGAGAAGGTCTGCGCCGTCTGGACGAGTTGATTCGAGCTACGCACTGAAAAGTCGTCGCTTCCGCCGGGGGCGATGTTGTGGCGCTGCTCCAACAGCGACGTGACCGCCGCCTGCGTCGCGTTGACGTTCGAGGCGTCGTCCACCTGCACGGCGATCTGCGAGACGAACTGCGCGTTATTGAGCCGCGCCTGCGCCGCGGCGAACGGCACGTAGACGACGTCGTCCTGATTCTGGAAACCCGCTATACCCTTGGCCTTGAGCACGCCGACCACCTGGAAAGCCTGGCCGTTGACAAGAATTGTCTGGCCGATAGGATTGACCGCCGTGGCCAGGAAGAGCTGCTGGTAGGTGGTGTCGCCCAGCACGGCGACGGCGTTGCCGCCGCTCTGGTCGGCGTCCGAGAACCACGCCCCCTCGGCCAGCGTCCAGTTGCCGATCGCCTGGTAGCCGGGATATACCCCCAGCGCACGGGTGTTCCAGTTCTGGCCGCCAAAGACGACCTGTGCCGTCACACCCAACACGGGACTGATGCTGGTGATGTGCGGCACGGAGGCGAGCGCATCGGCGTCGGCCTGGGTCAGGCTCTGGCGCGAGCCAGCCGCACCGAATGCCCCGCCCGTCTGCGCCGCACCCGGCGCGATGGTCAGTGTGTTGGTGCCGAGGCCCGCCACCCGCGAATTGATCAGTGCGCTGGTGCCGGCGGTTAGCGTCACCGCGCCGATCACCGCCGCGACGCCGACGATCACGCCCAGCGCCGTCAGCAGCGAGCGCAGCCGGTTGGCCCACAGCGCCTCGACCGCGCTGCTCAGATTCGCCCGCAACGTGCCGCGCCGCTGATGCGCGTGCACCGTGCGGACTCGCCCGTTAGCGCGCGCCGCCGCATCCGTTACCACCTCCCCGGGGGCATCCGGCTGGAGTGGGGTGACGCTCATTGCGCTTCCTCCCGTATCTCGACGGACACACCGGCAGCCTCCGGCGCCCGCATAACCGCCCATTCGTCGCTCGCCAGCCGCGGCTCGCCAGTCGCCTCGTCGCTCACCAAGCGGCCGTCGCGAAAGGCGATCTGGCGGTCGGCATAGCGCGCGATGTCGGTCTCGTGCGTCACCAACACCACCGTCAGCCCGCGCGCGTTGAGCGCCTGTAAGAGCGCCATGATCTCAACGCTGGTGCGCGAATCTAGATTGCCGGTCGGCTCGTCGGCGAGCAGCAGCGCAGGCCCATTGACCAGCGCACGAGCAATCGCCACGCGTTGCTGTTGCCCGCCGGAGAGCTGCATCGGCTTGTGATCGAGCCGGTTGCCCAGCCCTACGAGCCGCAGCGCCCGCGCCGCCCGCCGCCGCTGCTCGTCCTTTGAGAGTCCCAGGTAGACCATCGGCAGCTCCACATTGCGCAGCGCGGTCGCCCGCGCCAGCA
>DASUBU010000004.1:0-6733 GCA_035763125.1 Ktedonobacterales bacterium
CGGCCCAGGCGTGTGCTGGGATGGGGCGCGCTCATCGGGCTGGCGTGCGCACTGGCGATGGTGATCGCCGGCCTGCCGGGTATGCGCGACGAGCTAGGCGGTCTCTTCCGCGGTCCGCAGACGCCGCTGCCGTACGGCGCCAACACGCTCTATCTTGTCAACGTCGTGCCGTGGGGACGCCTGACCGTTGACGGGAGCAGCGGGCTCGCGCGGCAGCTCACCAGCACGTCGCCGGCAATCGTGCTGCCGCGAGGCCGGCACGCGCTGATCTACGTCGCACCGCCCTTCTCCACGCGCCGCTGCCTGGTGAGCGTGCCCGCCGCCGCTGGCGACACCTGCGCACGGATGCCGCGTCTGCCCAACGACATCAACGCGATCCAGTCCCCCGCAATGCGCGCACTCGATATGGGCGACAGCCTGAACGGACTGGCGCCCACACAGCGAGAAGCGCTGCTGGCGGCGGCCGGCGATGCGCTGGCGGCGGCCTCGCCCTCGGGGACAGTGCGGCCGGGCGAGCATTACTTCTCGCAGGATGACACCGTGGTGTTGGCAAGCCAGCAGCTGCCAGTGGCGCTGGTCTACCGGCTCGATCCGTCGCCTGCCACGATCGGCAATGGTGTCGCGCAGCAGGTCTGCGCGCCGCTCTGCGCGGCCGCGCTCACCTATCCCGCCAGTCCAAACCGCGACCGCTGGGCGATGACGACGCACGTGATAGCTGGCTGGCGCGTAGGCGCGGCTGGGCCGGTGCTCCCGGCGGCGGTGCCCGATGACCCGCGCCTGCCGCTGATGCGTGCGCTCCTCGTCTCGTGGGACGGCGCCTGGCGCATCGAGGTAACGCGCGAGCCGACGCCTCACCCGCCGAGCGACAACCAGATTGACAATCAGACGTGCTCGATGGCCGAGGGCGCGTTGCTCACCTTTGCGCAGATGCATCCCGAGCCGCCTCAGAGGGGCAACAGCCTCCTCTCGCAGCTCGATCTCGCGGCGGAGTCACCGATGGATGGCTGCGTGATCGTAATGCAGGCACGCGCGTCGAATGGGGCCAGGATCTCGCAGTTCGTGCTGTACCGATATGGTGTGCTGCTGGCCGCCAACGCTGAGGCGGCGCGGGCCTTCCCGGCGATGGCACGGGCGACCGCTGGCGAGAATGCGCTCGCCCGCCAGATCGCGCGGAGCTACGGATACGAGGCATAGCACGGACGCTGCTGGGTCCGGCAAGCGATAGGCCATCCTCCAGATCGGTGCACATCAGTGGGCGAGGCGCAGATCGGCAGGGAAACCCTTGAACGTGGCGGCGAGCACCTCGTCGCCGTGCTGATTGACGCTGCGCGCCTCGCCGGTGACGCTGTGGGCCGCTTCGTCCTTGGCGACGAACGTGACCGTGGCCGTGATCGTGTCGCCGACGTAGACCGGCGCGAGGTAGCGGAAGGTCATCTCGGTGGCGAGGAAGCCGATCATGCCGCCGATGTGTGTGAGCATGCTGGCGGTGAGCAGTCCCGGAACGATGCGGCGGCCGAAGAAGCTCTCGGCGGCGAAGGTATCGTCGAGGTGATAGGGATTGAGGTCGCCGGTGACGCCGCAGAAGAGGGACACGTCACCATCGGTGAAGGTGCGCCGCCACGTATACGTCTGGCCGACGGCGAGCGCGTCGAAGGCCTCGCGCACGCGGCGCTTGAAGTCGTCGCTGGCCTGCGGCATCGAAGCATCTCCTCCTAACTATTGACGGTGCAGCATGCATCTGGCATGCTGGCAAGCGATTCGACACGCCTGCTCACGAGTGCAGTATAAAGGCGCAGACAGTATGTAGCACGGCGCACTGCGACAGATGGAGGCAGCAATGACTCTGGCGCAGCGGACGGCAGGCATGCGCATTGTCATGGGCATGTTCGAGGTGGCCCCGCGTGACTGGGAGCGGTGGGATCGGCGGCGGCGCCGAACTCGCCGGTTCGGTCTTGGTGCCGTGCTGGTAAGCACGCTGGGATTGCTAGCTCTCGCCGTTGGCGCTCTCTTCGTTGCCGTATGGACCGGAGACTGGGCGGCCTATTGGGATAAGCTCGACGGCATCCCGCAATTGCTCGCCCCGCTACCAGTCGTGCTCATCTTTGCTCTCCCGTACCCTCGTTACCTAAGGTCCACAGTGCAAGCGCTCCGCGACGCTGCCGCTCGGCGCGACGACCACATTGCACCTCCGGCTTCTGTTCAGCCCGTCCCGCTTGCGCCTTCAGAACTGGCAGCAGTTATGGAGACAATTCGGCCCCTGCACGGTGATCGGGATCGCTTCCGCGCCGGACAAATGACCGCAATGGCGATTGTATGCACGACCTTCGGGCTGGTCTTCGGCGTGCTTTTCTCGCTTGGTGTGGCCTATGTACAAGGGGCATTGCCCGGCGTGCATGCGCCCGAGTGGGTCGTCCCAGCGCTGATCGCAGCGGGTGTGCTCATCGCCGGACTGGTGTGCCTGCTATTTGGGGTCGCTGTCTGGTGCGCCATTTGGGCACCGCAACTGCGCCGTGGGCTCAGCGTTACCGTGGATCAATGGGGGCTGCGTTGGCGAGATACCCGATGGCGCACCGGAGAGCACTCTGTGCAGTGGAACGAGATCAGATCATTCGTGACGACAGCACGACCGGTGCCTGGTGGATACAGCCGCCTATTCTGCCTCGATGCTGTGACAGGAGAGTCGTTGGTATGGGTTGCCAGCGATCTGGGACCAGACCACATAGCGCAGGCGAGCGGCCGCCTCTGCCGTCTCGTGGTGACACGGACAGGACTTGCTGTCCGCGATCTGACACCTGCCGCGGCAGCGCTCGGCGCTGCACTCCAGCCTCGTCAGTCGAATCGCCACGCCCAGTCAGAAGTGCCGCAATACATGATCGCACCCGACGTGCTGGAAGCTATTGAGCGCCACCAGAAACGCGCCAGACGCCTGGCGACATGGATACTCGTTGGCACGCTTGCCTTGCTGGTCGCGCTCTATCCTGGGGCCTGGGCACTCGAACACCTGCAAGCAGGCACGCACCACGCAGGAACGACTGCGGACGTCATCCCTCATCGCCCCGCGCTGTTTGAGCCGATATCCTAGCCTGCCGCATGACGCGACGTGGTGACAAACAGTCCGATTTCCGTTCGGGAGCGAGTGGCCCCCTTGACACCACTGTGGTACAATCCGCGTGGATATGGCCTAGTGAACTGGCGTGAAATCAGTCATTGGACTAGGCCAATTGAGATGGGGCGAGCGCGGAGACGCGCGTGTGTCGCGGCTCGGCGATGGCGGCGAGCCGTGGGAGGCGAACGACCGTGGAGAAGCAGACGGGCACGGCAAAGGTGAAGCGCGGCTTCCCTGAGATGCTCAAGGGCGGCGTGATCATGGACGTGGTGACGCCGGAGCACGCGCGGATCGCGGAGGATGCTGGCGCCTCGGCAGTGATGGCGCTCGAGCGCGTGCCGGCCGACATCCGCGCGCAGGGCGGGGTGGCGCGCATGAGCGATCCCGAGCTGATCGTGCGCATCAAAGAGGCGGTCACGATTCCCGTGATGGCCAAGTGCCGCATCGGCCACTTCGTCGAAGCGGAGATTTTGCAGGCGCTGGGCGTGGACTGCGTGGATGAGTCGGAGGTGCTGACGCCGGCGGACGAGGAGTTCCACGTCAACAAGCACGCGTACGAGATCCCGTTCGTCTGCGGCGCGCGCAACTTGGGCGAGGCGCTGCGGCGGATCGGCGAGGGCGCGGCGATGATTCGGAGCAAGGGCGAGGCCGGCACCGGCAACATCGTCGAGGCGGTGCGCCACCTGCGCGCGATCACCGACGGCATCCGCAAGCTGACGGTGATGCCCGAAGAGGAGCTGATGTCGGAGGCCAAGGAGCTGGGCGCGCCGTACGAGCTGGTGCGCGAGGTGCGCGAGCTGAAGCGCCTGCCGGTGGTGCTCTTCTGCGCGGGCGGCGTGGCGACGCCGGCCGACGCCGCGCTGGTGATGCGCCTGGGCGCGGACGGCGTGTTCGTCGGCTCGGGCATCTTCAAGTCGGACAATCCGGCGGTGCGGGCGCGGGCTATCGTCAAGGCGACCACACACTACCAGGATCCAGCCATTCTGGCCGAGGTGAGCCGCGGCCTGGGCGAGCCGATGCGCGGCCTGGAGGTCGGCAAGATCCCCGAGGGCGAGCTGATGGCGCAGCGGGGCTGGTAGGGGGAGTTCTTACCTCCGGACAGCAGGGGCGTGCGCAACACGCCCCCACGAACGTGCGGCGAGGAGGAGAGAACGGCGCGCAGACTGACAGGCGGGGATGCTCGTTTGGTGGACTGCTGTAGGGCGAGGCCTGCCTCACCCGCGCAAGCGACATCTGCCGATGTTGCACCGCATTACATGGAGTGTAGTGGCGAGGCCCGCCTCGCCACGCTGCGCGGCCGGCGTGGAGAAGACAGCCGCAGCGGCGATCAGAACAGCAAACGGGCTAGTGTGCAAGTCCCGTGGTGGGGGCCGTGGGCGCGGCCGGACGACGTGCGTGGTACAATGGGACTGTAATCCGTACGACGTGCCGGACACGCCCGCAGGCCGGGTGAAACGGAGCGGAGACGGTATGAATCAGGCGCGGATCGGTGTGCTGGCGCTGCAGGGAGACTTCCGCGAGCACCTTGTGGCGCTCGAGCGCATCGGAGCAGCGGCACACCCTGTGCGACTCGCCGAGCAGCTAGGAGGCCTCGACGGTCTGGTGATTCCCGGCGGCGAGAGCACGGTGATGGGCAAGCTGATGGTCGAATACGGCCTGCTCGAACCGCTGCGCACGCTGATCGCCTCCGGCACGCCGGTCTGGGGCACCTGCGCCGGGTTGATTCTGCTCTCAAAGGAGACGGATAACGCGCTGGCCGGGCAGCCGCTGCTGGCGACGCTGGATGTGCGGACACGCCGCAACGCCTTCGGCCCACAACGCGCGAGCTTCGAGGCGGATGTGCAGGTTCCGGCGCTCGGCGCGGAACCCTATCATGCGATCTTCATCCGCGCTCCGGCGGTCGAGTTGGTTGGCCCTGGCGTCGAGACGCTGGGCCGGCTGGGCGACGAGCAGCGGACAATCGTGGCGGTGCGCCAGGACAATGTGCTGGCAACCGCGTTCCACCCGGAGGTGACGAGCGATCTGCGCTTCCACGACTATTTCCTTGGCATGGCACGGGCGGTGCGTGTGTAGCGCCGCAGCGGCTCTGCGTGCGTCCGCTGGACGCAGCGACGGGGCGCGAGGCGAGCCTGCGCGAAACGCTTCGTGTCGTGATCGAGGTACCGGCGATCCTGCTCGCGCATGCGCGGGTCGAAGGGTCGCGAGGGGGTGTACCTGACAGGATGATCCGGCCAGTCCCCTACGTTGATTTGCCTGGCATCGTCTATGCGCTCGACCGGCGCGCTCGCGCTCGCGCGGGCGAATTCGCGACCTTCGTGGTGGCGCCGGCCTCGCCGGAGCCGCGCAGCGCGCTCGCCGCGTTCCTCAGCGCGACGCACATCTTCGCCCCCACCGCCTATACGTGGATCTGCGAAGACCGCTGGCATCTGCTGGGTGTAGCGCAGACGATTCCCCGCCCCGGCCACGAGGCTTGGGATCTCACCTATCTGGCCGCCCTCACTCCCTCCCACAATCAGCCGCCTGTCGCCGGCCCTGGCGATGTGCTGGCGGAGCTGGCGCAGCGCGCGCTCGATGTGGCCATCACGCGCGGCGTGCAACGCCTCTTTGCGCGGGTCGAGGATGACTGCCCGCAGATCGAGATCTTCGGCAAGCTGGGCTTCCAGCGCTATGCGCGCGAGCTCACCTACGCGCTTGACGCCCCGCAGGCCGGTCTCGCCGCGCTGGAGAAGACCACACCAGCTCCCTTGCGCCACTGGCACCCCGAAGATGCCTGGGGCTTGCTGCGGCTCTACGACGCCGTAACACCACATCGAGTGCGCATCGCCGAGGGCATGAGCCTCAAAGAGCTGCTGCATGCGCGGGCAGGCGGCGCGCGCACCTGGCATCTGCCGCTGATCGAGCCGATGTGCCAGGCGTGGGTCTGCGACCGCGGCGTGCGGTTGGGTGGCTGGATACGGCTGCGCCGCGGGCGCGGCTCCCAGCCCCATCAGCTCTGGCTAATGGTGCACCCTGACGAGCCTGAGACGGCCCCCGCGCTCGTGCGGGCGGCGCTGGAGGAGCTGGCGCGGGAGGCGCCACGCCCAATCATCTGTCAGGCTCGTGAGTACGAGGGCGCAGCCATTGATGGGCTGCGGGCGGCGGGCTTCGAGCACGCCGACACCTACGCGCTGCTGGTACGCCACCTCACGGTGCGCGCGCTACGCAGGCGCGAGGTAGCCGCACTGGAGACTCGGGTAGTCTATGGCGTGAAGGGGCTAGGGAATACTCCATCACGCCTGAGCGAAGGTGAAACGACACACTATGCAACACGCCGTCACTGACGATCTCGGCGCCCTGCTGGCCGTCCTGCCGCCGCGCATTCGCACGGCGATCGAGCGGCTGGAGGATCGCGACGATCTGCTCGAGATTGTGCTGGATCTTGGCCGCCCAGCTCAGGGGCGCTTCCCACAGCGGGAGGTGATGCTGGGCGAGGAGCTGGTCACGCAGGAGGATCTGGCGTACGTGGTGGGGCGGATTGGCACGTTTGGCGACGACAACCGGGCGGGGATCGAGCGGACGCTGCACCGCATCAGCGCGCTGCGCAATCGCCGGGGCGAGGTGGTCGGGCTGACGTGCCGGGTGGGGCGC
>DASUBU010000005.1:0-5167 GCA_035763125.1 Ktedonobacterales bacterium
TTGGCGCGCAGGCGGTTGGGACTCAGACGACTGGCCGGCAGCCGTGTCCCGGCGCCCGCGACCTCTACGCGGCGCGCTACCTCGAGCTGGTCGCGCCCGAATGGCACGACGCAGACCGGCACGCCGCGAGCGAGCGCTTTCTGCGTGCTGCCCATCCCCCCGTGTGTGATGGAGCAGGCGGCGCGGTCGAGTACGGCGCCATGGGGGATGAAGCGCTCCAGGCGAGCATTCGGCGGTAGACGGAAACGCGCGAGGTCACCGGCGGGCTGCGTGGCGACCACCGCCACGGGTTCGTCGGCGAGCGCGTCGAAGGCGGCCTGGATGAGGCGGCCGTCGTTCTGGAACTCCGAGGAGGTCGTCACCAGCACAATCGGCTGCTTGATGTCGGCGAGCCAGGTAGGCGGCTCGGCTGGCGGGTCCCAGTCGCACGGGCCGACCATGACGACGCTCGCCGGCCAGTCGCGGCGCGGATACTCGAACGGCTCGGCGGTCATGTAAAGGAGCAGCGGCGGCTGGCGGAACATGTCGTCGAGCACACCTAACGGCGCAAGCCCAAGCTGGCCGCGGACGTCGTTGAGCGGAGGCAGCATCGTTTTCTCGAGCATTCCCAGCACGACCGAGCGCAGGAGGCGATCGCGCATGCGTCCGAGCGGACCGCGCGCAGGCGGCAGTCCGAGACCGAAGGGCGGCGCGTCCGCTGAGCGCAAGGCCAGTGGATAGGGGCAGTAGGCGGCCCAGGGACCTCCCCAGGCCTCGGCGGCGGCAAGGCCTCCCCAACTGTTGATATCCACAATCAGCGCATCTGGGCGCTCGTCGGCGATGGCCTGCTGCAGATCGGGAGCATCGTAGGCGGCGCGGGCGCAGAAGGTCCGCACCGCGCGCTGGAGCGCTGCGCGCGGGGTGCCCGCCTGCCAGTCATCCAGGGCGACGTCTTCCACCTGCTTACTGATCGGCGCCGCCGCGAAGCCGCGCGCCCGCATCAGCGGCACCTGCGAGTTGAGCGTGCGCCCCGCAATCTGGTGGCTGTGGCGGTGCAATTCGTCCAGCACTGGCATGAGCGGAAACAGGTGCCCGCGCGCGGGCGTGGTATAGGCGAGGATGCGCGCCATCTCGTCCCTCCCATCATTCGGCGACTGATGCGTCACTCACGAGCCGCTCATCAGCGGCTCAAGCATCTCACACACAGCCGTTTCAGCCTCGTCGCGGCTCAGCTTGCGGTCGCGCCGCAGCAGCTTCCAGATGTACACGTCGGTCAGCGCGATGAGCTGGGCGAGCCGGCGTGCCCGCTCATCCCCACGCCGCCCTCGCAGCGCTGGGGCGAACACCCGCTCGCACCACTGCGCGTGGATCTCGCGGCCCTGCTCCGCGACGTCGCGCAGTCCCGGCAGGTTCTCTTCCTCGGCCAGCAGGCGTAGCACCGCATCGCCCAGCTCTTCATAGTGGTCGAATAGGATCCGTACGGCGGCGCGCGCGTCGCCGACCGGGGCTTCGTCGCGCTGGCGCCGTACGCGCTCGGTCTCCCGTTCGGCCGCCGCGCCAAGCAAGGTCCCCTTGTCCTGGAAGTGACGGATCACCGTTGGAAGCGAAACGCCGGCACGGCGCGCCACCGTTTCCAGCGAGATGTCAACCATCGGGCGCTCCCAAAACACCGCGACAGCAGCCTCGAGAATGCGCTCGCGGGTGGCAGCGGCGGCGTCGGCGCGCGCCGTCATCCGGTAGCGTCGTTTCGCCGGCTCCGAGCCGGCTCGCATATTCATGTCAGTAAACTAACACGAAATTGGGCGCCGCGCAAGCCCCACGATGAAAGCGGCGCCGACAGGAACAGTTCCCCTTCTTTTGCTTCGTGTTCGTGCCTCGGCTTCCCTCTGTGTCCTCCTTGTTCCCCATCTCGCATGCTACAATCGGAGCAGACTGCAAGCGAGGCAGCTTGAGGAGACAGCGACGATGACGACGACGAGTGGCGGCTCCGAAGGGGCGTCCGGTGGGAGCCCTGAGCCGATGCGAGTAGAAAAGGATTCGCTGGGTGAGGTGCGGGTGCCAGCAGGCGCGCTCTACGGCGCGCAGACCCAGCGTGCGGTGGAGAACTTCCCGATCAGCGGCATGCATGCGCACCCGGCGATGATCGAGGCGACGGTGCTGGTGAAGAAGGCGGCGGCGCTCTCGAACATGGAGACCGGCCGGCTGGACCGCCGCGTCGGCGAGGCCATCGTGCGCGCCGCCGACGAGGTGCTGGCGGGGCAGTGGCGCGACCAGTTCGTGGTGGACGTGTACCAGGCGGGGGCCGGCACATCGCACAACATGAACGCCAACGAGGTGCTGGCGAACCGCGCGACAGAGCTGCTGGGCGGCACACGCGGCAACTACTCGATGGTCAGCCCCAACGACCACGTCAACATGGCGCAGTCCACCAACGACACCTTCCCGACGGCGATGCGCGTGGCGGCGCTGCTGATGATCCGCGAGACGCTGCCGGCGATGGAGCGGCTGGCGGCGGCCTTCGAGGCGAAGGGTCGCGAATTCGACCACATCGTCAAGTCCGGCCGCACGCACCTTCAAGATGCCACGCCCATCCGGCTCGGCCAGGAGTTCGCCGCCTACGGGCTGACCATCCGCCGCGATGTGGAGCGGCTGCGCCACGCGCAGGAAACGCTCTACGAGCTCAACATCGGCGGCACGGCCGTGGGCACCGGCCTGAACGCCGAGCCGGCTTACATTGATGCCATGGTCAGGCACCTGAGCTCGCTGACGGGCTTCCCACTGCGGCGCGCGGAATCGCTGGTGCAGATCGCGCCGAGCATGGCGTCGTTCGTGGAGGTTTCGGGCGCGCTGCGCGTGCTGGCGACGGACCTGACCAAGATCGCCAACGATATCCGGCTGCTGGCCTCGGGACCGGCCACCGGCCTCTACGAGATCGTGCTGCCGGCTGTGCAGCCGGGCTCCTCGATCATGCCGGGCAAGGTGAACCCCTCGATGGCCGAGATGCTCAATCAGGTCTGTTTCCAGGTGCTGGGGCACGACACCACGGTGAGCTACGCGGCGCAGGCGGGCCAGCTCGAATTGAATGTGATGATGCCGGTCATCATCCACAACCTGCTCTGGGCGCTGACGATCTCCAAGAACGCGATGGATGCCTTCACCGATCGCTGCGTACAGGGTATCGTGGCCAAGCAGGAGCGCGCCGAGGCGTACGCCTTCAAGAGCGCGAGCCTCGTCACGGCGCTGGCGCCCTACATCGGCTACCTCAAGGCCGCCGAGATCGCCCACGAGCAGGTGGAGTCAGGCCGCGACATCCGCGACATCGTGCGCGAGAAGGGCCTCATCCCGGAGGAGGACCTGCAAGAGATCCTCAAGCCAGCGGCGATGACGGAGCCAGGTATCGCGGGCGCGGGCAAGGTGAAGACGCCGGTGATCGGCCAGGCCGGCGGGGGCGGTTGATCCGGAGCATCTTCAACCCAAAGGTGGCCGCACCCATTGCGCTGCGATAACAGATAGCCGTTGGACGCGTAGTGGCGATGCATGCATCGCTTGGTGTGATAGAGCGCCCGCTCGCTTTCTGCAGTGCACGACGCTGCGATGATCTCGTCATCCATAATAGGCACCAAGTCGCTATGAACCGCGTGCTTCTCCGTGCATGGTAGAAGACACGGCGCTCTTGACCGGTGTAATCAATTATGCTAGACTGCCCACGGCCTCGATTGCCCAATTTGCTTCCACAGTGGTAGCGTGTAGTTCAGTTCAGCAAGCATCCTCGGCAGGAGGTTTGCGATGGACGCTTTCAACCGCGGAATGCAGCTGGAGCAGCAGGGCAAATTCGCGGAGGCGTTGGCCGCCTTCCAGGAGGCCGTTCGCGACACGCCAAGTTCGAGTCTCGCCTGGACACATTTGGGTGCGATGCTACAGGTCACGGGAGACGTGCAGGGCTCATTGGGAGCCTTTGATCGGGTCCTACAACTCGATCCTCGAAATGCGTTCGCGTTGGAAGGAAAGGGGCGCAGCCTTAACCTTGCAGGATCGTACCAAGCGGCCATCGCGACTTGCGACCAGGCGCTCGCCATCAATCCAAATCTGGTGGAAGCGCACTGTGCTCGAGGCTGGGCACTCTTTTTGATCGGTGACAAGCGAAGTATGAAGGAGGCTGCGCGCGAGTTTGATCGCGCTCTGGCGCTAAATCCAAACCATGCGGAATCAATGACCTACAAGGCAGGTATATTGCTCACTGAGGGCAAGTTCAGTAAGGTGATCCCGCTCGCGACCCGCGCGGTTGCTCTGAATCCGTCAGATGCACGTGCTTGGCGGTCGCTCGCGACCGCGTACTGGAATTTTCGGTACTTCGACGCCGCACTTCAAGCCGTTCAGCACGCTAATGACTTGCGCCCAAACGAACAGACGGCATGGATTCTGAAAGGTGGGATCCTGAGGAACAAGTTTGCTTTCGATCGTGACATGGCAACGCTACAGGCGGCCATCGAGGCGCTGAGTCACGCCATTGCCCTCGACCCAAGCGACCAAGACGCGCGACACGCACTCGATGAGTGCTACAGCGTATTTCGACGGTTTTATGGTAGGTGACGGGTCAGTAAGTAAGTTAGACGACGTAAAGGCTGCTGGTAGAGCTACCCGCGAATTCGGCTTGAGCCCCGATGATAGCTATCGCTGCGGGCGTCGTCGCCATGACGCGCCTCAACCACGCAAGTTGCTTCCTCGCCTCCTGAAAGCCCCTGGACGCGACGAGCCAGGCAATCTCGATCAGCGTATCGCCGCATCTGAAAGCAAGAGCAGCGCAGTTTGAGTTCACACGTGCGCGGGCTGCGAGTGGTGCGTCTCGATCAGATGCTTGAGCGCCTTCAGATACGCCTCCGCGCTGGTGATGTCGGCGGTCAGGTAGGCTTCGAGCGAGATCGGCAGCGTCGAGACGCCCGTCTGCCACGAGGCGACCGTGTCGCGTAGCGCATCTATGCCGGTGGTGTCGGCATGGACGAACGCCAGCGCGTTGTGCGCGGCGGTTAGCGCACCTAGCAGTACGTTTAGCGCGCCGCTTCCCAGTAGACTCATCAGCCGTGCGACCGGCAGCACGATCACGCGCACCGCGGCTCGTGTCAGCTCGGCCGCGCGAATGGCGGCGTCGAGCGGGACGCCTTCGAGTTGAGCGAGCTCGCCCAACATCGCG
>DASUBU010000006.1:0-5999 GCA_035763125.1 Ktedonobacterales bacterium
CCGCCTCAGGTCCACCTCAGGTCCACGGAAAAGGCCGCTGGGAACTACCGGCTAAAGCCGGTAGGGTAATGCGGCTAGTACCACATACACAGAGCTTGTATCAGGCGCACGTATGTGGCAGACTGAAAGCATGGAGACACAGCGTGCCATCACCATCCTGCTGCCCGACGACGCCGACCTGCGGGCGACGCTAGCCGCGTTCCGTGCTGTGCAGAATGCGGTCAGCGAGACTGCGTTCAACGGCGGCAAGCCCTTGCGCGCAGTGGAGTTGCAGCGGGTCGTCTACGAGCAGGTCAAGGGCATGCTCAGTAGCCAGATGACCATCACCGCGCTACGGCTGGTGGCTGGCGCCTACGCCTCGGCCAAGCGTAACTATTCACGACGGGTGCGCGCAGAGGCCCAGCGCAAGGCGCGCTATGAGACCAAAGGCTGGATGTACAAGCCGCGACACATCAAGCCAGTGGGTGTCTGCACCTTCACGCATCCGGCGGCGATGTTCCTCGTGGGCGAGCGGGGCCGTGACGCCGACTTCCGCGCCGACGGCACGCTCTCTATCTGGACGGTGGCGGGCCGCAAACGGCTCTCCTTCCGTGTCCCGCCAGCGCTCCGCCCGCTCTTTGACGCCGCCAAGGAAATCGACTCGGTAACAGTCATCGAGCGCACGGGCAAGCTGTACGGGCGCGTCGCGCTCACCCTGGAGGCGCCCGAGCCCAAAGGCGTCGTGCCGGTCGGCATCGACCTCAACGAGACCAATGCGATGGTGGCGGTGGATGCGGATGGGCGCGCGTTCTTCCAGAGTGGCAAAGCCACCAAGGTGCGCAATCGCAGAACCATGCAGACCACGAAGCGAGTGCAGCGCACGCTGGCGACCAAGAAGGCAGAGGGGCGGGACACGCGGAGTGTGCGCCGCGTCCTCAAACGGCTATCAGGTCGTCGGCGACGGCGTACGCAGGACTTCGCCCGCGTGGTCGCCAAGCAGCTCGTTGCGTGGGCGCCGGCAGATTCGGTCCTGGTATTCGAGGACTTGCAGCAGATGCAGCCGCCCGCCCGTGAGCTGACGCGCGGGGTGGCGCTGCGTCGCCGGCTGGCACTGTGGCAGCATGGCGCTATTCGCCGGGCGGTCGCCAGCAAGGCGCAGTTGGCAGGTCTGGCTATCGCCTCCGTCAATCCCGCCTACACGAGCCAGAACTGCAGCCGGTGCGGGCTGCGCGGCAAGCGCCGTCGGCATCAGTTCGCCTGCCCCGCCTGTGGGCACACCCAACATGCGGATGTGAACGCCGCGATCAACATCCGCAATCGCTATGTCCAGTCTCGGCTGGACGGGGCGCCGTCAATCGCCCCCGAAGCCCTGCCGCAAGGTGAGGGCAAGCTGCCGCTTTCAAGCGGCAGTCATTGACTGGGATTGGGTGATCGTCTTGTTCTTCGTCCTGCCGATCGGCTACTTTGGCTGGTACGTGCTGACCATCGAGGGCGCGCTGGGGCCGGGGATGCTCGCGCTGTTGCTTCCCGCCGCCGCCCTGTTCTACGGCTTACGTGGGCTCCAGGGCGCATTCCGCCTGATTGACGTCTGAGCGACTTGAGCAGCGCGCACGGACGGTCCTTCCTCCTCTGTGTCTGTCTGCCCCTGTACCGCGCTGCCTCATTTGGGGTAGGATAGGGGCTGACACGCGGTGACTGCGCGGCGGAACGGTGCGCCGCGAGCGCAGGCGCCTGCTGCGGCCATCCGACAGGGGGGAGACCAGATGACGACGCGAGTAGCCATCACCGGCATCGGCATGGTCACGCCGGTCGGCAACGATACCGCCAGCACGTGGGCCGCGCTGCGCGAGGGCTGCTCGGGCATCAAGCCGATCACAGGCTTCGACACCAGCCGCCACGATGTCAAGATTGCTGGTGAGGTCAAAGACTTCGATCCGCTGAACTATATGGATCGCAAGGAAGTCCGCCGCACCGAGCGCTTCATTCACTTCGCCATCGCCGCCGCGCGGCAGGCCGTCGCCGATGCCGGACTCGACATTGCCCCGATTACCGACGAGGTGGGGGTGGTGATTGGCTCTGGCAGCGGAGGACTGGGCGTCCTCGAAGAGCAATTCCACGTGCTGTTCGAGCGCGGCGCCGACCGCGTCAGCCCGCTCTTCATCACCCAGATGGTGTGCGACATGGCGGCCGGCCACGTCTCGATGGCGCTGGGCGCCCGCGGCCCCAACTTTGCCACCGTCTCGGCCTGTGCCACGGGCGCCAATGCGATTGGCGAGGCCTACGAGATCATCAAGCGCGGCGACGCGCGGGCCATGCTGGCGGGCGGCACTGAGGCCGGCATCACACCGATGACGCTGGCCGCCTTCGGGCAGATGCACGCGCTCTCCACTCGCAACGACGAGCCAACGCGCGCCAGCCGCCCCTTTGATAATCGCCGCAACGGCTTTGTGATGGGCGAGGGTGCAGGCATCGTCATCCTCGAAGACCTCGACCACGCCCGTGCCCGCGGCGCGCCGATCTACGCCGAAGTGCTCGGCTACGCCTCCACTGCCGACGCCCACCACATCACCGAGCCGGCCCCCGGCGGCGCTGGACTCGCGCGTGCGCTGCGCCGCGCGCTCAAGAAGGCCGATGTGGCGCCCGAGCGTGTCGGCTATATCAATGCCCACGGCACCTCGACACGCTTCAACGACCGCGACGAGACGGCCGCGATCAGAACGGTCTTCGGCGAGCATGCCTATCGTCTGGCTGTCAGCTCCACCAAGTCCATGACCGGCCACCTGATGGGCGCTGCGGGCGGTGTTGAGATTGCCTTCACCGCCCTCGCCCTGCGCGACGGGGTGCTGCCCCCCACCATCAACTACGAAGAGCCGGACCCCGACTGCGACCTGGATTATGTGCCCAACCGCGCTCGCACGGCACAGATCGAGGTTGCGCTTTCCAACTCGATGGGCTTCGGCGGGCACAACGCCGTCGTCGTCCTCGCCCGGCCCGGCGCGGCCTAAGCCACCCGTCGTTTCTAGCTCCGCCGGCCGCTACTGATCGGAGGCGCACGACATGGCAACACTTGAGCTGGAGACCATGCGTGTCGAGCAGCAGGGGCACCTCGCACGCCTGCGGCTGAATCGCCCCGCCGCGCTCAATGCCGCCAACTGGGCCTGGGTGCGCGATCTCGTCGCGGCGGTCGAGCATCTCGCGCGCATCCCTGAGATCCACGTCCTCATTGTCAGCGGCGAGGGCCGCGCCTTCTGCAGCGGCCTTGACGTCAAAGAACTTGCCGAAGGGCATTTGAGTCCCGACTGGTTCGATACGTGGGAGCGCGGTGTCACCGGCCTGGCGAATCTCGACGCCATCTCCATCGCCGCCATTCATGGCTACTGCCTCGGCGGCGGCCTTCAGGTGGCGCTTGCCTGCGATCTGCGTGTCACCACCGCCGACGCTGTGCTGAGCATCCCGGCCGTCAAAGAAGGCGTCGTCGCCGCGCTGGGGCCGATGCGCCTGGCCCGTCTGATCGGCGCTGCCCCGGCCAAGCGTCTCTGCCTGCTCGGCCGCCAGCTCTCTGGCGCAGAGGGCGCCGCGCTCGGCTTGATTGACGAAGTGACGCCGCCGGACGAGCTGGAGACGCGCGTGCTGGCGCTCGCCGACGGGCTGCTGACGATCCCGTTCACTGCCTTGCTGCACACCAAGCGCCAGATTGATAGCGCCTTCGATCGCGACCCCCAGACGCTCCACCGCGAGATGGTCGCCGCCCAAGAGGACTGCCTGCGCTCGCCAGAGCACGCGGCCGTGATGGAGACGTATCGCGCGCAGCAGGCCGCCCGCCGGGCACGCGGCTCCGCCACAAGCTGATTCCCGTTCGCCGGGACACCCCACGTGCGGCGTGAGTCCGGCTCTTCGCAAAGCGCGTTGGTGATGCTGGTGATGCGATGCGGTGAAAGGCAGGTCCGGCATGATCTTCCGCAGCCCCTATCTCGACGTGACGATCCCCGATATCCCCCTGACCCCGTTCCTCCTGCGCCATGCCGAGCGGCTGGCGGAAAAGCCGGCGCTGATTGACGGCGCGAGTGGCCGCCGCTACACCTACGGCGAGCTCGCGGCGACCGTCGGGCGGCTGGCGGGCAACCTAGCGCGCCGCGGCTTCCAGAAGGGCGACGTGCTCGCGCTCTATTGCCCGAACTCGCCTGAATACATCATCACCCTGCTGGCGGTGTGGTCACTCGGCGGCCGCAGCATGACGATCAATCCCCTCTACACTGCCGGCGAGCTGGCCTATCAGCTTGGCGACGCCCACGCGCGCTATCTGCTCACAGCGCCAGAGATGGCCGAGCGAGCACGTGAAGGCGCAGCCGGCACCGGCGTCGAGACCATCTTCACCCTCGGTGGCGCGGCAGAGGGCACCGTTCCCTTCGAGCCGCTGCTCACCGAGGAGGCCCAGCCGCCCGCGGTCGCGATCAATCCCGGCGAGGACGTCGCGGTGCTGCTCTACTCCTCCGGCACCACCGGTCTACCCAAGGGCGTCATGCTGACACACCGCAACGTGGTCGCCAACATCTGCCAGGCGCAGCCACTCATGCGGGTCGGCGAGGATGACCTGCTGATTGACGCGCTGCCGTTCTTCCACATCGCCGCCTGGGTCGTCTTCTTCCACATGGGCCTCGCGCTCGGCGGCACCATCGTCACTCTGCCGCGCTTCGACCTCGAACAGTTCCTGCGCACCATGCAAGACTATCGCGTGACACGCACCCTGCTCGTGCCGCCGATTGTGCTGGCGCTGGCGAAACAGGCGATCGTGGACAACTACGACCTTTCGCACTTCAAGGCCTTCCTGGTGGGCGCCGCTCCGCTGGCAGAGAGCGTTGCGCGGTCCTGCTCCGAGCGCATCGGCTGCCTGGTACAGCAGGTGTACGGCCTGACCGAGACCAGCCCACTCACCCACATGAACCCCGAAGACCGGGAGAAGATGAAGCTAGCGTCGGTCGGCACCTGTGTGCCGAATACCGAGTGCAAGATCATTGATCCCGCGACCGGCGCGGAGCTAGGGCTTCACGAGCCGGGCGAGCTGTGGGTGCGCGGCCCGCAGATCATGCGCGGCTACCTCAATCGGCCCGATGCCACCGCCGCCACGATTGATGCCGAAGGCTGGATGCGCACCGGCGACATCGGCTACGCCGACGAGGACGGTCACTTCTACATCGTGGACCGCGTCAAAGAGCTCATCAAGTACAAGGCGTTCCAGGTGGCTCCGGCTGAGCTCGAAGCGCTGCTGCTCGCGCATCCGGCCGTTGCCGACGCCGCCGTGATCCCCAGCCCGGATGAAGAGGCCGGCGAGGTGCCCAAAGCGTTCGTCGTGCTCAAGCCGAACGCGACCGCCACCAGCGACGAGCTGATGGCTTACGTGGCCGAGCGTGTCGCCCCGCACAAGAAAATCCGTCGCCTGGAGTTCATTGACCAGGTGCCCAAGACGGCCTCCGGGAAGCTCCTGCGCCGCGTGCTGGTCGAGCGCGAGCGTGCCGCCGTGCAAGCGCGCGCGCCGGGCAGTTAGCGGCGAGAGAGGGGAGCTAGTCGTCACCCAGGCGCAGGGCCTGGCCCAACCGCAGCCGCCGCGCCGCCAGCGCCGTCAGCCCCAGCCCGACCCCACACGCCAGCACCAGCACCGCCCCCAATAGCCCCAGCCGCCAGCCGTCCACCGCCAGCACCGCCGGTGGCACCCCTAGCGTCGCGGGGTCTGCCCCAGCCGTCTCGCCCACCGCCAGAAACGGCAGCGTGGCGGTCAGCACCAGCGCCCCCAACAGCGCCCCGCCCACCAGCCCCGCCACCTGCGTCGCCAGCTGCTCGCCCAGCAGCAGCCGCCCCAACTGCCCGCCCGTCATGCCCAGCGTGCGCAGGATGGCGAACTGCGGCGCGCGGCGCCGCGCCGCCAGCGCCGCCTCGGCCAGACAGGCGACCACCGCCAGCAGCAGGGCGGTCAGCGCGCCGACCAGCAGCAGCCCGCGCATCCCCGCCACGATCGGATTGCCTTC
>DASUBU010000007.1:0-5000 GCA_035763125.1 Ktedonobacterales bacterium
GTCCGCCGGGCCGTGGTCCGCGGTCAGGACCGCGATCCGGTCCCCGGTCATGGCCCCGATCCGGTCCGCGATCTGGTCCGCGATCCAGGCCGTTCGCGGTCGGCGCGACACCCACGCCACTTGGCTCTCGCCTCTGCATCGAAAGTCTCCTTTACGTCTGGGTCTGCCGGCCGAGCGGAGAGGTATCGCCGTGGCCGGCACGTAAATCTCGTGCGGGCGCCATTCGCCCGCCGAAGCCGATGGACTCTGCGCCCACCGGCTTCAAGGATACTGCTGGATGATCTAGAACGGCAGGTTGTCGGGATCCACCTCATCGGACGAGCCCTGTCCGCCGCCGGCTTGCGAAGCCGCCTTGGAGTCAAGCATCTGCATGTCAGTCGCGCTGACATCCCAGGCCGTGACCTCGACGCCATCTTTATTGGTGTACTTGCGCGAGGTCATGCGGCCTTCGATGTAAACCTTCGAGCCCTTGTGCAGGTACTGGTTGCAGATCTCGGCGAGGTTGTCCCACGCGACTACGTAGAACCAAGTTGTCTCTTCACGCGGTTCCTTGGTCTCGCGGTCCTTCCACCGCCGACTGACTGCCAGGCTGAACTTGGTGACAGCGCGACCAGCGGGCGTGTAGCTCATCTCCGGGTCGCGGCCCAGATTGCCGATGAGCATGATCTTGTTGAGCATGCCTGTCCCTTCCCCTCCGCGGCGACGCAGTCCTGGGCGCGCGCTCGCGCCGGGACGATGCGCTTATGCGTCTGCTTCTGCCTCCGCTTGGGTTGCGCCAGTCTCTTCCTCGGCCTGCTCCACGGGTGCGGCCTCAGCCGTCGCTTCGGCAGGGGCTTCAGCGGCAGCTTCAACCTCGGCCTCGGCAGGAGCCGCAGCTTCCACCTCGGCCGGAGCCTCAGCCGCTGCCGGGGCCGCAGCCTGCGCCTGGGCCCGCAGTTCCGCCTCGGCGGCGCGGGCAGCCTCGGCGGCGGCACGCTCGGCCGCCTGCTGCGCGGCGAGCGCGTCGGCCTCGGCATCGCGCCGGCGCTGCTCGGTCACCGCCCGCGGGTCGCGCACGAGGATCAGGTGGCGCATGATCGCTTCGTTCACCCGCAGCGTGCGCTCCAGCTCGGTCACCGCGCTGCCCGGCATGATCAGGTCGAAGAAGAAATACAGGCCGTCGCGGTGATGGTCAAGCGGATAGGCCAGACGCCGGCGGCCCTGGGCATTCACCCGCACCACCTGGCCGTCATGGGCGGCCACCGTCTGCGCCACACGATCGACAATCGCGCGGGCCTGCTCGTCGCCAACTTCGGGGTCAATAATCAGCCCGAGATCGTAGTCACGGGTCTGCGCCATGCGGTCTTCTCCTCTGGGATTGCTCCCGCCGGTAACATGCACGCCCGCATGCGGCGCGCACGGAAGCGGGGCAGGATGGATGGGGATGGACACGCCCGGCATTCGGGCGTGCGTTGGCGACGAATGCCTGCGAGGGTAGCGTCACCGGAGGCTCGCTGAGCCACCCACGCATTATAGCATTGTGTCCCGAAACCCGCAAGAATGTGGGCTTCAGGTCACCTTGCCTGGCATCGTGATATTCCCGCACGCGTTATGAAAACCGGAAGGTCACCGCCTGAAGCGAGACAGCGTTACCCGGCCAGTTCGGCGCGCCGGGCGTGCAACTTGGCGAGCGTGTCTTCGGCGGCGGCCAGCGCGTCGCGCTCGCGCTGCACCACGTCCGGCCGCGCGCGCTCGACGAAGCGCGGATTCGCCAGCATGCCGCGCGCACGCTCGGCGGCGGACTCAGCCTGCGCGATCTCGGCGTCCAGCCGCGCCAGCTCTTTCTCCACGTCCAGCATGCCAGCCAGCGGCAGGTAGACCTCGACGCCGCCCGCGACCAGCGCCACCGCCTGTTGCGGCTTGGCGGCGAGCATCCGCTCGACGCGCGGCGGCTCGGTGCGCGCGAGCTGCTCGATCAGCGGGGCATGCTTGCGCAGCATCGCCGCCTTCGGTCCCGCCGCCAGGATCACCGGCACACGCTTGGCGGGCGGCACGCCGGCCTCGTTGCGTGCGTCGCGGATGCGCGTGATGATCTCCTGCAGCAGCGCGATCTCCTCCTCGGCGGCCGTGTCGCGCTGGAATCCCGCCTGGGCCTGCCCGCTTCTCAGGGTCTCCGCCCGCCGAACCCGGCCCTGACGGGAACCCTGCTCGGCAGCGCGCTCGGTGCGCGGCCACGGCGCGACGATCAACGCGGACGCGGGGCGCTCTGGCTCGGGCACATCGGCGTAGAGGTGCTGCCAGACCTCCTCCGTCACAAACGGCATGAAGGGATGCAGCAGCCGCAGCACGCAGTCCAGCACCGCCCGCAGGATGCCCGCCGTCCGCTCGCGCTGCGCCTCGTCCTGCAATTGCAGCTTGGCGATCTCGATGTACCAGTCGGCAAACTCCGACCAGAAGAAGTCGTAGATCTGGCGGCCGGCCTCGCCAAATTGGAGCTCGTCCAGCAGCCGCGTCACCTCGGCCGCCAGCGCCTGCGCCCGGCTGACGATCCAGCGATCGGCGAGCGTTTTGGGCTGGACGGCCTCCAGCGCCGGGATGCCGCCGCCGATGCCCTCCGTCTGGCCGATCACGAAGCGCGCCGCGTTCCAGATCTTGTTGGCGAAGTTGCGGTTGCCGATGATGCGCTCGATCGAGAGCTTGATGTCGTTGCCGGGCGTGCCGCTGGTGGCCAGCGTGAAGCGCAGCGCATCGGTGCCGTACTGATCCATCACCTCGATCGGGTCAATCACGTTGCCGAGCGACTTGCTCATCTTGCGGCCCTGCTCGTCGCGCACCAGGCCGTGCAGATAGACCGTCTCGAACGGCACGACGCCCAGGAAGTGGATGCCGGCCATCGCCATCCGCGCGACCCAGAAGAAGATGATGTCGTAGCCGGTCTCCATGACCGTCGTCGGGTAGTACATCCGCAGGTCCGGCGTGTCGTCGGGCCAGCCGAGCGTGCTGAAGGGCCATAGCCACGAGCTGAACCAGGTATCCAGCACGTCTTCGTCCTGGACGATCTCGGCGCTGCCGCAGTGCGCGCAGGCGGTCGGATCCTCGCGCGAGACGGTCACTTGCCCGCACGTGCCGCAGTACCACGCCGGAATGCGGTGGCCCCACCAGAGCTGGCGCGAGATGTTCCAGTCGCGGATGTTCTCCAGCCAGTCGGTGTAGATTTTGTCGAAGCGCTCCGGCACAATGTGCATCTGGCCGTAGGTCAGCGCGCCGAGGGCGGGCGTCGCCAGTGGCAGCATCTTGACGAACCATTGCAGCGAGATGAGCGGCTCGATGATCGTCCCGCAGCGCGAGCAGTGGCCCAGCGGCACTTCGTAGTCCTCAGCTTTGTCGAGTAGCCCCAGCCGCTCGAACTCGGCCACCACGCCCTTGCGCGCCTCGAAGCGGTCCTGCCCGGCGAAGGGACCGGCGGCCTCCGTCATCTTGCCGTCAAAGCCAACCACCTGTATGCGCTCCAACTCGTGCCGGTTGCCAATCTCGAAGTCGGTGGCGTCGTGGGCGGGGGTGATCTTGACCGCGCCGGTGCCGAACGCGGCGTCCACGGCCTCGTCGGCGACGATCGGGATGCGCCGGTTCATGATCGGCAGGATCGCGTAGCGGCCGACCAGATCGCGGTAGCGCTCGTCGCTCGGATTGACGGCCACCGCCACATCGCCGAGGATCGTCTCGGGCCGCGTCGTGGCGACGCTGATGTAGCGCGTCTCGCCCTCGGTCGCTCCCGCAGATGGTGTAGGGGCGAGGCCTGCCTCGCCCTCCAGCGGATAGCAGACGTAGTAGAGCTTGCCGGGGGTATTCTCGACCTCGACTTCGAGGTCCGAGATGGAGCTCATGCAGCGCGGACACCAATTGATGATGCGCTCGCCGCGGTAGATCAGCCCTTCCTCGTAGAGGCGCGCGAAGACCTCGCGCACCGCGCGCACCAGCCCCTCGTCCAGCGTGAAGCGCTCGCGGGTCCAATCGGCCGAGACGCCCAGCCGCCGGTGCTGATTCTGGATGCGACTCTTGTACGTGCGAACCCACTCCCACACGCGCTCGACGAAGCGCTCGCGGCCGAGCTGCTGGCGGTCGGAGCCTTCTTTGGCCAGCTCGCGCTCGACGACGGTCTGCGTGGCGATGCCTGCGTGGTCTTCGCCGGGGACCCATAGCGTGTTGTCGCCGCGCATGCGGTGGTAGCGGATCATGATGTCTTCGAGCGAGGCAGTCAGCGCGTGGCCCAGATGCAGCGCGCCCGTCACATTGGGCGGCGGCATGCTGATGACGAACCTCTTGGCGTCAGGGTTGCCGTTGGGGCGGAAGTAGCCGCTTTCTTCCCACCAGGCGTAGAGCCGCTGCTCGGTTTCGGCGGGATGGTAGGCTTTGGGGATCTGGTCGAGCCGGCGGAGGGTGGTTGGGTCGCTAGTCATCAGTTCAACATCCTCACCACAGCAGGAGCCGGCGCGCGAACCGCGCGGCCCTATTACACATGCAAATACGTACAAAGGCCCTTCCCGCCAAGGACGAGAAGGGCCAGCTCGTGGTGCCACCTTGCTTCGCGGGACTACGCTCACCGGCCGCGCCGCAGATTACGGCGCAGCAGCGAAAAGCACTCCCGCCTCGGGGTGCGCGCTAACGGGCGCTTCCCGCGCGACGCTAATTGTCAGATGGTGTGCTGCCCCGAAGGGGCCTCCACTGGACGCTCCTTCGCGTTCGGAGCCACCACTGCACCTCACATCGCGGGCTCGCGGGTCACTTCGGCGGCCGGCGAAGCGGGGACTCGCAGCCGATGGTCCCCGTCTCTGGGCGTCGCGCGTGCCGCTTACTGGTCCCGATCAGAGCCAATGTATGCTACACCTTGTTGTATAGATAGCCGCCTCGATTTGTCAATAGCAGCTGCAGCCTGGGGATAACGCCCAGCACCGGGAGCGCGCTCACATCTTCTTCAGGACCGTCCCCATCTCGTCCGCCGAGTAGGCACGGAGCGTTTCGCT
>DASUBU010000008.1:0-2899 GCA_035763125.1 Ktedonobacterales bacterium
GCATCGGCTTGTGATCGAGCCGGTTGCCCAGCCCTACGAGCCGCAGCGCCCGCGCCGCCCGCCGCCGCTGCTCGTCCTTTGAGAGTCCCAGGTAGACCATCGGCAGCTCCACATTGCGCAGCGCGGTCGCCCGCGCCAGCAGATTGAAGCCCTGGAACACGAAGCCGATGCGGCGATTGCGGATATCGGCCAGCCGGTCAGGCGAGAGGGTGTTGACCGGCATCCCCATGAGCAGGTAGTCGCCACTCGTCGGGCTGTCCAGGCATCCTATCAGATTCATGAAGGTGGACTTGCCCGAGCCGGACGGTCCCATCACGGCGACGAACTCGCCAGGATAAACGTCCAGTGTGACGCCGCGCAGGGCCGGCACCGCCGTCTCGCCAAGCACGTAGGTCTTGCGCAGGCTGTGGACGGCAATCAGTGGCGTCCTGGCGGGGACGCTTGACGGCGGCAGGGAGGATGGCGCGCCGTCAAGCTGCGCACCGTTGGCCGTCGCGGCGGACCCGGCGGAAGACTCAGAATCGGTCACGGCTTGCCTCCTGGGAAGGGTGCTGGTAATCGCTGCTGTCGAGCGCAGCAGGATGAGCCCTCATCCGCCCGCCCCGTTGCCACCGGAGCCACCGTTGCCACCGGAGCCACCGTTGCCGCCGCGGCCAGCTCCGCCACGGCCGCCGCCGAACCCGCCGCCAAAGCCGCCGCCGGTGGCGCCAGACCCGGTCGTCGTAGTCGCGCCTTGCTGGCCGGTGATCACTGTCTCGCCGGCCGAGAGACCAGCTAGCACCTCGTACACGTTACCGTTGGTGAGGCCGAGCACGATCGGCTTGATAACCCACTGATTGTTCGCGCGCTCAAGCACGAAGCTCGCCGACAGGTTATCCTGGCTGGCCGTGGGATCGCTGCTCTGGGTTTGCTGGAGCATCTGGAGCGCCTGGCGCACCGCTGGCGCCACCTGTGCGCGGCTGATCGCGCCGCTGCCGAGCTCCGTCCTTGCGAAGGTGACCGCGCTTGCCGGCACCAGGAGCACGCCCTGGCGGCGAGCCGTCGTGATCGTCACGCTGGCCGTCATCCCTGGCAGCAGGCTCGCCCCGTTCAGGCTGCTGGTATCCACGTTGATCGTCACCGGATAGGTCACGACGTTCGAGGTGGTCTGGCCCAAGGGTGAGATGGTGCCGACGGTGCCCGCGAACTGGCGGCTGCCGTAGGCGCTGACGGTGAAGCTGGCGGTCTGGCCGAGCGCGAGCTTGCCGATATCGGCTTCGTTAACGTCGGCGACGACCTGCAGCGACGACAGATTGAGAATCTGGATGAAGGCGCCACTGGATCCTGAGCCACTGCTGGAGCCCGAGCCGCTGGAGGAGGAGCTGCCCGCGCCCGGCGTGCCGCCGACGTGGCCGTTGATGGCGCCAATCACGCCAGCGTGGGGCGCCTTCAGCGTCGCGTTGGCCAGATTCTGCTGCGCGGTGTGGAGCTGGTTCAGCGCGATGGTGTACTGTGCCTCGGCTGCCTGCACGCAGTTGGGCGGCGGATTAGGCTGGTTGTCGCAGGAGAAGATCGCGTTCTGCTCTTGATCGTATGCCTGCGCCTCCTGAGCCTGCGCCAGCGAGAGCGCTTGCCGCAACGCGGTTGAATCGAGCTTCGCCAGCACCTGCCCCGCCTTTACCTTCTGGCCGACCGAGACGTCAATCTCAGAGATCGTGCCGCTGGTGGCGAAGTTGACGTCGTAGGTCGCGCTTTGCAGCGGACCAGTCGCCGTGACGGTGACGGCAAGCGTTCCCTGCCGCACGCTCGCCGAGGCATACGTGACGGGTGTCTTCCGGCCGCGCATGATGGCGAGCGGCGTGATGATCAGCGCCAGCACCACCACCGCCGCGGCAGCGATCAGCACCGGTCGGCTGCGCCAGCGCGGTGTCTTGAGTGGTGGCGCCCCTGCGGTCCACTCCTCAGCGCCGTCATCGTCTCCGAAAAGCGGGAAGTCGAGCGCGGCCCGCCCGGCTCCCTTTGGCGTATCCAGCATGCTCATACCACATCCCCCACGCACGCCTCAAGGACATGCTCGCCTATACGTGTTTGCCCGTCTGCCCATCGCGGTGGGGAGGGGTGCTTCGCATACCCCTCGGCCGCCGGATACTCCGCCCGCGCTGTCGCATGTGCCGCGAGACTGACTTTCAGTATGCTCCTCCTCGGGCGTGTTGTACGCGCGTGGCCGTAAAATTTCTGCAAAGAGCATGGGGAGCCGCGTGGCATAATGGGGCGCGAGGGTGCCGCGGCTCACTTCTCAGATAGGGCGTCCGGAACATGCGCCTACTGAGTCGCCGAGAAGGAGGGCCAGCGGCACGTACCCGCGATGAGTCTGCGAGAGGGAAGACACTATGCTGCTGCCTGAGCTGAGAGCCGTGGTCGCCCGGTATGCGAAGAAGATGGCCGGCAGCGGTCTGGTGCGGGCCACGCAGGGCAACCTCAGCGCCCGTGATGCGGAGAGTGGACTGATCGCCATCACCCCCAGTGGCGCGGACTACGATCTCCTCACAGCCGAGGATATCGTCGTGGTGGATGCGCAGGGGGAGGTGGTCGAGGGGCGCTGGAAGCCGAGCCTTGAAACGCCGGTGCATGCCCATCTGCTGCGCGAGCGGCCCGACATCCATTGCGTGATGCACACGCATTCGCCCTACGCCACCAGCTTCGGCGTCGTCTATCAGCCGATTCCGATGCTGCTCAACGAGTCGGCCGCGTGCCTGGGCGGGCCGGTGCTGGTCGCGCCGTACCGCGAGTCGGGCAGCGTCGAGTTCGCGAAGATCGTGGCCGAGCACCTGGCTCAGGGCATGGCGGTCATCTGGGGCAACCATGGCGCACTGGTGGTCGGCCCGACGCTGCCGCTGACCTACTCCATCGCCCACGCGCT
>DASUBU010000009.1:0-32713 GCA_035763125.1 Ktedonobacterales bacterium
TCTACTGACCGACGGTCGGCGAACCCATTCCGCCGTCGCCTTTGTAGCTCCAGGCAATTTTACCGCTGCCGGCATTGAGCGCGTAGAGATTGTAGTCGTCGGAGCCGATGTAGAGGATGCCCCGCGTCACCACGGGCCAGGCACGCCCTCCGGCGAATCCACTGCGCTGAAAGCTCCAGATCTTATTGCCAGAGTCCGCATGCAGTGCATAGAGTGTGTTGTCGGACGCTGTGAAGTAGACGACTCCGTTCGAGACGGCTGGAGTGCCCGTCACACTGCCGCCGGTCGAGAACCTCCACACCCGCGAGCCGGTCTTGGCGTTGAGCGCGTAGAGGTGGTAGTCGTTGGAGCCGATGTAGAGTACGCCGTTTGACACCGCGGGCTTGCCGAAGAGCTGCCCGCCGGTCTGATACTTCCACTTGAACGCGCCGCTGCCGGCGTCGAGCGCGGTCACCATGCCATTGTCGGCGCCTATGTAGACGAGGCCGTCCGAGATGGTGGGCGATGTGAATTCAATCGCGACCCCGATGTTATAACGCCATTTCACCGCGCCGCTGAAAGCGTCTAGCGCGTAGAGATACGAGTCCGCCGAGCCGACGTAGACCAGGCCGTTCGAGGAGGTCGCGACGGTCGCGTTGATCATGCCGCCAGTCGTGTAGTGCCAGCGCTCGGCGCCGCTGGCGGCGTCCAGGGCGTGGACAGTGCCGGCCTCGTCGGCGATGAAGAGCAGACCGCTGCGGAGCGCCGGGCGCCCAGAGGTGCCGCTGGCGAGCTGTTTGTGCCACAGCTCGGAGCCGCCATTGAGCGCGTAGACAAACCCGCCATCGGTGGCGACATAGACGATGCCATTCGATTCCAGCGGCTTGTTAGCGAACCCTGAAACCGCATACTGCCAGCGCAGCCCGCCGGTGGCAGCGTTCAGCGCGTAGAAGCGGCCGTTCGAGCTGCCAGCATAGGTCGTGAGCTGGCTGAGGGAAGTCGTAGGCGTGGCAGCCGGACCGCCGCCGCCCGACGAGCCGCTCTGGGTCGGCGTGGTCGTCGCGCTGCCAGCCGTCCCAGTGGTCGTGCCGGTCGCCCCTGCGGAAGCGGAGGGTGTGCCGCTAGAGCCCGCGGCGGCACTGCTGGAGCAGGCCGCCAGAGCAAACAGCGCCGCGCAGAGCGCGAGCAGCAGCAGTCGGACGAGCGGGCGATCGGCGCGAGGCCCGAGGCGCGCCGCCGCAGTGAACGTGCGCTGCTGAGGATGGTGCATGACCAGCTTCCCCTCTCCACCGCGCCAGCCGGCGGATGAGACGGGGATATGCGGCCGGCGCGCGACACCGCTCGGACGTAGAGGCGCCGAGCGTCGCGCTATTGTAGTGGAGTCAACAAGGAGCCGTCAATCGGCAAAACTGAGCAGCCACGGGTCATCAATAGACGATCACTGGAGTGCCCAGATTCACCCAACCGATCACCCAGGCGGCGTCGCTGAGCGGGAAGTTGATGCAGCCGTGGGTGCCGCCGTTGCCCGAGATAGGATCGTAGTGCGGCAGGTTGGTGCCAGGGCCGAACGTATTGCGCCACCACGCATCGTGGAGGAAATAGCCGTAATTCGCGAGGAGCATCGCGTAGTTGATCGGCGTGTCCTTGTAATAGTAGGGCGAAGTCTTGGGGAAGGGCGACTTGAAGATGATGTGATACTGCTGGCTGGAGATGCAGTGGATGCCCGGCGGCGTAGGCAGATCGGGTGAGCCAGTCGTCACCAGGTTGGAGTGGACCAGCTTGCCGTGATCGTAGATGCGCGCGGCTTGCTCCCTGAACGAGATGACAATCACCTTGGTGTTGGTGACGCCGTAATGCTGCATCAGCGACAGGTCGGTCTGATGTGGTTTGTTGGCCGGCGTCTTATCGTTGAGGTTGTCGAGGAACGCCTGGATATTGGTCAGATACATCTGAATCTCGTCCTCGACCAGCTGGTAGTCGTCGGTCGTCTTCGCCGCGGCCAGCCGCTGCACGGCGTCAGTGTAGCCGACACCAGGATCAGAGTACTCGTAGGCCAGCGGATAGGTGACGCCGTTGTAGGGATCGGTCACCTTATGTGTGTTGGCCTGGGCGACCAGCGACTTGAGCGTTGCCAGATCATGGTTCGCCTGCGCGATCAGCAGCGGAACAGCGAGCGCCTTGCGCTGCTGCTGGATGGTCTTCAGGAGCGTCTGATAGCTCTGTGGACTCTTGGTGCTGGCAAGCGTCTGCGTATCCTGCGTAACCTGCTGCGCGTAGCGTGTGTCCTTGCCGCCATAGCTGGTGTAGGTCTGTACATCCGTCTGGAAGAGCTGCAGCTGGGTGTTGACCTGCTGCGGCAGCAACGCGGTTGCTTCGGCGTTGATTTGCGAGGACTGCGCGTCAATCAGCGCGGAGAGCGCGGCGAAGTCCTGTGCGGAGGCCGCGGTACGGAAGCGGGCAAGATCCTGCGTAGGCCACTGCTCGAAGTCGTAGCCGGGGACGGGCTGGCCAGACGGCGGATCAATGGTGACACTGGGGCTATCCGCCCAGAAGCTATCAGTAGATTCCAGCGCGCACTGCAACGGCTGCGGACCAGACGCACCCGCTGCGCCGAAGGCGGCGTTCTGCCCCTTCACCTGGTCGCGAAGCGCCTGGATCTGCTGGTAGACCGGCTTGATTAACTGCACGGAGATGAGGGCATCCTGGACGCTGGTATCAAGCACGAAATAGTCGTGCGTGGTTTGGGCGGCGGAAACCTGCGTCTGGAACTGCTGCTGCTTGGTGCGGAAGGTCTTGGCCTCGACGAAGCCGTCCTTCTCCACAGAGCCCAACGCGGTGTCGAGCACCGTCAGATCGGTCGTCGTCTGCGCCTTGGCCTGCGCCGGTGTCCACTTCTCAATTGCCGTCAACTGTTGATAGAGCTGCGTGTAGCCGGAGGCGGCCTGCTGGGAGTGCGCGTCGGAGCCATCAGCCGTGCTGGTGGCTATCGTCTGCTCCTTGTCCTCGATCGGCGCGAGCAGCAAGGGCGGGACGCTGAGCTTGGTGTGGGCGTCCTTCAACGCACTGTCCAGGCGGGTCTTGGCGGTCCTGGCCTGCTCCTGACTGCTGGGGGCGCAGGCGCTCAGAACGGTGCTGAGCGCGAACACCACGAGCACCACCGCCGCGAGCAGCCGCGCGTTGCCGCGGCGCAAGCCGCCGGGCCGAGTCCGCACCCCATCGAATCGCCGCATCATCCGCCTCACCATCTCTCCGGCCGCAGGGCTCCTCGCCGCCGCCGATGATCCTATCCACCTATTAGACGTACGCCGACGCCAGTTTGTGCCAGCAAGGTACGGGCCAGCCATACGACGTCTGCGCACCGGTACGTCCGCGCTCCGCTGAAACCGGGCGGCCACGGTCACTCTCTAGTACTCTACACGTCCGAGCACGACAATTCGTGATGCCGCCAGCCCGTTTGGGTAGGTCGCAGGCAGTCGTGCAGTGCGAACACAATCCCTCCCCCATCAAAGCATACGCGCGATGGCACAGCCCACGCCGCCGACAATGACCTCGGCTTGTGGAGCATGGCTTCGACGTTGCCTGGAGTCATCGCGCCTGTGCTCGGGAGCGCGGTGATCGGGTGGCAAGCAGTATGGGCCAGACCGCCATCGGATACCGCGGGATCGTTGCGCTGGCGACGGTGTTCCCATCATTGGGGCCGGGTTCGTGCCGAAGATACGCGAATCCCGGCGGCACAACGCATCTCCGCCGCGCGCTTCTTCCGCGGGCGCATGCCGTGGCGGCGCTGGCCGATGCTGGTGTACACGGTGCTGGTGACGCCGCTGCACGCCGCACTGACGCGCTTTGCCGGCAATGAGATTGAGTGGCGTGGGCAGCGCGTGCGCGTCTACCGCGATGCGTACTTCGACCGCGTGGCGTGAGATGCGGCTGCCGGTGGATGGACCGTTGGAGCGCACAGGGCTGGTGCCTGTTTCCTGCTGCATCGGGCCAACGCTCGGAGTGGGCGCCCATCCGTATGGGCGAGCGGCGAGCATGGGCGTGCCATGCGTCGTGGGGATTGGCCGCCTGACGGCACGGCACGTAAACACATCCATCTGCACCGCACGCACGTATCATCGTCTCGCGGCACAGACGGATGGTCTTTCCGCGCCACTGGCCCAGAAGGCGGCCTGAGCCAGCAGCGCGCAAGGTGGGAATCAGCTAGGCGTTGCCGTCGGCGCCCCCGCCTCAATGTGCGCCTTCGCCGCGTCCATGGACATCTCCACGCCATGGTCCATGTACTTCGCCAAGAACGACTCACCGAACTTGGCAAAGGGCCCAGCATGGAGGGTGCTCTCGCCGACCACGCTGACGCGCGTCTTGTCGTCCGGCAGCCGCTCAAAGCGCAGGGTCATGGTCCCGTCAATGCCGCCGCCCTGTTCCCTCTCCACGATGCGTTCGTTGGGGATGACCTCGACCTGCTCGCACTTGGAAACCACATGCAGGCCCAGGAACTTGTCGACCTCGGTGTAGGTGTAGCGGCCATCCGGCAATCGCTGGATGTCTTTCACCTCGTCAGTGCCAGTCATGTACTCCGGCCCGTGCGTCGGATCAACGACGTACGCGAACACCTGCTCGACCGGCGCGTCAACTTCGATACTCTTCTCAACTTTAATCATCGGTCTCCTGCCTCGCTTTCATGCGTTGTCCATGGCAGACTGAGGGCAATCCCTCGCACGGGTATCCTGGCCCGTGTCCTCGCTCACGGTTGCACACTCCGCTCACGCCTTGCACACAATCACGCGCGCTCCCCTCACAGTACGCGCACAAATCACATCAGGCGGTTGGAGCGGGGCGATCACAGGAGCCGCGAGGTGTCTCAACCCCGGGCGTGCGTGCCGATGTAGAGGCCGCGGCCGATCAGCCCTTCGGCGTCATATGTGACGGTCAGGCCGGCTGCGGCGAACGCGGCGCGATACTCTTCGTCGGTGAAGAGGCCTAGCTCGTGATGCTCCGTAAAGTGCTCGACGCCCGCTGGCGTGCCGACGAGATAGTTGAAGTCGAGGATGGCGATGGTCCCGCTCGCGTCCACGGCGCTGACGTTCATCCGGGCTAGCTTCAGATCCGGCTGATCCACGAAGAGGGCATGGGGCTGGCCGGGGATCCAGGCGTCCGGCGGGAGGAAAGGCGCAACCACGAGGACGCCGCCCGGACAGACGTGCCGTGCCATGGTGGCGATGGCCTGGCGCAAGCGAGGCACCGTCCGGGTATAGGAGATCGAGCTGAAGAGACACGTCACCACGTCGAACGTGCGCCCGAGATCGAAGTGGACCATGTCCCCCTGATGAAATGGGAGATCGGGGAAGCGCTGGCGGGCGAGGGCCAGCATCTCGGGGTCCAGATCCAGGCCCTCGTACGCGAAGTCGTCGCGCAGATACGGCACGTGGCCTCCGGTTCCGCAGGCGACATCGAGCAGCGTGTTGCCTGATGAGCGCTTATGCTCGGCGATGAACCGCTTCAGCCGGCGCGCCTCCTCGGCATAGTCCTTCCCCGCATAGATCGCGTCGTAATAGTGCTGCGACTTGGTGAACATGATCGCTCCCACTGCAGGCCCGCTCTTGGCATCACGCGTCAGAGAGGTCGCGCAGCACCGCCATCGCCGCGTTGCGCCCGTTCATGGCAATGACGCTGCCGCCGGGATGCGTGCAGGCGCCGCACAGGTACACGCCCGGCATCGGCGTGCGGGACCGCAGGCGCTGGTCCCACATGTACGGCGGCAGGCATTCGCCCTGGAAGATATGCCCGCCCGTCAGCCCCACCTCGCGCTCGATGTCGGGCGGGCCGAGCACCTCCACATCCACGATCGCCTCAGGGAAGTTGCTGACGTAGCGCCCCAGGGTGGCAATCGCGAGCTGCTTGACATCGTCGCGTCGTGTCTCCCACTCGCCCGTCGCGAACGTGTAGGGCACATACTGGGCGAAGACACTCATCGTGTGCAGCCCCGCCGGCGCCACGCTCGGATCGTGCACCGTCTGGAAGTACAGCTCCGTCCAGAGCTGCTCGGGCAGCTCACCGCGCCGCGCCGCCGCAAAGCCATCGCGCCAGCCCTGCTTGGAGAGCGGCGTGTTGATCTGCCCAGCGTGGTGGGGCTCATTGGTGCCGGGCCGCGCCGTGAAGCTCGGCAGCTCGCGCAGCAGCATATTGCACTTCACCGTGCAGCCGGTGATAGGCACTGCCTCCACTTGCGCGCGCCACGCGCTATCCGCCTCCGAGCCGAGCAGGCCCAGCGTCACGCGAGGATCGGCATTGCTCACGACGATGGGCGCGCGGAACTGGGTGCCGTCCGCCAGCTCGACGCCTTCGCCTGGCAGAATGCGCGCGACCGGCACGCCTGCCGCAACAGTGGCGCCCAGCTCGCGGGCGATGTCGCACAGCAGGAACGAGACACGCCCCATGCCGCCGTGGACATAGCCCCACACGCCGGTGTACCCATCCAGGCCGCCTGAGGAGTGATGGAAATGAATGAAGGCGGTGCCGGGATCGAAAGGCGAAGCATTGGTCCCGATGACGCCCTGGCCCAGATACGCTAGCTGCAAGCGCTCATCTTCGAGATAGCGCTCGGCAAACTCGGCCATGCTCCAGTCGAAGAGCAGCCCCCGCAGGTCCGCGTCATGGCCGATGCGCTCTTCTAGCTCCTCGCGCGTTGGCGGCTCGCCGATCCACAGATCACGCTCGCCGGCCGGACGCAACGCCTCGCGCAGCCGGCCCATCACACCCTGCATGGCGCGCCAGCCCGCCACCGAGCCGGGCGCGAAGCGCCGAATCTCCGCTTCACAGGCTTCCTCGTCTTCCCAGAGCTGGACGCTGCTGCCATCGTCGAAGGGGACGAAGAGGCCATTGGTCGCGGGCGTCCAGGCGAAGCCATGCTCGCGCAGCCGCAGCTCATCCACCACCAGCGGATGCAGAAGACCGACGAGGTAGGCGCACGGCGAGATCTTCACGCTGCCCCACAGCTCTTGCAGCGTGCAGGCGCCGCCGACGCGCTCGCGCGCCTCAAGCACGAGCACCCGCTTGCCGGCGCGGGCGAGATACGCCGCGCAGGTCAGGCCGTTGTGCCCGGCGCCGACCACAATCACGTCCCAGTGCTGGGAAGCCAGCTCGGGCAGCGGCGCCGGCAGCCCGATCTTGCCCAGGGCAGCGTCCGCGGGCGCCGGCACGCTCGCGGCATCACCGACGTTCATCGCAGTCGTCATCAGGCACCTCCGGCGCTCGCCGCCGCCTCCTGCGCGCCTGGCGAGGGAGACCCAGGCCACTGAGACGCGCCAGAAGACGGAACGACAACACGAATCGCTGCGGATGCCAGCGTGCCACGGGTCAGCGCATCCGTCAAGGACGGATAGCGGAGGCAAAGACAGGATGGTCCTGGGTACCGTACCCATCATAGACAGTATTCATCGCAACTTGAACCTCAGCCCGCGGCGAGATGCGCCCGCACGGTGATGCGCGTCAGCGGCATGACATGCTGCTGCTGCCAGCCCGCGAGGTCCAGCGCGCGGCGGACGAGCGCGTCCTCATCACCGGTGCCACGCTCGGCCTGTGCCTGGCGGACAGCGGATGCCATGCGATCCACGATGGTCAGAGTGTCGTCGAGCGCCCGCTCGTCTACGAGCGAAGGCGTGGGCGCATGGCTTGAGACGGCGCGCCGCCCAGCGCTGAGCTCGGCCCGCAGCTTGGCGACGCTGGCGCGCACGGCGGCGGGATCGTCGTAGAACGGCGCGCCAACCGCGCTGATGAGCGCGTCGCCGGTCATGAGCACGCCATCTGGCTCCACGACCAGCGTCTGCGAGCCGCGGCTGTGCCCCGGTGTATGCAGCACGCGCAGGTGGCAGTCGCCCAGGTCGAGCGTGTCACCCTCCCGCAGCGGGTGCGCGACACGCACCGAGCCAGCCATGAGCGCGTCAAAGTCTTGCAGCGGGCGCTCCTGGCGCTGCAAGGCAGCGTCCTCCAGCCAGCGGCGCGCGTCGGCATGCGCGGCGACCGGCCAGCCAAAGCGCTCCACGAGCAGCAGCGCGGCGCCCATGTGGTCGGCGTGCTCATGCGTCGCCACCAGCCGTCCGATGCGCTCCGGCGCCAGGCCGGCGGCGGCAATCCCGCCTAGAATCGCATCCACACAGGCCGCTGTGCCGCAGTCCACCAGCACGGCCTCGCGTGAGCCAGCCACCACGTAAGCATGCACGAGCCGCGGCCGCGGGGGCCCGGCTGGCACCGGCAGGAAGAACGTCAAAGGGATCGCCCACACGTGCGGGCTAACCTGCGCCACGTTGCCAACCTGCGGCTGGCCGCTGCTGCTGTCGCTCATGACATTGCTCCTCCGCCGTTGGCATCCAGGACCGCGCCGGTCATGAAGGAAGCGGCGTCGCTGGCGAGAAAGAGGATCGTGTCTCCGTGCTCCTCACTGGTACTGATACGCTCGAGTGGAATCTCGCGCTCCAGCCGCGCGATCGTGGCGTCGTCGTAGAGCGCGCGCACGCGGGGACTCCAGGCGACGCCGGGGGCGGTCGCGTTGACCGTGACGCGCTCTGGCGCCAACTCGCGGGCTAATTGGCGAGTGAAACCGATGAGACCGGCCTTGCTCGCGACATAGTGCAGGGCGGCATTCACCGGCGCCCCGCGCGCGAGCCACGACGAGACGATGATAACACGACCCCAGCCACGCCCCAGCATGTGCGGCACCGCGGCATGGCAGGTGAGGTACACCGACTTGAGATTCAGGTCGGTGATGGCGTCCCACTCCGCCTCGTCTATCTCCAGCAGCGTACGCCGGTGCCAAAAGCCGCCGGCCCCGGCGACGAGAATGTCAATGTGCTCGTAGGCCGCCACCGCGGCGTTGACGGCTCGCTCTACCTCCTCCCGCCTGGTGACGTCGGCGGGCGCCGCGAGCGCCTCTCCGCCATCCGCCCTGATGCGCGCGACGAGGGCGCTGCTCGCCTCGGCGTCTTTGTCAACAACGGCAACGCGCACGCCCTGCGCGGCCAGCGACGCCGAAGCCGCCCCGCCGATGCCCGCCGCGCCACCGGTGACGAGCGCCACCTTGCCTCTCAGCTCGGGATACGATGCCATAGCCACTCTCTCCTTTCTCCGTCACGCCGCGCCCGCGGCCAGAAGTCCCAAGAGTCCACGCTCGGGCGCTGTGGGCGTCATCGCACCGACCCAGCTTCAGCCGCAGCAAGGCCAACCTCACGCTGGCCGCGGCCAACCGAAGACGGCCCTAGGACGAACGCCACTATGCCGACCAGCGCGCCGGTAAGCCAGAAGCTTGCGCTGAAGCTGCCCGTGAGCGAGACGACGAACCCGATGACGACGGGCAGAAACAACGCCACGAGATTGCTGTTAAACGTGATGAGCATGATGCGCACGGATAGCCCCGCCGGCTGCAGGCGGTCCGCGACCGAGCCGAAGACGGCGCCGAAGGGCACGCTGCTGCCGAGGGCGAAGCCGAGGAAGAGCGCCGCCGCGGCCTCACGCGTCGGGGCGAAGGGTACCGCCAGCAGGCTCGCGGCGGTCAGCGTGACGAATCCGCTAATCAGCCAATGCGCGCTCACCACGCGCAGCAGCGGGCTAGCGGCGAGCCGTCCGATGCACGCGAAGAGCGTCGCGGCGGCCGTGAGCAGTGCGGTCTGGTGGGGCGACGTGTGGAAGCGCTCGACGAAGAAGGAGGCCGTCCAGGCCGTCACGCCGACGAAGACGCCATACCCTGCCATGTTAGCCAGGCTCAACAGCCATCCGTAGCCATCGCGCAGCAGCAGGCCAGGCCACGCGCGTGTGGCAGCGCTGCGGGGCTGGCGGTGTGCGGGCTGACGCCAGGCGGGATAGCGCACCAGACAGAGCGCCAGCACCAGCGTTAGCTCAGCCGCCAGCAGCCCCCAATAGGCCCTGCCGCCGAGCACGGGGATGGCAACGGGCACTACCAGCAGCGTCAGCATCACGCCGAGCTGCTGGGCGGCGCCAAAGTAGCCCTGGTCGCGCACGCGCCGCACTGGCGGGCTGAGCAGCGTGATGGCGGTGATGCCGCCAATGATGACGCAGCCGGTGCCGATGCCCGTTAGCGCGCGGCTGGCCACCAGCACGGAGAAGCTGGACGCCAGCGCCCGCACGACCGCCGATGCCGCCAGCACCATCATGCCGGCGAGCACGATCACGCGCGGACCGATGCGCCCGGCAATGAACCCAGCGAGCGCCACGGTGAGAGTGTGGCTCACGATCGTCGCCGAAATTGCCCAGCCGGCCGCGACGTAGCTGACCGCGTACTGCTGGCGCACCAGCGGCAAGATCGGGCTGATGTCCAGCAGCAGCAAGCCCACCTCTACCCCCGCCACGATGGTGAGCGCCAGCATCCAGCCATAGGCGCGGGCGCTCAGCGCGGGAGCAGTCGGCGCCGCGCCAGCCGGCGAGTCGGAGGAGGAGGCGAGCGACGAAGACGAAGCCATGAGAACGTCATCCCAGCGTGTGCGAGAGGGCGGGCGGTATGGGCGCGGTTAGGGGAGGACGACGCCGCGCCCGTCAACGCGACCCTGCCGCAGGTCATCGAGCGCCTGATTCACCTCGTCGAGCGCATAGGTGCGCCCGACCACCGCCTCGAAGCGGCGCTGCTCGAGCATCGCGATCATTTCGTCCAGCTCTTTGAGGCCCGAGGCGCGACTGCCGATCAGGCGATACTCGTTGAGCACGATATCCATGGTGCGGATCTGGCTGGGTCCGTCGGGGTTGTAGCCGACGAGGGCGATCACCCCATCCGGCCGGATCACGGCGAAGTCGGTGTCGAGCGCCTGCTGCGTCGCGACGAATTCGATGACGGCATCCACGCCGTAGCCCCCTACCGTCTCGCGGACGCGGGCCACCACGTCGTCCTGCCGCGCGTTCAGTGTGAGGTCGGCGCCCAACCGTCGCGCGTGCGCCAGCTTCTCGTCGTCAATATCCACCGCGATGACACGCGCGCCGCGGAGCTTGGCGAGCTGTATCGCGTGCAGGCCGATGCCGCCCGCGCCCGTCATGTAGACCCATTGGCCCGCCTGCACGTTCGCGCGCGCGGAGACGGCATTCCAGGCCGTCGTGATGCAGTCGCCCAGCAACGAGATCGCCTCGAAGGGAACGTCGGGCGCGACCACACGCAGCGCGCTCGCCGGCACGCACAGATACTCGGCGTAGGCGCCAGCGATGGTGAAGCCGACGCGCCCGCGCAGGTGCGGGCAGATCTGTTCGCGATTCGTTCGGCAATACTCGCACTCGCCGCAGTTGAGGAAGATGGCCACCGCCACGTGGTCACCCACCGCGACGCTGCGCACCTCCGGCCCGACCGCGACCACCTCGCCCGCGGGCTCGTGGCCGGGGATGTGCGGCAGCGTGACAAAGCTCATCTTGCCAGCGGTGATCTTGATGTCAGTGCCGCAGACGCCGCACGCCCGCACGCGCACCAGGGCATCATGTGGACCTACCTCAGGCACCGGGACGCTCCGCTCGACGAGCGGCTTGCCAAACTCCTCCAGCACCATCGCGCGCATTGTCGCGGGGATCTCTGTCGCCATCGTCATCTTTCGCTCTCTAGCAAGCGCGGCTCCCCGCGCGAAGAATGGTCCCGTCACGCTACAGGCGCGCGAGCGTGGTGATGTTGCCATTGAGAATCTTGGCCTTGTCGGCCTCGCTGACGCCTTCGAGCCGCTCCACGTCCCCAATCGGGTCGTCCGGCCCCATATCGAAGAAGTAGTCCGAGCCGAGGATCACGTGGTCCGCGCCCACCTGCTCGATGAGGAACTCGAGCGCCGCGGGGCTGTGGGCAATGGTGTCGAAATAGAACTTCTTGACGTCCTCCAGCGGGTTGTGCTTGAGGTCGCGCTTGGCCTCGGCGCGCTTGCCGTAGCCGTGCGCCCAGCGGCCCATGATCCAGGGCGTCACCCCACCGGCGTGCGCCAGCAGAATCTTGAGGTCGGGGAAGTCCTGGAAGAGGCCGGAGAAGACCATGTGGGCGGCGGTTAGCCCCGTCTCGGTGGGGTTGCCGACGAAGTTGACGAGGTAATACTCACGCAGCGCCGGCGAGTTGTTGGTCTGGAAGTAGTCGGGATGGATGAAGACGAAGACGTCGTCATCGGCGACAGCCCGCCAGAACGGGCGGAAGCGCGGATCACCCAGGTGCACGCCCTGGACACTAGAGCCGATCTCGACGCCATGCAGCCCCAGCTCGCGGGTCGCCCGACGGAGCTCGGCAATCGCGGCGTCCACGTCATTGAGCGGCACGGTCGCCAGCGGCGCGAAGCGGTCCGGGTGCGCCTGCTTCAGCGACGCCAGTGCGTCGTTCTGGATGCGCGCCGCCCTGGTCGTCTCGGCGGGATCGAGCTGGTAGAAGAAGAGATACGGCGGCGGGCTGACCAGCAGCGTATCAATGCGGAGCTGGTCGAGGTCGCGCAACATCTGCGGCACGTCGGTTGATTCGTGCTCGTGCGGGCCGTTGCGCCGGCCGTCGGCCGTGGTGGAGAAGGCGCCTTGCGGGGTCCGCTCGATGCGCGGACGCCACGGCTCGTTGCCCCTGCTCGCGGTGATCTCTTCGACGATGATGTGCCCATGCGCGTCTATCGTGCGCATATGTTCTCCCTCTCCCTCTGCTGTGCGCGCCGGTCCCGTTCGTTGCGGGCCAGCGCGGGTTTATTGTGCCGTCCAGCCACCGTCAACCAGCAGCGTCTGGCCGGTGATCATGCGCGCCGCGGGCGAAGCCAGAAAGACCACGGCGGCGGCGACATCCTCCGGTGTGATGAACGCGCCGAGCGGGATGCGCGCCAGCATGCGCTCGCGCCAGGCGGGGTCCGCGAAGAGTGTGGCGTTCATGGGTGTGCCGCTGGTGGTGGCCGGCGCCACGCTGTTGACACGAATGCCACGCGGCGCCCACTCGATCGCCAGCGCGCGCACGAGGTTGATCGCACCGCCTTTGCTCGCGCTGTAGGCCGCCCGCGCCCCGCCCGGCGCGCCCACCACGCCTAGCTGGCTGCTCACGATCACCACGCTTCCGCCTCGCGGCGACTCACCCGCCTGCTCAGAGGGCGCTTGACCGGCGAACATGTGACGAACGGCCGCCTGCACCGTGAAGAAGACGCCGCGCAAGTTGACGTCAACGACGGTATCCCAGTCCTCTTCGCTCACCGCCAGCGCCTCACGCTGGATGTTGGTGCCCGCGTTGGCAACCACCAGATCCAGCCCGCCAAGGAAATCGGCCGCCGCCCGCGCCGTCGCGTGGATGTGCGACACGTCGCGGACGTCGAGTGGCAGCGCCAGGCCGCGGCGCCCCATCGCTGCGACGAGGGCGGTAGTCTCCTCCGCCGCCGCCAGCCGGTCGGGCAGCTCAGTGATCGCTACATCCGCGCCGGAGGCCGCGAGCGCCAGAGCGCTGGCCCTGCCGATGCCGCTGCCCGCGCCGGTCACGACGGCGCGCTGGCCCGCGACGCGAAACTCCGGCAGGTACGGCTGGGCTGGCTCCGGCATGCGTGGTCCTCCCTGGTGCGGTCCGGCGTGACGCGCCTAGATCATCACCTTGCCGCCAGCCACGTCAATGATCGAGCCGTTCATATAGCTGGCGGCGTTCGAGCAGAGGAACGTCACGATCCCCGCCTGCTCTTCCGGCTGCGCGAGCCGGCCCATCGGCGCCTTGCTCTCGATCATCTTGCGTGAGTCGTCGTCTGAATAGACGCCCTGGACCCGCTCGGACCAGGTCGTAGCGGGCGCTGTGGCGTTGACCGTGACACCCGTGCCGGCGACTTCAAGCGCGACGTGCTTGGTGAAGCCGATCATGCCGGCCTTGCCCGCGGAGTAGTGGGCGGCGAGCTTCACCACCGGCATGCGCCCCGACTCGCTGGCGATGTTGATGATGCGCCCCCAGCCGCGCTGAAGCATGCCCGGCAGTACGGCGACGGTGCAGAGGTAGGCGGTCTTGAGGTTGGCGGCGATGACGTTGTCCCACTCCTCTTCGCTCAGCTCCCAGACCGGCCCGCGCTGCTTGAAGCCGCCGGCGTTGTTAACCAGGATATCTACCGGGCCGAACTTCGCCTCGGTCTCGCGCACCATCTGCTCCACATCGCTCTTCTTGGCGGCGTTGCCAATGAAATAGTCCACTGTGCTGCCGTCGCCCCGAATCTCGGCCACCGCCTGTTCGGCGCGCTCACGGTTCTGTAGGGCATTGATCATCACCTTGACGCCCTCGCGGCCGAGGTCGCGGGCGATGGCCTTGCCGATGCCAGTGCTGCCGCCGGTCACGATCGCGACCTTTCCGGTAAGCTCAGGATAGCGTCCCATCTGTTGCTCCTTGTGCTGTCGTTCATGCGGCTCGCCGCGCTCAGCAGCGGCAAGCGAATGCTCTCCGTCGAGTCGCTGCTGTTGCGCTGTGGCGCTCCCATCTGTCGCTCGCGCGTCCGCCCGCTCCGCCGCCTGAGATACGGCTGTAGCCCGCCGGCGCCACCGCGAGAACATCCCCATTGCCATCGCCCGCCATCCCATCAGTGCCAAGTATCAGGGACCGCGCGCGAGCAGTCGGTCACGTAAGCAAGAGGCGCTCGTCAAACGGCGCGCGGCTCATCACATGCGGCCCCTGGTCCGTCACCAGGACCATCTCCTCCAGTCTGACGCCACCGCCGCCGCGCACGCCCGGCTCCCAGATGAGCGGCTCGACGGCGAAGACCATGCCCGGCTCGAACTCGTAGGTCGGCGCGCCGGGCAGCGTCTCGCCGATGTAGGGCGGCTCGTTGGCGCCGATGCCGACGCCGTGCGCGATGAAGAGCGAGAAGAAGCGGTCGCTCAGGCCGTAGGCGCCTGCGCCGCCATGGAAGGCGGCCGTCGCATCGGCGTTGGTGCGCCCCGGCCGCATCTCGGCGATGCCCGCCTGCAACGCGTCGTAGACGGCGGTGAAGATCTCGCGCTGGCGCTGCGACGGCTGGCCGCAGATGACCGTGCGCGCCATGTCGCCGAAGTAGCCGTTCCAGCAGGCGCCGATGTCAATAAAGACCAGATCGCCGTTGCGGATCAGCTTGTCGCTGCTGATGCGGTGCGGCGGCGCCATGTGCTCGCCGGAGGCGACGAACGGCGTCATGACGTGCGCATACTCGCCGCCCAGCCGGAAGAGCGTGTGCATGCCCTCCGCCGCGACATCGGCCTCCCGCTGGCCCTCCGCCACCGCCGCCGTGGCCGCCGCGGTCACCGCATCTGCCAGCGCCGTTGCCTCTTCGAGCAGCGCGATCTCTTCGGGCAGCTTGATGCGGCGGGCGAGCTGCATCGGCGTGTCGCCATCTTCGATATGCAGCTCAGGCGCAAGCTCGCGTAGTGCACGGTAGAAGACTATGTTGGCCTCGTCCAGCCCCACGCGCGCGCGCGTCAGGCCTCGTGCGGCGAGCACCGGCAGCAGAGTCTCGCGCACCAGCCCCTCGACGAGCGAGCGCTCCTCCACGATGGGGACGGCGTGGGCCTCGGCGATCCATGGCATGGTCTGGCGCACACGGTCGAGCTCGCCGCCGGAGCAGAAGAGGATCGGCGCTTCGCCCGGCACGAGCAGCGCCCCGTTGAGTGCGGTGCTCTTGCCGGCGATGAGCTGAGGCCGGAGGTCCGTCAGGTAGCGAACGTTCTCGTCCTTCCAGACGAGCAGGGCGTCGAGGTGCGCGGCCTCTATCTGCGCGAGCGCCCGCTGGATGCGCTTCGCGCGCAGCGCAGCGGTGTCTACTCGCTGCTCATACGCCACGTTGAAGGGCCCGCGTGCGAACCCATCCATACTCCACCTCCGTCCAGCCCTCGCAACCGCTCCTCGCCCGATCCGACTGCGCCCTACTGGCTACGTCCCGGCAGGCGCGGAGGTCCGCGTCAGGATGTCGCGATTGACCAGTGATTTCTGCGGCTCGCCACGCAGCGCCCGCACCACCTCGTCCACCGCCTGCTGCTGGAGATCCGCCAGCGATTCCTCGCTGTAGTAGCTGATGTGCGGCGTCAGGATGACGTTCGGCAGCGAGCGCAGCGGTGAATCGGCGGGCAGCGGCTCCACAGGCACGACGTCGAGCGCGGCACCTGCGATCTTGCCGCCCGTCAGAGCGTCGGCCAGCGCGGCAGCATCAACGAGCGGGCCACGAGCCGTGTTGATGATGAGGGCAGTTGGCTTCATCGCGGCGAAGGCGGCAGCGTCGAACATCCCGCGCGTCTCGGGCGTGAGCGGCGCGTGGATGCTGACGAAGTCGCTGCGAGCGAGCACCTCGTCGCGCGTGAGATGCGCGATGCCGAGCGGCGCGACCTTCTCCGCCGGGATGTAGGGATCGGTACCGACGACCTCGAGGCCGAGCGCTTGCGCCTTGCTCGCCAGTCGCAGGGCAATCTTGCCTAGCCCGATCAGGCCGAGGGTCTGCCCGCGCAGCCGGTGAATCGGGGTGACGTCGGCGAGCTGCCACGTGCCGGCATGCACGGCGCGGTCGGCCACGATGACCTTGCGCGCCCAGCTTAGCAGCAGCGCCAGGGCGTGGTCGCTGACCTCATCTATGCAGTACTCCGGCACGTTGGTGACGGCGATGCCCTTGCGTGTCGCGGCGGCCATGTCAATGGTATCCACGCCGATGCCGTAGCGCGCGATGATCCGGCAGCGCTCGAGGTGGTCAATCACGCTGGCGGGCATGGGCGCATAGCAGTTGAGGATGGCGTCGGCGTCGCGCGTCAGCGCCAGCACCTCCTCGGGCGTGCGACAGCTCTCCACGCGCAGCTCCGCGCCGAGGGCAGCCGCCGCGGCGTGCTCGGGCGCGGTGCCGTGGAAGACGTGATCGGTGATCGCAATGACAAAGCGAGCCATGATGACCTGCGCCTTTCGCAGACGGGTACGCTTCACAGGCCGGCCGGGACGCGGCGCCGAAGGGGGTGGATGGACGCACGTACGCTGCGCGTGTCCATCCGCTCCCCTCGGCACGGCGCCTCGCCTCGCCGCCGGCGCTGAGAAGGCGCGCTAATAGCCGAGATGGTCGAGCATGCCGTCGGCGAAGGGGGCGAGCGTGAACACCTCCGGGCCGTTCTCCGTCACGAGCACGTTTTCCTCCAGGCGCACGGTCTGTTGCAGGCCCGCATGCCCGGCGAACGTCTCGATGGCGAAGTACATGTTCGGCTTGATCTCGGCGGGGAAGTCCATCGAGTAGGCGCGGCTCATCCACATACCCTCATAGAGGGTGATGCCGATGCTGTGCGCGAACTGCTGGAGGGTGACGGTGCCGTAGGTGTCGTCGTCGTAGACCGGGAAGGCCCGCGCCACGTCCGCCGTCGTCTTGCCCGGGCGCAGATTCTCGATGCCGGCGTACATCGAGTCGTAGACCTCTTTGTAGAGATCGCGCTCCTTGGCCGTCGGCTTCTGGTCGCCGGCCTTGTAGCACCGCACGAAGTCAATGAAGTAGCCGCCCGGCCCCACGGCGTTGATGTCAATGATCACCAGGTCGCCGTTGCGGATGATCTTGTCGGTCGCCCAGCGGCGATAGGGACTGGTGTTGCCGCCAGAGGCCACGATGATGTCGTAGATGATCTCGCAGCCCTGGCTGAGCATGTATTCGTGGACCTTGGCCTCGATATCGCGCTCGCGCACGCCAGGCTTGAGCCACTCGTGCTTGATGCGCCACATCGCGCCGTCGCCGATCGTGGCCGCCTGCTTGAGCAGCTCGATCTCGTCGGGCGTCTTGACGACGCGCGCCTCCGAGAGCGCGGGCCACGCGCTGACGATATTGAGGCCGTGCGCCTGGAAGGCGGCGAGAGCCTCCATGTCCAGGTCGTCAACGCCGATGCGCTCCTTCTCGACGCCGTGCTGCTTGAGCACCTCCATCACGCTGTCGGACATCTTCTTGGCCATGTGGCCGGTGGCGCCCTCGGCCCAGCGCCAGGTCATCGCCGGCTGGATGCGTCCTTCGAGCCAGGGCAGGTCAATCCTGGCGCATTGCAGGTCGCTGCCGGCTGTCTCGAAGAGATACGGCTCACCGCCGCGCGGCAGCACCGCGTAGCGAATGAAGATGTTGTATTTCCAGTTGCCCTGGTAGCTCGCCGTCACGTAGCGGATATTGGCGCCCTGGAAGAGCACCAGCGCCCCCAGATCGTGCTTTTCCATCATCTCCTTGGCCCGCGCCAGGCGTGCCGTGCGCAGGCGCTGGAAGTTGACGCGGTCCTGGTAGTCCGTGCCGGTCGTGCTATAGACCCGTCGCGGGTCGGTGTAGTGCGGCCTGCCGATGAAGCTGGTGTCCATCTGGTAGGAGGGCTGCCCGCTCTTGTCATCCACGCTCATGCTGTCATCTCCTGGCCGCTGGGGCCTGTCTGGAATCCGTTTGTGCTCGTTTGTGCTCACTATGCCGTGGGGCCAGTGGATGCCTGTGCGCCGGCCGGCGCGGGCTTGAGCACATTGCTCGCGATGGCGCGGAACTCGTCCTCGCTCAGGAGTCCCTTCTTCTCGAGCGATTTCGCCTTCACCTCCTGGAGGATGGCGGTTGCCTCCTGCTCACTGGGGGTGCCGAGTCCCAGCTTGTCCGTCCAGATCAACACCGAATCCAGGCCACTGCCCTTGCCGAGCACGATCTCCGGTCCGGTCTGGCCGACCAGCTCCGGCCGGAATGGGAACGCCTCGGTCAGGTCCGCCGAGCCCACGTTCTTAACCCAGGTGGCGATGATGCCCGACTCGACGTTGAACAGGCGGTCGCCGACGATGCCGCGGTTGCTCGGCACGGCGACGCGCGCCGCCTGCGTCACCAGCTTCGAGAGGCCGTAGAGCCTGGAGAAATCTATACCGCTCTCGACGCCGAACATCATCTTGAGCGCGAGCACGGTATCTTCCAGCGGCGTGTTGCCAGCGCGCTCGCCGATCCCGGTGACCGACACCTGCACCGTGCCCACTCCCTGCGCCACGGCCATCACGGTGTTGGCGACGCCCATCGAGAAGTCCATATGGAAGTGCGCTTCGAGCGGCTGGCTGATGCGCTCGCGCACCTTGCGCGCCATGAAGGCGGCGGCCGGCGGCGACAGCACGCCGAAGGTATCCACCAGGGCCAACGAGTCCATGTGACCCTCGCGCGCGATGACCTCGATCATGTTGAGGAAGCTGGTGATATCCGCGCGCGTGGAGTCAATCGGGAAGAACGAGACGAACAGCCCGTTTTCGTGGGCGAACTTGGTGGACTCGATGGTCAGATCGAGCGCCTTCTGGTAGGGCCACTTGTACGCCTTCTCGATGATATGCTCGCTGGAGGGCACCTCCATGACGATACCCTCGACGCCTGAATCGAGCGCCATCTTGACGTCGTCAATCATGCAGCGCGAGAAGGCGAAGATGCGCGCCGGCAGCCCCAGCCTGGCGATGCGGCGCACCGCCTCGGCGTCGGCGGGCGAGACGGCCGGCAGCCCCGCCTCGATGCGCTGCACCCCGGCCTCGGCCAGCTTCTCGGCGATGCGGACCTTCTCGTCGGCGGTGAACTCGACTCCCGCCTGCTGCTCGCCGTCGCGCAGCGTCACATCGTGCACTTCGATGCGCGCGGGCGGCGAGTACTCCGCCGTCACCTCCGGCTGATAGTTCCAGGGGCTGACGAAATAGGCATCCGTCTGCCACGGTTGATTAGGCATTGTCGTCGCTCGCTTTCCGTTGCTGGCCGACCGCGGCGCCAGGTCCTACGGTCGTGGGCGGATGATCGCTGAGTTGCGCGTTTGGTGTGTGGTCTATCTGCACACCTCCCTTTGCCTCTGGTGTGGGTATGTTGGCGGCGCGCGCAGGTGGGTCATGGCGGCTTACGCCAGTCCGGCCAGCGCCGCGCGCACGTCTGCGGGCTTCCACCACGGGTCCAGGCCCAGGTCGCGCGCGATGACGCCCGCGGCGTTGTAGCCGGGATAGCCGGTGAAGCTGCCGCCCGGGTGCGTCCCCGCGCCGCACAGGTAGAGGCCGTCAAGCGGCATGCGGTAGCCCGACAGCGTCGGGTGCGGCCGATGGTAGCCGAAGTTCTCGGGATGGTAGGAGCCGTGGTGGCGGTCGCCGTAGAACATGGACGGCACATGCCACTCGGTGTGCAGCGGCGAGTGGACGTAGCGCGCGACCCCCGCCTCAGCCAGATTCGGCGCGTAGTTGTGCCACTGCGCCATGATCTCGTCGGCATAGGACTCGGCGTGCTCCTTCCAGCGCTCCTTGCCGCCGTCGGCGGGCTGGCTGGGCACGAACTGCCACGCGAACGCCGTGTGGTAGCCCGGCGGCGCCTGCGACGGATCGTGCAGCGTCGGCACGCCAGCGTGGAAGCCCGGCCGCGCCGGCATCTTTTGGGCGCGGATCTCGTGCATATGGGTGAGCAGATCGGCGCTGGTCTCGTAGCCGACGGCATAGTTGAGCGACTGGTCCAGCGCGGGCAGGGTATCCGAGCCGCGGTAGCGCGGCGGCTCGCGCAGCGCCAGGTGCACGCCGAAGAGCGCCTCGTCGTTCCAGCGGTAGTTGCTGGCGGCCTCGGCCACCGCTCGCGGGAGCTGCGCCGTGCCGACCAGATGAATCAGCGTGTGCTCGGCGGTCAGGTTGCTCACCACTGCCCTGCGCGCCTGGATCGTCTGCCCGTCGGCCAGCTCCACGCCCGCTGCGCGGCCGTTCTGGACGATCACGCGCTCGACGCGCGCGTTGACCGCCAGCAGTCCCCCGCTGTCGTACACACACGCGGCCAGCGCCTTGGCGGCCTCGAATGAGCCGCCGCGCACGCAGCCGCCGTTGTGGCTGTTGGTCAGCGCCATCAGGTAGACGTAGCCAGTGCCGGGCACGTCCATGACAGGCAGATAGCCGCGCAACGCGACGTTGAACAGTAGCAGCGCCCGCAGATGCTCGCTCTGGAAATCGCTCATGCACAGGTCAATCGCACTCTGCGCGGTGAGCTCCAGGTAGCGGCGGCCCAGCGCACTCCGGCGCAGCAGGTCTTGCTCTTCGTCCGGTGGCAGCGGCGGCGCCAGCCGCATCGGCTCGATGACCCGCTCGACGATCTCGCGGTACTCTTCGAATCGTGGGCTGTACTGCTCGGCATCGGAGGCGTCGAAGCGCTTGATCTCGGCGATGCTACGCTCCAGCGAGCGATAGCTGACGAGGCCGCCGCCGCCCTGCAGGGGCACCGCGTTCTGCACCTCAGGAAAGATCGTCTCCAGGCCGTATTTCGTGAGGTTCAGGTCACGCCAGATGCGAAAAGAGGGGGTGAGACGCACGAAGAAGGCGTGCAGGTTGTGCTTGAAGAGCGGGAGGGTGACCTCGGCGGTCGTCACGCCGCCGCCGACCTGCGGCTGACTCTCCAGCAGCAGCACGCGCAGGCCCGCACGCGCGAGATATGCCGCGCAGACCATCGCATTGTGCCCGGCGCCGACGAAGACGACGTCGGCCTCGGCTGGAATCGGCTGCTGTGGCATGCCCATGGTCCCACTCTCCCTCTGAGTCCGCCTGTGTGGGCGAGAAGCTCGGCTTTCCGCGTGCGACATCGCCAGATGGCTGGAGTCGGCGCCCGTTCGGCTGCGGTATCTCACGTCTGACGTCTCATCAACGCGCGGCTGGCCCCTCCTCCGGCTGTTCCGGCCAGAGCACCGCCCCACGGCCCAGCAGGATATTGGCGTGCAAGGCCTCGTGCACGCGCTCGATGTCTTCCGGCGCGACGACCTGCGACACGACCGGGCGAATTCGCCCCTCCGCCACCAGGCGCGCCGCTTCGAGCACCTCGGCCTTGCTGGCGTAGCGGCTGCCGACGATGCGCAGCTCGCGAAAAACCATCGCGCGCGGCTCCAGAGGCACGGAGCGATCCCGGAACGTGGTGAGCAGAGCGAGCGAGCCGCCCATGCCGAGCGCGCCAAGGCTCCAGCTGAGGCTCTCAGGCGTGCCGATGAGGTCTATCACCGCCGTCGCAGGCTGGCCATGCCAATCTGCCGGCAGTCGCACGGCCTCCCAATCGCGACTCAGCGCCGGCTCGCCGCCCGCCTCGCGGATGGCGGGAAACTTCTCTTCCGCGATGTCGAGGCCACAGACGGCCGCCCCGAACAAGCGCGCCATCTGCACCATGTGGATGCCGACCCCGCCACCGGCGCCAATCACCGCGACGCGGTCGAGCGGGCTGAGGCCCAGGCGCGTCTTGCAGACGTGCAGTGGGGTGGCAATGGCATCCGGAATGGCGGTCGCCAGCGCCGGCTCGATCTCCTCCGGGATCAGCAGCGCATTGGCGGCCGGGATCACGGTGTAGCTGCCGTAGCCGCCATCACGGTGGACGCCCAGCCAGCCGGCGAGATTGGCGCACTGGGCGTCGCGCCCGGCGAGGCACGGCTCGCAGACACCGCAGCTCAGATAGAAGTAGCCGAGCACCCGCCGGCCGAGGAGCCCGGGGACGACACCCGGCCCAAGCGCTTCCACGCGGCCGACGAGCTCGTGGCCGGGAGCGCGAGGCAATGGGGCCGTGTTGCTGAGGTCGCCGCGCATGCAGTTCAGCACGGTCAGCCCGATGCCGCAGGCCTCGACACGGACCAGCACCTCACCGGGACCAGGTGACTCGACCTCCCACTTCTCCCAGCGCATCGGCCCGCCCCAGGCGTGAATCCGATATCCTTGCGCCCGCACGCAAGTCTCCTTTCTTGTACCGATGGCTGCCGGAGCGCAGCGCCCCTTAGACGCCGAGATAGCGATGCATCACGTCGGGCTTGCTGTGCAGCTCGCCTGGCGTGCCGTGGTAGACGACCGTGCCTTTGTCGAGGATGTAGACATCGTCGGCGACGGCGAGCGCCAGCCCCAATTGCTGCTCAACCAGCAGTATCGAGAGGCCGTCGTTCTTGAGCACCAGCATCTGGTCACGCAATTGCTGGACGATCACCGGCGCCAGGCCTTCAGATGGCTCATCCATGAGCAGCAAGGTGGGATTGGTCATCAGCGCCCGTGCGATGGCGAGCATCTGCTGCTCGCCGCCGGAAAGCTCGTTGCCGCGGTTCTTCTTGCGCTCGGCCAGGCGTGGGAAGACCTCCCAGACACGGTCCAGATCCCAGCTCTTGCCGGCGGCCAGTTGGCCACTCTTGTCCTCATGCGCCGCCATCGTCAAGTTCTCGACGACGGTGAGCGAGCGGAAGATGCGTCTACCCTGGGGCACCAGGCCGATGCCAAGGCCCGCGATACGGTACGAGGACTTGCCGAGGAGCTCCTGGTCTCGATAGCGGATACTGCCGCCGCGCACGGCAGGCGGTGTCATGCCGATGGCCGAGCGGATGAAGCTTGTCTTGCCAACACCATTGCGCCCCAGCAGTGCCACTACCGTGCCTTCGGGCACGCGCAGGCTCACGCCCTGGAGCACGTGCGCCCCGCCGTAGTAGCTATGTACGTCCTCGGCTTCAAACATGCGCGTCTCGTCCTCTCGCATCATCGGCGTGGGCAACGGGCTGCCCGCGGACCTTTGCCTATTCGGCTGCCGCACTCATCCATGGGCCTCCGCTGAGCGAGCGCCGTCGAACGCGCCCAGATAGATGGATTGCACGAGCTCGTTGTGCTGGATGTCCTCCGGCGTATCCTCGGCGATCAACTCGCCGTTGTGCAGCACGCTCACGGACTCCACCAGCCTCAGGGCCAGGTCCATGTCGTGCTCGATCAGCACCAGTGTGAGCTCGCGCGGTAGCGAGCGCACGATATCCGCCATGACTGCCCGCTCGGCCGACGAGAGGCCCGCTGCAGGCTCATCGAGCAGGAGCACTTTCGGGTTGCCGACCAGCGCAAGGGCAAGCTCGAGCTGGCGCTGCTGGCCATAGCCGATCTCGCTCACCGGCCGTGTGGCGTGATCGGCGAGATGGAGCCGAGCAAGAACCTCGCTGGCGCGGGTGCGCATAGCTCCGGTGGCTTGCCGCCCCAGCATGTCGAACTTGCGGCGGTCGAGCCCCTGAAGGGCAAGGTAGACATTCTCCTCCACAGTCAAGCGAGGGAATACGTTCGTGATCTGGTAGGTCCGGCCCAATCCAAGCTTGACACGCCCTGGCGCCCAGACGTGCGCGACGTCGCGGCCAAAGAGCAAGATGCGTCCCGCGCTCAGCCCCACCTCACCGCTGATCATGCGGAAGAGCGTGGTTTTGCCGGCGCCGTTGGGTCCAATGATCGCCCGGCGCTCGCCCGGCGCGATGCGCAGTGACACGTCGCGGACGGCAGTGAGCCCGCCATAGCGCTTCGTCACCCCGATCAGATCGAGAGCAGGTGTGGCTACGCCTGCGGCGCTCGTCATGCGCTCCCTCCTCTCCTGCCGGCGGCGAGGATAGCTTCCCTGGTTCGCGCCGGGCGCCGCTGGAGGGACGCCTCCAACGACGACCACGACGCGGCCCCTGGAACACGATGGGCACTGTGCACTGTGATAGCGACTAGGCTCCAGAGACAGATGGCTACGGATTGTAGTTCTTGCCCTGGAACGTCTTGCTATAGACTGGCTGCTGCAGGTAGGTGGCCGGATCAACCGTGCCAAACTGGCTCACGTTGTCGATGGTCGCAATGGGCTCGTTCCACTGCTTGCCGTCCGAGTTGGTCTTCACCTCGCGGATGTAGACATTCTCGATCGGATTGCCGTAGCTATCGAGGCTCATCGGGCCGAACGGCGTGTCGTTCAGCTTGAGCGTCTTGATCGCGTTAAGGAAGGCCTGCTGATCGGAGCCGGTGATCTTGCAGTTGACCTGGTTGAGGGCCTGCACCACCCACTGCGCGGCGGTGTAGGTGGCGGCGGCGTAGTACGACGGATACTGGTTGTACGCCTTCTGCCATGCCTGAACAAAGTTCTGCGTCGCCGGATCGTTGCGCGCCTCGGAGTAGTGGCCGGACGTGATGACACCCTGCGCTTCCGGTCCCATGCGGCGCAGCAAGCTCTGGTCAGTCGTCACTTCGCCGCCGATCAGCGGAATGGAGCCCTTGAGGCCGTAGTCGCTGTAGGCCTTCATGAAGCGTGGCGCGTCACCACCGACCATCAGCGCATAGACGGCGTCGGGCTTGAGGCTCTTGATCTGCGCGAAGTAGGGGCTGTAGTCGGCGGTGTTCAGTGGCGTCCAGAGCTGCTTGACGATGTGGCCGCCACCGGTCGTGAAGGTATCCACGAAGCCGCCCACGTTCTCGTAGCCGAAGGCGTAGTCCTCACCAATGGTGACGATGTTCTTGTACTCGGGCTTGTTCTGGAGAAGCCATGTCCCGAAGGGGTGGCTCGGCAGCGAGGAGGACCACCCGGCGATGCGCAGCACGTAGGGATTGGCCTGGCGCTGCGTCAGGTCATCCGCGCTCGAGACCGACGGGAAGAGCGGGATGTGCTTGGACTCGGTGTAGGCGGCGACGGCATAGCCCTCGTTGGCGAAGAGCGGTCCCTCGATGAACTCAGCGCCATACTGCTCTACCAGTGCGCGCGCCTTCGATACGGCCGTATCTGGCAGACTGGCCGTATCCTGAACATTCGTCTTGATGGTGTACTGGCCGTTGCACACCTTGTCTCCGTTGAGCTGGAAGTAGAAGTTCCAGCCATTCTTCATATCGGCCCCACTCGGAGCGCCGTTGCCGGTCAGCGGCGCCAGCACCCCAGCGACGATCGTGTTGCCTGCCGAGGAACCGCCGGGGGCGCCGCAGGCAGCGAGCAGCACGCTCAGCACGCTCAGAAGCGAAAAGACCGCGAACCTGCGATAAGTGCGCGATGTGGCCATGCCGGTTCTCCTCACTGTCACAATTCGCATTGCCAACCAGCCCGATGCCCTGGCGGGGGGATGTCCCCGAGATGCCACCGGTCTGGTGATTGGGGCTCTCGCTGCTTGCCGGCATCCTCCCTTCTCACGTCCAGCCGAGACGTAGGTGTTGCGAGTCACCTCGGAATCTGATCGCTGCACTAGGGAATGGGCTCCACCGCCGTCTCACTCTGTCGTCTGGATGTCTCGCCGGCGCCCTGGAAGACTGATGGCGTGGGCTCCGCGCCCGGAGGCGTCCCTGCTTTGCGGCGCCGTGCGCGCCAGTCGAAGATGGCGCCCAGAATGCCGTTGCGCGCGAAAAGCACGATGACGATGAGCACCGCGCCGAGGACGGTCGGCCAGCGGCCTACCTGCAGGCTGACAAGCTCGCGGGCGGTAACGATGATCGCCGCGCCGAGCATGGGACCGAAGAGGGTGCCGATGCCGCCGATGATCACCTCGAGCACACCCTCTACCGACACCGGCAAGTCCACCGCAGTGGGGCTGACGCCGACGCGGAAGAAGACGTAGATGCAGCCAGCCAAGCCCGCGAAGAACCCTGAGATGGTGAAAGCGATCAGCTTGTGCAGAAACACGTTGTAACCCAGGGTCCGCATGCGCGTCTCGCTCTCGCGGATGCCCATCAATGTCAGGCCGAAGGGGCTGCGGACCAGACGCCACACGACGATCATGGCGATCGTGACGACCACCAGCGTAAACCAGTAGAACTGGTAATCCTCGAAGATGAAGTCAGGGCGGGTGACGCCGTACATGCCGTTCTCCGCGCCTGTAATGGGCGAGAGCGTGAATGCCGTCCCGTAGACCAGCATGTTGAGCGCGAGGGTGATCATCAGGAAGTAGATACCCGTTGCGCGGAGGGCTATCGCGCCAAACACCACGCTCGCAGCGGTCGCGATCGCCAGGCCAGCCAGGAACGCGGAGAGAAACCCCTGATGTCCCTTCAATGAGAGAAAGGCGCCGGCATAGGCAGCCAGGCCGAAAAAGGCCGCGTGGCCGAGCGACGTGAGCCCGGTGTAGCCCATCAGGATGTTGATGCTCACCGCCAGGAGGCCGTAGATCAGGATCTCAGTGAGCACGTTGAGATAGAAGCCCGAGAGCATGTACGGCGCGAACCACAGCAGCACCACTGCCCCCACGCCAACCAGCGCGGGAAGGTACGAGCGCAGCCGACCCAGCCGATTCAGCCGATTCAGCATCTTTACGCCCTCCCAAAGAGCCCGCGCGGTCGCACAGCGAGCATGATCACCATCGGCGCGAAGAGCAGAAAGTATTGCAGCTCTGGCAGGTACGCGGTGCCCAGACTGAACACGAGGCCGACGATCAGGCTGCCGATCACGGCGCCGGCCAGGCTGCCCAGGCCGCCCAGAATCACCACTACGAGCCCCAGCCGCAAGATGACGTTATCATCGCCGGGGGCCACGCCCAGGATCAGCGCGCCGCTGACTCCCGCCAGCCCTGCAAGCGCCGCGCCCAGGAAGAACACGGCGGAGAACACCGCCTTGATATTGATGCCCAACCCAGCGACCATCTCGGCGTCATCCACTCCCGCCCGAATGATCGCCCCGACGCGCGTCTTCGCCGTGAAGAGCCAGAGGCCGGCTCCGACGAGCACACTGACGAAGAATACGAACAGGTGATCTACCGGATACACGAAGGTTCCCAGCTGAAGCTTGCCAGAGAGGAAAGGCGGCGTCGGGAACGTGACGGGATCGGATGTAAAGACGACCAGTGAGAGATCGGCCATGATCAGCGCCAGGCCAACCGTGATGAGCACCTCTAGCAGCTCCTGGCCGCGAACCAAACGCAGCACGCCCCGCTCGACCAACAGGCCGAACAGCCCCATGCCCAGCACCGCCCCAAGCACGGCCAGCAGAAAGTTGCCATTCGTGTTGCCGAAGTGCGTCACGATCTCCCACCCGATGTAGGCGCCGACCAGATAGAGCGCGCCATGCGCCAGGTTCGCCACCCGCATCAGACCGAAGATCAGTGTGAATCCGCTGGCCACCAGGAACAGCAGCCCCGAATACGCGATGCCGCCGAGCACCAAATTAAAGAGCAGTTCCATGCCGTCTGTCTCCCGAGTACCTCTGCGCTGTCGCTCCAGCGGGCTCTCGCGTACGTTGGACTGCGGGCCTATCGCTCAGGGGATGTGCTGCGCCACAACGGCGGCGGGCCGCACGAAATGGCGGCGGCTGACCTGGTGGCGAGCGGATACAGCGCGCGGAGGCCGTCGGTCATGCGCGGGAGCCGCATTCCGCGCACCCGCCACCGCCTCAGCACACCAGGCAGTTTGATGGCCACGCCAGGATACGCCGGCTGGCCATCGGCTGTTGGCTAACAGTCTACTGGGGCAGGGCGGGAGAAACCTATAGTGACCGCCACGAATAATACCCAGGGGGTTTGTGCTCAGGCACAAGGCGCGGTGGCCGCGCCGTCACCTATAGTAGAGGAACGAGATGCCCGCTGGATGTATCAATAGAGTTGAATCCGCGCCATGCGGCGGCGCTATGCCGCGATAAGGTGCAGGTGACGGGCGCGGCGGGAGGTGCAGATGCCGCAGAGCACGTTGAGGCTCGGCTTCGTCGGGCTGGGCAACATGGGCACTCCACTGTGCTCGCGCCTGCTGGCGCGGGGCTATCCTGTTGACGCGTTCGACATAGACTCGTCACGAGTGGCCGCCCTTGCAGAGGCAGGTGCGCATCCCGCGGCCTCACCGGCGACGCTGGGCGCCAGCTCCGACATCGTGCTGCTCTCACTGCCCAATTCCGACATCATCGAGGAGGTCGTGCTCAGCGCCGGTGGCCTGGGCGATGCCATGCGGCCGGGGAGCGCACTGATTGACCTCTCGAGCGCACGGCCAGCCTCGACACGACATATCGCGGCTGCGCTGGCTGCCCGCAATATCACAATGCTGGATGCCCCGGTAAGCGGCGGCGAGCCACGCGCACGCGACGGGACGCTCACTGTCATGGTCGGCGGCGACCAGGCAACCTTCGAGCGGTGCCGGCCGATCCTCGAAACGCTCTCAAGCGCGCAGTTCTACGTCGGCCCGTCTGGCGCGGGAGATCTGACCAAAGCGCTCAACAATCTCCTCTCGGCGACAACTTTGGCCAGCGCGGCGGAGGTGGTCCTGATGGCCGAGCGCGCCGGGCTCGATCCCGCGCAGTTCATCGCGATCATCAACGCGAGCACCGGGCGCAGCAATTCGACCGAGGTCAAGTTCCCGCGCTACATCCTCCCACGGACCTTCGCCGACGGGTTCGCCCTGGGGCTGATGGACAAAGACGTACAGATCGCGCTCGGCGCAGCCACCGAGCTTGGCATCCACCTCCCTATCGGAGCTGTTGTCGCGCGGCTCTGGCATGCCGCGGCGCAGGCAGGCCTGGCGGCTGCCGGGCACACGCGGATCTATGCGTACCTGGAGGCGCAGTTGACAGAAGATCCGCCCGCCACCGAGAGTTGAGTCGGCATCGAAGGGCGGCGATTGACACTTCCGCTGCATAACGTGCGGGAGCTTGGCGACACGACAACACCAGGAGGACATTGACATGGCTGACGTCATCTCACGTATCACCTTTGTGGATGTCAGCGCGCTCGACGACGAGTGCCAACGCCTGATCGAAGCCGCCGACCGCAACGGCGCGCCGAATTCGAACCTGATCCGCGTGATGGGCCATCGCCCCGAGACCCTTAAAGGCTTTTTCCATATCTGGAAGGCGACCTTCGAGGGCGGCACGATTGATCACCGGCTCAAGGAGCTCGTCCGCATCAAAGTCGCGGACCTGTTTGCCTGCGGCTACTGAGGGAATGTCCGGTCTGCCTTGGCAAGGCAGCAGGGATTGACGGAAGAGCGCGTCCAGCAAATGCTTGCCTCCTCCGAAACGGAGGCGTTCAGCCCGCAAGAGCGCGCCGCGCTGCGCTACGCGGAGCAGTTGACCAGCGATCCGCGCGCCATAACCGACGCGACCTACGACGAGCTGCGCCGACATTTCAGCGAGGGGGAGATCGTCGAGATGGGCGTTTTCATCGCGCTCTGCATCGGCTTCGATAGCCTCATTTCGACCTGGGGACTCAGCCCCACCGTCTGCGACCTGTAGTCAGGGGCGAGCGTGCGGGTTCGCCGCAGTGACGCGGAGAACGGACAGTCCGTGCGCTCCGAGACAAAGAAAGGCGTGATGCTTTGATTCGCCACGCGCTGCTCTTCAAGCTGAAGCCGGGGGTCACTGAGCAGGATCGGGATCGCTGGATGGAGGAGGTGCGTGGCCTGGCGCGCGCGATACCTGTGGTACGCGCGCTCACCATCGGCACGGACCTGATGCACCTGCCGCGCTCCTACGATGTCGCCCTGGTGGTGGATTTCGACTCGGTCGAGCATTTGCTGGCCTACGAGCGCGACCCCGAGCACGTGCGCGTCGCGGGCGTCTCGCGCACTGTAGCCGAGCACACCCTCTCGGTTGACTTCGAATGGCAACCTGAGGTCCCCAAGGCGCGGGTGTAACGAGAGCATCAGGAGGAGTTATGGCCGAAGAGCTGCGCGAGAAGGCCGTCACAGCCGACGGCATGCGCATCATGTGGGACATGCCGATCGCCATGGACGACGGCATAGTCCTGCGCGCCGATATCTTCCTGCCCACCGAAGAAGGCCGCTATCCGGTCATGCTGACCTATGGCCCCTATGCAAAGGGTCTGCCTTTCCAGGTCGGCTATCCCGACCAGTGGGGCACCATGGCTCGCCAGCATCCAGACGTCACCGCCGGCTCCACGAACAAGTATCAGAACTGGGAGGTGGTGGACCCAGAGAAGTGGGTGCCGGAGGGCTACGCCTGCGTGCGCGTGGACTCGCGAGGCGCCGGCCGCTCACCCGGCTATGTGGATCCGTTCTCGCCGCGCGAGACGCGCGACTTCTACGAATGCATCGAGTGGGCGGGCACCCAGCCCTGGAGCAACGGCAAGGTTGGCCTCAACGGCATCTCGTACTACGCCATCAATCAATGGCACGTCGCCTCGCTGCAGCCGCCGCATCTCGCCGCCATGTGCGTCTGGGAGGGCGCCGCCGACTTCTACCGCGACATGGCGCGGCACGGCGGCATCCTCTGCGACTTCTGGGGCAACTGGTTCAAGAAGCAGGTCATGACCGTGCAGCACGGCCTGGGCGAGCGCGGCGGCACCGACCCCAACAGCGGCCTGCTCATCACGGGTCCCGAGACGTTGGACGACGAGGAGTTGGCCCGCAATCGCACCGACATGGACAGGCACACCCTCGCGCACCCGCTGGACGACGCGCTCTACCGCCAGCGCTCGCCCGACTTCTCGAGGATCACCGCTCCACTGCTCTCGGCGGCCAATTGGGGCGGCCAGGGGCTACACCCGCGCGGCAACTTCGAGGGCTTCGTGCGCGCAGCCTCGCAGGAGAAGTGGCTTGAGGCGCACGGCCTGGAGCACTGGACGCACTTCTACACCGACTACGGCCGCGCGCTCCAACTGCGCTTCTTCGACCACTTCCTCAAAGGCGCAGAGAACGGCTGGGAGCGCCAGCCGCGTGTGCTGCTGCAGGTGCGCCACCTCGACGGCTTCGTCGAGCGGGGGGAGCAGGAGTGGCCGCTGGCCCGCACGCGCTGGACGAAGCTCTACCTCAACCCGGCCGAGCACGCGCTGGCCTGGGAGCCGCCCGCCGAGGAAAGCGCCGTGGCCTACGACGCGCTGAGCGACGGCGTAACGTTCACCTCGCCGCCGCTGGAGTGGGAAACGGAGATCACCGGGCCGGTCGCGGCCAAGCTCTTCGTTGCGTCGAATCGCATTGATGCCGACGTGTTCGTGGCGTTGCGCGCCTTCGCCCCCGACGGCCGCGAAGTGGACTTCCAGGGGGCGCTCGACCCGCACACTCCACTCGGCAATGGCTGGCTGCGCGCCTCGCACCGCAAGCTCGACCCTGCGCTCTCGACGGAGTATCGGCCATACCACACGCACGACGAGGTGCAATTGCTGCTGATGGGCGAGGTGTACGAGCTGGACATCGAAATCTGGCCTACGTCGGTCGTGCTGCCTGCGGGCTACTGTGTGGCGCTGACGGTGCTCGGCCAGGATTTCGAGCGCCCAGTGGAGGGCGCGGTGATCCAAAGCTTCGTCAACCCGTTCCGCGGCGCGGGCCCGTTCACGCACACCCATCCGCAGGACCGGCCAGCCGAGATCTTCGGCGGCCAGCAGACGCTCTACGGCGGGGGAGCGCGCGGCTCCTATCTGCTGCTGCCCATCATCCCGCGCGAGTGACCCAAGGGCGCCCCCCGGCCGCGCTTTGTGGGCGGTCACAACTTCCGCCCTGGGATTTCGGTTCGCGCGTCATAGGCGGGGGCTGTGTCGCGTGGTAGCGTTGGCCGCTGAACGCGACCCGCGATCCGCCGCCAGTAGTGCCATGCGAGGAGGAACGCCAAAGATGCCGGTGTACATGTGGACGGAGATCGAGGAGCGGCAGCTCAACAGCATCATACGCGGCCGTGTCGTCCAGACGGGGAACGTGATGGCCTGCCGCATTATCGCTCCCACGGGCAGCATCATTAAGACGCACAGCCATCCTTTCGATCAGATCACGCATATGCTGCGCGGGCGCTTCCTCTGGCAGATTGAGGGCGAGCCGGCGCGCATCGTGCAGGCTGGTGACGTGATGGTGCTGCCGGCGGGCGTCGCGCATGGCGGCGAAGTAGAGGAAGAAGCAGAGTACATAGATATCTTCGCGCCTCCCAATCCCGACTTTCAGTGGGACAGGTAGCCGCCGGTAATGCGCGAGATCGGAGGGAGCATGGCCGACGATCTGGTCATCAGCGTCAATGGCCAGCGGCACGTGGTGCGCGCGCCCGCCGACACGCCGCTGCTCTACGTGCTGCGTAACGAGCTCGGTCTGAACGGTCCGCTTTTCGGCTGCGGCCTGGAGCAGTGTGGGTCGTGCAAGGTGCTGCGCGGAGCCGATACGGTGATGTCGTGCCACCTGCCGGTGAGCGAAGTCGGCAACGCCGAGATTACGACGATC
>DASUBU010000010.1:0-3412 GCA_035763125.1 Ktedonobacterales bacterium
GGCAGCCGAGCTGGTGGCGGGGAAGATCAGCCGGGCGCCGCTCGCGCTGATACGCGGGTATCCCTACGAGCCGCGCGACGGCACGGCGGCCGAGCTGGTGATGGACGCGGCGCAGGATCTCTTCCGCTGAAAGGATGGAGCATACATGCTGGGTTATGCGGCGATGTTCGAGCAGTTCACGCCGACCGATCTGTTGCGCTGGTCGCAGCAGGCGGTGTCGGCCGGCTTCGGCGGCATCATGGCCTCCGATCACTTTCAGCCGTGGACGCCACAGCAAGGCCAGGCCGGGTTCGTCTGGTCGTGGCTGGGCGCACTGGGGGCGACGACGAGCGGCGTGCCGTTCGGCACGGGCGTGACGGCGCCGGGATTCCGCTATCATCCGGCGATCATCGCGCAGGCCTCCGCGACGCTCGAAGCCATGTTCCCAGGCCGCTTCTACCTCGGCATCGGCTCCGGCGAGGCGCTCAACGAGCACATCGTCGGCCAGTATTGGCCGGAGGCGCCGACACGGCTGGATATCCTGGTCGAGGCGGTGGAGGTCATCAAGAAGCTGTACTCCGGCAAGGTGGTCAAGCATCGCGGACCGCACTTCACCGTCGAGAGCGCCAGGCTCTACACGCTGCCCGCCACCCCACCGCCGATCTACATCGCCACCTCGGGGCCGATCATGAGCGAGCGCACCGGGCGTCTGGCCGATGGCATCATCACGGTGGGTGCGGCAGACGAGAAGATCAAGCTGCTGCTGGGGCGCTTCGCCAAGGGCGCGGAGGAGTCGGGGCGCCGCCCCGCCGCGCTGAAGCGCGTCATCCAGCTCCACGTCTCGTGGGCGACGACACGCGAAGCGGCCGTCGAGCAGGCCGTGCGCGAGTGGCCCAACGGCGGCATGGCCTTCCCCAAAGCTGATATTCGCAATCCCGAGGATTTCGAGGCGATGGCGAAGCTGGTGCGGCCGGAGTACTTCGAGGGGCGTGTCTTCATGTCGCCAGACCTGGAGGAGCATGCGCTGCACATCCAGCACTTCATTGATCTGGGCTTTGAGGATGTCTACGTCCACAACGTCGGCCGCAATCAGCCGGAGTTCATCGAGGCATACGCCCGCTCGGTGCTGCCGCGGCTGCGCTGGCCGGCAAGCCAGGCTGGCTAGGCGGCTCAGGGTGAGCGGAGCGTAATATGGCCGAGCGGCGCGAGCTGGCGGATGGCGAGGCGGCGTTTGTCGCGCGGCAGCGCGTGGCGCGGCTGGCGACCAGCGACGCCTCCGGCCGGCCATCGGTGGTGCCGGTCTGCTTCGCCTTCGACGGCGCGCGCTTCTACATGCCGGTGGACGAGAAGCCCAAGCGCGCCGGGAGGGGAGCGGGCGAGCTGCGCCGGCTGCGTAATGTGCGCGAGCGGGGCGAGGCGGCGCTGCTGTTCGACCAGTACGCCGACGACTGGTCGCGGCTCGGCTACGTGCTGGTGCGCGGGCAGGCGGAGGCGCTTGAGCCGGAGAATGCCGAGCATGCGCACGCGGTGGAGCTGCTACGTGTGCGCTATCCGCAGTACCGCACCATGGCGCTGGAGACGCGGCCGGTGATCGCGCTCACAACGGAGCGTATCGTCTCGTGGGGGCCGGCGCTGGCCGAGGCGGGCGCCTTTGAGGCGGCTGGCAGCACGCCGTGGATGGAGCCGGGCCGCGGGGTGGACGTTCTGCCATTGGCGCGTGGGCGGCAATCAGTGCGTAGCTTCCAGGCACGTCTGGTGCCGCGCGAGGCGCTGCTGGAGCTGATGGAGGCGGCGCGCTGGGCGCCCTCGCCGCATGGTCGGCAGCCCTGGCGCTTCGTCGTGCTGACGCGCGAAGAGCCGAAGCGCCGGCTGGCGGAAGCGATGGGCGACGAGTGGCGGCGCGTGCTGGCGATGGACGGCGAGCCGCCGGAGCAGATTGCTCGGCGGCTGGCGCGCTCGCATCAGCGTATTGAGACGGCCCCGGCGTTGATTCTGGCGTGCCTGTATCTCGAAGACCTGGACCACTATCCAGACGCCGACCGGCAGCGGGCAGAGGAGGTCATGGCGACCCAGAGCCTGGGGGCCGCGCTGCAGAACGTGCTGCTGGCGGCCTACGCGCTGGGCCTGGACACCGGCTGGATCTGCGCGCCGCTCTTCTGCGGCGACTCGGTGCGCGCGGCGCTAGGGCTGGACGCGGCGCTTATCCCCCACGCGCTCATCCCCGTTGGCTACAAGGCCGCCGAGCCGAAGCGGCGACCGCACCGGGCCGTGGATGACCTGGTCGTCCGCTTCGACTGAGCGATTGTCCGCTGGCGCGCGTCACACCGCCGAATAGGGCGCGGAGGCAAGCTGCGCGGAGGGGCGATATCCGGCGGCCTCGGCCTCCTCGCGCGTGGCGAAGTACTCCCGGTTTTCCTCACCGGGCAGATTGGGCGCGGTGGCGGCGTGGTAGATGTGCGTCTGGACGTTACCGACATAGCTGCCGGTCAGCCGCGGCGTCATCGTCGTGGTCGCGGCCCCCGCCGCTCGCGCGGCCTTCCGCTGCTGTTCGTCCTGCGTTTCCTGCCGTTCGCGCTGCTCGGCTCGCAGCACATCTTCGCGTCTAGGCGCGAACAGAAGGCCGAGGCCCGCGCCGACCATGCATCCTACGAAAAGCGCACGCAACGTCTTCATATTCAATCTCCCTCCCAGGCATCCAGTACCGAGTTGTCAGCTATGAAACACCGGCCCGACAGCTCGCGCCGGTCTCCGCAGCGGAAGCATGCAAAGTCCATGCCGGGCAGGTGATCGCCGGCTCTTGCTGTCACCTTGTACAGGGCTGAAGATCGGATGTCGGCGATAGTGGTGATATACTGGCGTGGGCTGGCTCGGTATACAAGGGGGCTGAGTATGGTAGACGAACTGCGACGCGCCTTCGAGCTCGCGCAGCAATGTCCCGACGAGGAGCAGCGGCGCATTGCACAGATGGTGCTGGAAGAGCTTGAAGATCAACAGTGGGAGGAGTCACCAGCGGTGCGCGCGGCCATCGAGGAGGCACGCGCCCAGATTGCAGCCGGCGATTACGTGACCCTGGATGAGCTCGACCGCATGCGACGCGGGAGCAACTGATGCCCTACCAGGTCGTCGTTCCACGGCGAGTGCAGAAGCAGATGCTCGCGCTGCCGCAGACTGTCTACGACCGGGTGAGAGAGCACTTGGCACAATTAGGACAAGATCCACGGCCTCCAGGAGTAAGGAAGTTGAAAGGGCAGGCCGATACGTACCGCCTACGAGTCGGTGACTATCGCATCATCTACACGATTGATGATGCGGCACAGCAGGTGCAAGTCATGACCGTTGAGCACCGCAAGGATGTATATCGCTGACCGCTGAAGCTCTGTTTCTTGTTCGGTCAGCCTGCAGCGGCTTGCAGGATCGCGCGGCGCAGCAGCTC
>DASUBU010000011.1:0-2976 GCA_035763125.1 Ktedonobacterales bacterium
GAGGTTGCTGGCCTCCACCACATCGGCGTCTACGATGCCGATGGTGCCGACGCCGGCCGCCGCCAGATACAGCGCCGTCGGGGCGCCGAGGCCGCCAGCCCCCAGCAGCAGCACCTTCGCGTCGAGCAGCTTGAGCTGCCCATGCTCGCCCACCTCCGGCACCAGCAGATGGCGGCTGTAGCGCTTGCGTGCCTCTTCGCCGAGCGTGCGCGGCACGACCGTCGGCAGACTCGCGTTCTTCCAGGCTGTGTAGCCGCCAGACATCGAGATCGGCTCGCGGTAGCCCATCTGGCGCAGCGTCTCAGCCGCCAGCAGCGAGCGCACGCCGCCGGCGCAGTAGAGCACGACGGGGCGGTCGCGCTCCGGCACCGCCTCCTCGATCTGCAGCTCCAAATAGCCGCGTGGCACGTGGAGCGCACCGGGCAGGTGGCCCTCGTTCCACTCATGCTGCTCGCGCACGTCCACCAGCACGACGTCGGCGCCGTCTTGGAGGCGTGCCGCGACCTCCGCCGCCGATTGCTCGGCCACCTCGGTCCGCGCTCGCCGCAGCATCGTTCGCGCAACCTCGCCCATAGTCCATGCGCCTTTCCGTGTCAGAGCACCCGTCTCAGAACGTAAAGTCTCGATCTCCGCCTGTTCGGGCAGGGTCCGTGCAAAGATCAAACTTGACTTCGTTTATCAAGTTACTCAGGCTCGTGATGAGACGATACCATTCCTGTGGTAGTGGGGTCAATCGGTGAGCGGGCGGCACCCCGATGGAGGTCGTCTTTTCTCTCCCCCTCTGCGTCCTCCGTGTCCTCCCTGTAAATCTCCCTCTATGCGCCGCTCCCGATCTCGCGCAGGAAGGTCTCGATCGCCCCCGTCACCGCCACTGGCTCCTCCACCGTCGAGGTGTGCCCAGCTCGCGGCACCATCACCAGCCGCGCCCCCGCAATGCGCTCCGCCGTGCGCTTCGCCCGCTCCGGCACCACTGCCACGTCCTCCTCGCCATGGATCACCAGCGTTGGCAACTGTATCCTGCCCAGCTCATCCTCCACCGGCAGGCGCTCGATCACTCCGGCCGTCGCCAGCGTCACCCCCACCCGGTGGTTGGTCGCCGCGCGCCGCTGCCATTCCGCCCGCTCGGCCGCTCGCGCAGGATCGCTCAGGAAGGTACGGCTGAACATGATCGGCATCACGCGGCTTGCCACTGCTCCCGTCCCCAGGACGCGAGCCGCCAGCATGAAGCGGCGATACTTCGGCACGTTCTCCGCCGGCTCGGCATCCGCCGCCGTCTCCAGCAAGATCAGCGAGCGCAGCAGCTCTGGCCGCCGTGCCGCCAGCCGCATGCCGATGAAGCCGCCCATCGAGAGGCCGGCGAAGTGGCACGGCGCTAGCTCCAGTGCCTCGATAAGCGCCGCCGCGTCCTGCGCCAGCGTATCCATGTCATAGCCGTCGCGCGTCACCTGGCTGCGCCCCTGGCCGCGGAAGTCGAAGGTGACGCAGCGGTAACGGTCGCGCAGCGCGGCCACCTGCGCGTCGAACATCCGCCCGCTCCACAGCAACCCGTGCCCAAAGACAATTGGCACTCCCTCGCCGCCCGTGTCCTCGAAGTACAGCTCCGCGCCGTTCACGCGCATCGTTGGCATGGCGCGCCTCCTTCGCCGTCGCTCGCGTCCCCCATCCACTGACTGCCAGTCAGCGCTACCGATAGGATACACTACGGCAGGGGGTTAGCGTCGCACTCTCAGCGGTAAGAATGGTAACAACGATGATGGTGCCCTCATTGGTGCTCGGCGCTGTTGCGATCTTCTGCCTCACAATTGCCGCCTGGCTGGATGCGATAGCTGACGTCAAGTCACGAGCAACCTATCGTCAATCTCCAGTTACGGCTTTGATGCTGACTCTTGTTGCTCTCAGCTATCTAGGGGTGCTGCTCTGGGGATTCGTATCTGACAAGCCGCGAACATGGTATAGGTTGGGGGTTCTGGAAATCAAAAGGAAGTGGACGCTGCCATCATGTTCTTTCTCATCTTGGGTCTCGTGTTGACACTTGTTGGCGTGCGCCGGCTCCTGCGCCTGAGAAGTCCTATGGAATAACCGGCTCATCCCACTTACATTGTGCTAGGCTAGGCGTGCGACCTCTATGCCGTACACTACTGTACAGAGACTGAGGCCGCGTCGTCTTATCGTACTGCGGCAAAACCCTCTGGCAATCCGGTGGAGGCACGGCCATCATGCAGATCGCGATTGTCTGCGTCCCCTTCCAGAACGACATGGCCCGCTGGGGCTTCGCTCGCGGACCCCAGGCCTACCTCGACGCCGGGCTGATCGAGCGGCTGCGCGCCGCGGGCCATACCGTCGCCGAGCCGGTGTGGATTGACTTTCCGCGCGAAGAGCGCACCCGCGACACCGTCACCAACCTCGGCCGCATCGCCGCCCGCAGTTCCGCCGCGGTCCACGCTGCGCTGGATGGCGGAGCCGATCTAGTCGTCGCGCTGGAAGGCAATTGCACCCATGCCATCGGCGCGATGGGCGGCCTGGCGCGTGCGGCTGGAAGTTCGCCAGGCGTCGCCTGGTACGACGCGCATGGCGACATGAACACCTTCGCCACCACCGAGACCGGCATGCTCGGTGGCATGCCCTACGCCGTCGCGCTGGGCTGGGACCTCGACGACTGGCGCGAGGCCGGCGGCCTCGACGCGCCGGTCCGCGCGGAGGCCGCCGCACTGCTCGGCTCCAGCGACCTCGATGCGGCCGAAGAGGATGCCCTCGCGCGTCACCCCATCGCCCACCTGCGGGCCAGCGACCTTGCCGAGGACGCCGCGGCCGAGCACACCACCGCCGCGCTCGCCCCGCGCGCCGCCGAAGCGCCGGCATGGTACATCCATGTGGACCTCGACGTGGCCGGCCCCGAGATCACCCCCGGCGCGCTGACCCCCGCGCCGACCTGGCCCTCTCGCGCCGCCCTGCTCGCCTCCGCCGGCGCCGCCGCCC
>DASUBU010000012.1:0-23879 GCA_035763125.1 Ktedonobacterales bacterium
GATATTCGGCCTGATTCTTGTCAAGCACGTTGGTGAGGATGCCGCCGCGCGAGTCCGCCGAGAAGCAGTCGTGATAGTAGCGGCAGACGCCGGCGAAGAGCGTCGAAGCCGGCCCACGTGACGCTGCGCGCGCCGCATTGACGTTGCGCCCATCCGGCCACTGTGCGACCGGCGTCATCTCGCCGCGCTCGGGCGATTCGACGAGCGTGCCGGTGACGATGTCGGGGTCGGAGTGGTTGGCCTTGGCGCGTCGGAACATAGCTCTCGTGGTCTCCCTTGCCGCACTGGTCTTGCGGATGCTGGCCGCTCCCGATATCCTCCCTGCACGCCGCCCGCCAGCGCCGGGGAGTATATGGCGGCCGGCCAGCGTCGGTCAAGGAAGGGGGGAGGGATGGGGGAGCAGGAGGGTACTACAGTCCTCACCTCCATCGCACCTTGCCCCCACGCCTGCCGCATGCTACACTGCGCTTGCGCCTCGCATCCCATCCGGCACATTTCGTAGGGGCGTCCGGTGGACGCCCGTCGTAAGGCACCGCTCTCAAACTCTGTAGTAGGGGCGCTGCATGCTGCGCCCGCCGATCGCACGGTCCGGCCGTCGCCAGCCTTCGCACCGTCTCGCCAGCACTCCGACTCCCCCTCGCCGCGCACGGAGAGGGGGACGGGGGTGAGGATCCCATGTCCGACCCCGCCGCCATCCCCCGCATCTTCGTCAGCCACAGCCACGAAGACAACGACTACTGCCGCGCATTTATCGCCGCACTCCGCGGTGCCCTCGGCGGCGATGATGCAGTGTGGTATGACGAGCACAATCTTGGCTGGGGCAATATTCGCCGAACGATCGAGCGCGAGCTGGAGCAGCGCCAGCATTTCGTCGCCATCCTCAGCCCAGCGGCCGTCGAATCGCCATGGGTCAACGACGAGATCGACGCTGCGCTCGGCCTGCTGCGCGAAGGCATGATGTATACGATCTCATTTGTGACAGCCCTCAGATGCGAGGTGCCACGGCTGCTGCGCGGCTACAAGCGCATCGAGCTTGCCTCAGGCGAAGGCTGTCCGCCTGCCGAGGCAGCGGGGCGGATACTACGTATCGTTCAGCCGGGCTTCACCCGCCCTGGTCACCAGCCGCCGACAGCTGCCACCCCGCCGGCCGAGGCCCCTGCCGCGCCTCAAGCGCACGTGCAACTCGGAGCTCCCGCAGCCGTTGCGCCCAAGCAGGAGCCGAGAGTATTCGACCCGCTCTCAAGCTCGGGCCTGACCAGCCATCTCGAGATGCGCGGCATCCTGACGCCTGCCGTCAAGCGCCCCGAGCGCTTTCCTGCGCGCCTCCAAGAGCACGGCTTCACCGCCTGGACGGCCAAGGACCCGCAAACCGGCGAGCGTGTCAGCCTGATCTTCCCGCCGCTCTGCCGCGTCGAGGGCGGCCCTTTCCGCATGGGCAGCGACAAGCGCCAGGACCCGCCGGCCCACGATATCGAGCTGCCTCAACACGACGTGTCCCTGCCTGCCTATGCCATAGGAACGTTCCCCGTGACCGTCGCCGAGTACGCATGTTTCGTCGCCAGCGGCCACCCCGCGCCGCAGAAGAGCTTTGGCACGGATTGGCAGACCCAGCTCACACAGCTGGACCACCCGGTGACCTGCATCACCTGGCACGACGCGACCGCCTATGCCGTCTGGCTGGTGCGGCTGACCGGCCAACCCTGGAAGCTGCCGACAGAGGCCGAGTGGGAGAAAGCGGCCAGATGGGATTCTGTGCGCTGTGTCTCGCTCCTTTATCCTTGGGGTGGCCGCTTCGATGGCGCCCGGTGCAACACCCAAGAGAGCGGCAAGGGCGCGACGACGCCTGTGGGTGCCTATAGCGCAGACGACCCCACCACAGATGGGTCAAGTCCCTGTGGCGCGCAGGACATGGCGGGCAACGTGTGGGAGTGGTGTAGCAGCCTCTACGCGCCGTATCCATACGACCTCCGTGATGGGCGCGAGGGTCCCACCGCATCTGGTAGCCGCGTGCGGCGTGGCGGCTCCTGGGGCAGCTACGTCTCGCACATACGCGCTGCCTACCGCGGCAACAAGCGCCCCGACACCTTCGACGACAGCCTCGGCTTCCGGCTCGCTCTCGGGGCGGCAGAGTAGGTCCCCTACCGCTCCCCCCACTTCCCGTGCTCCTCGCGCGACTCCGCCAGCAGCGCCGGCTCCGCGAAAAGATCGAGCGCGGTGAGCGCCATCGCCTTCGACACCTTCAGCATCTGCTCCTGGCCGAACTCCGAGCAGGCCGCCTCCACCACCGCCGGCGAGTGGCCCGAAATCGCCTCGCGGCTGATGGCGAACGAGCCGGTGATCGCCGGCATCAGATACGTCACGTTGCCGAAATCCGTCGAATACGCCCCGCGCTCCGGCCGCTCCGGCCGCAGCTCCAGCCCCATTGCGCGCATGTGCTCGTTGTAGCGCCGCCCCAGCACGTATGATGGCCGCTCGTCGAAATACGTCGGGCTCATCGGCGTGATCTCGACCGTCGTCTCCGTCATCGCCGCCGCCGCCACGGCGATCGCGCGTACCTTCGCCTCCAGCGTGCGCAGATACTCCACGTCGCCCGCCCGCACGTAGAACTCGGCGCTGGCATAGTGCGGCACGACGTTGGGCGCATCGCCGCCGTGGCGGATGATGCCGTGGATGCGCGCCTCAGACCGGATATGCTGGCGTAGCGCGTCAATGCCGTTGAAGAGGTGGATCACCCCGTTGAGCGCGTTGGCGCCCTTCCAGGGATCGTGCGCCGCGTGCGCCGAGCGGCCGTGGAACTCGAACTTGAAATCGGAGACCGCCAGCGACGTGCCGCCCGGATACTGCTCTGCCGCGCCGGTATAGTCGCCCGCATGATGCACCATCAGCGCCGCGTCTATGCCCGCGAAGACGCCCGCCTCGATCAGCGCGATCTTGCCGCCGCCCGCCTCCTCTGCCGGCGTGCCGATCACCTGGAACGTCCCGCCTAGCTCGTCCATCACCGCGCTCAGCCCGATGCCCGCCGCCAGCGCCGATGAGGCGATCAGATTGTGTGCGCAGCCGTGGCCGATCCCCGGCAGCGCGTCGTACTCCGCTAGCACCGCCACCGTCGGCCCCTCGCCGCTCCCGCCCGCCTTGACCGCGCGAAAGGCCGTCTCGACCCCGCCTACCGGATACTCCACCCCGTAGCCGTGCCGTCGTAACGCCTCAGCCAATAGCCCCGAGGCGAAGCGCTCTTGGAACGCCAGCTCTGGCCGGTCGTGAATCTGCTGGGCCGCGTCCACGATCTCCGCGCGCCGCTCATCAATCGCCGCGATCACGCGCCCCTGCAGTTGCTCGCGCTCGCTGCTTTCCACCGCTCACCGTCTCTTTCCGCTTGCCTGCCCAACCCGGCACTCCGGCATCTCATTTCATGGCCCTTGTCGAGCATAGCACGGGATCGCCGCACGGCCCCATCACAATGGAACGCGGTACACACCCAGGCTTCTGCTATCATCTCACCATGCTCCCAGTTCGCGGAGATGAAAGTCGCGGCCCAGGGGCCTCCCCAGTGGGGACAGGGGTCTCCCCACTGGGGACAGGGGCGGACCTCGCGCGCATGCGCTCGCCATCCCTTCGCCAGGACCGACAATCACTGCACGATCCATGGCACACCTGTGTGCGGGTCTGGCGCCCGCATCGGATGCCGTACCATTTAGGGGGATATCGTTTGACATCGTATCGCGCTATGTTCGACTGTGGCTGAGCGAAGGACGAGTGCGGGGGAACACCCTCTTCTCAAGGCAGATGATGGCAGAGACGGAGCCGGCATGCACGGTCTCATATTCGTTACCTGGGAGAAGTACCTTGCCGAGCGATTCGGCACGTCGCTGCTGGATGACTATCGTCGGGCGATTGGCGAGGGAGCCGGTGAGGCGCCGCTTGCGAGCCGAGTCTACGATGACGAGCATCTCCTTGCCGGGTCACGGCGGCCAGCCGTCTGACACGGACCGACGTTGACGCGCTGCTGCGTGAGTATGGCCGCTACTTCATCCTCAATGGGCTTACGAGCCGCCTCTGCTCCTATCTACTCGATCAGGTCCACGGTGGGCGCGACCTGCTGCTGGCAATGAGTAGGGCCCACGAGCAAATGCACCACGCGGATGCGGGTGTGACGCCGCCGCTCTTTGAGTACGGCGCCATCCCAGGCGATCCTTTTGGCCTCTATCTGACCTACGACAGTCCGCGCCAGCTCTGTTCCCTGCTGCACGGCAGCATCGAAGGGACCGCCATGCGCTACGGCGAGCAGGTGCGGGTAAGCGAGGAAACCTGCATGAAACGCGGTGCGCCGGCATGCACCTTTGCTATTCAGTTCCTGCGTCCCTCCGCGCCGCCACGGCGGCTTGCAGACGCCGCCACGGCATCCTATCCGACGCAGACCTCGTGGCCCGCGGGCGCACAAGCGGTGCGCCGGGAAGCCGAGCACCTTCTGGCCGATGCGGTCTATGCCATCCTGCCCGCTGTCAACGGCCTCACCCTCAGCGAGGTGCAAGATCGGCTGCGCGAGAACAGCCCAGACATCGCCGAAGCTGCCCGCCCATTCCTGGTGTTGGAGGCGCTCAACCATCTGCACCACGTCGGCTGGGTCGCCACCACCGCCAACGAGCCGGGCGACACGCTGAGCAATCGTCGCTACTGGCGCGTGGCGCCTGTCGGGCACTGACATGCGCCGCCGATAGGTAATCCGTCCAGGGGTGTCCTCCATGCTCGCCCACTCATGGTACCCTGGATACAGAGCGATTGGCAGGTATGGTGATCTGCGACGGCCTGCCTGTGGACGAGGGAGGACGAGGCGATGGCGACACGTCCCGAGCGCGACTCCGCGCGCAAGCACACCAGCACCCTCGCCGACATGGCCCGCATCTCGACCACATCGCATCCCGCCACGTCTCGTCCAATTCCGCCCGCTAACGGTGGGCTGCCGCCCCTTGGCGGCCCGCTTGAAGAGGCACCAGCCGCTCAGCGGCCAGTCCCTGCCGAGCAGCACCCCACTTCGTTGGTGCCCGCGCCGTCACGGCCGAGCGTTCCCGCCCGCCTGATCCGCGATCCCTTCCCCGATCAACTGCCGGTTGTCGTCCCGCCCACTCCCTCGCGCGGTCTGCAGGTCGTTCCGTCGCGCGCTGTCGCGCGTGGTGACTCACGGCCAACGGTCTTCCACCGCGTGCGGCCGGTGCTCTTTCTCGCCCTGGTTGCCAGCATCGCCGTCGTCTTTGGCGTGAATGCCCACTTTACGTCAGTCCCCACTGGGGGTGGCGGCACTGGCACCAGCGTCAATGCCAACGGGCAGCTCATTCCGCCGCCCTCCGGCCAGGGACCGTGGGATGCCAGCGTCGCCAGTGTGATCGTCGTCCCACCGCCACCACCTAAGCCGAAAGTACAGACCGAAGCGCCCGTCTTCGCCATCCAGCCCTGCCAGGCGTCCTACAAGTTCCTGCCGACCATCTCGCAGTGGGCCGTTCCCCCCGGCTGCTACTCCTACATCTACAAGCCAAACCCCGCCAACTATGTTTCGCGCCCCGGATTTGGCTACTGCAACTGGTGGGTGCGTGTCACCCATCCCAACCATCCTGACATCACTGAGAACACGTCGTATCCGCGCGGCACCAAGCCGATGGCCGGTGCGCCGATCTTCTTTGATGGCGGCGAGCAGGGCGCCGAGAGTATCGGCCACTGGGCGGTCGCCGTGGCCATCGCGCCGGATAACTACTGGGTGCTGATCAGCGAGATGAACTTCGCGTGGCGTGGCGCTGGCTTCGGCAGGATTGACTACCGCTATGTCCACGTCTCGCCCCACGTCCACTTCGTCTACATCCTCAACTGACCCCCCCTCACGTGTCACCCGCACCACATCTCGCCCCGGCGACGCGCACTGCGTCGTGAGCGGGCGCCCGGCCAGCCGGCCATGCTATAATGCGGGCACGAGCGCCCGTGTCGCATCGCGGCGATGCGGGCAGGCTCCCACCGGACGAACGAACCCGGAAACAAAGGAGTTTTGCGGGGTGTACGCGCTTTGTCCCATACGCATTCGCCGCTGTCACAACGGCACGCGCTCTCTCCACGAGCGCTGGCGTGCCACGTTGCGCCTGCCCCCCGCCCTCTGCGACCCTACATTCGTCAATGACACCATCCGCCGTGAGCACTCCCCGCCGCGCCCCCCCGCGCCTGACACAGTCGCGCATCGTCGTAACGTTGTCACTACATGCGGGAGGATACTAGATGGCCGACACCGACTTCATGCCCATCAAAAACTGGGATCACGTCGAGCTCTACGTGGGCAATGCCAAGCAGGCCGCCCATTACTACAGTCAGACATTTGGTTTTCAGCCGGTCGCCTACGCCGGCCTCGAGACCGGTATGCGCGACCGCGCGAGCTACGTCTTGCAGCAAGGCAAGATTCGCTTCGTTCTCACCTCGGGTCTCTCACCTGAGTCTGAGATCGCCAACTTTGCCTGGCGCCACGGCGACGGAGTGCGCGATATCGCGCTCGAAGTCCCCAACGCCGCCCACGCCTACCACGAAGCCCTCAAGCGCGGCGCCCGGAGCGCCTACGAACCGATCGTCAGCGAGGATGAGCACGGCCGCGTCACCCGCGCCGGTATCTTCACCTATGGCGACACCGTCCACAGCTTCGTCGAGCGCAACGACTACCACGGTCCCTTCCTGCCCGGATTCCGTGCCGTCGAGGCGCCTGCCCCGCAGCGCGAGCGCGACGCCGGCCTGCGCGCCGTAGACCACTGCGTCGGCAATGTCGATCTCGGCGCGATGGAGCAGTGGGTAGGGTTCTACGAGAACGTGCTCGGCTTCACTCAGATGCGCCATTTCACCGATGCTGACATCAGTACCGAGTACTCGGCCCTCATGTCGAAGGTGATGGAAGGCGGCAACGGCAAGATCAAATTCCCCATCAACGAGCCGGCCGCCAGTCAGAAAAAGGGCAGGTCGCAGATCCAGGAGTATCTGGACTACTTCGGCGGCCCTGGCGTGCAGCATGTCGCCATGATCACCGGCGACATCCTCAAGACGGTTGGCAAGCTCAAGGCGCAGGGCGTCGAATTCCTCAGCACGCCGACATCGTACTATGAGGAGCTGGAAGGCCGCGTCGGCACGATAGACGAGCCAATCGCGGAGCTGGCTAAGCTCGGCATCCTGGTGGATCGCGACGACGACGGCTATCTGCTCCAGATCTTCACCAAGAACGCCGAGGATCGCCCGACGCTCTTCTTCGAGATCATCCAGCGCAAGGGCGCCCGCGGCTTCGGCGACGGCAATTTCAAGGCACTGTTCGAGGCCATCGAGCGCGAGCAGGCGCTGCGTGGCAACCTGTAGCGCGTCCTGATGTCCGCGGCGTTCGGCTGGGGCGGCCGCTGGATGCCCCAGCGCTCCTATCCGGTTCGTCGGGGCGTCCGGTGGACGCCCGCCCGCCAGCCCAACGCGCATGCGTTCCCAGGAGGTCCGACATGCCATCCTATCAGAAACTGGGCGAGATTCCGCACAAGCGCCACACCCAGTTCCGCCGCCCCGACGGCGGCCTCTACTCCGAGGAGCTCTTCGGTGAGGAGGGCTTCAGCGGTGTCTCCTCGCTGCTCTATCACCACTATCCGCCCACCCGCGTCACCCGCATCGAGCGCCACGGCGCGGTCTGCAACGAGGATTGGCCGCAAGAGACGCACCGCCACCATCACCTCAAGACGGCCGGCGTCGCAGCCGACGGTGACGCGGTCTCGGGCCGCCAGACGCTGATGTACAACGGCGATTGTACGATCGGCGTCGTGCGGCCGACCGAGGAGATGAATTACTTCTATCGCAACGCCATGGGCGACGAGCTGCTCTTCGTCCACGAGGGCAGCGGCACGCTGGAAACCACCTTCGGCCTGCTGCCGTACTCCGAGGGCGACTATCTCGTTATCCCGCGCGGCACCACCTGGCGTGTGCAGCCCGGCAGCACACAGGGCGCCCAGCGCATGCTGGTGGTCGAAGCCTTCGGCGGGCCGATCCAGCCGCCCAAGCGCTACCGCAACGAGTTCGGCCAACTGCTGGAGCATTCGCCCTATTGCGAGCGCGACCTGCGCGCGCCGGCCGAGCTGCCGCAGCATGCCGAGCGCGGCGAGTACGAGGTGCGCATCAAGGTCAACGGCGAAGTGATGTCGTACTTCTTCGACTTCTACCCGCTCGATCTCGTCGGCTGGGATGGCTATCTCTACCCCTATGCCTTCAACATAGCCGACTTCGAGCCGATCACCGGCCGCGTCCACCAGCCGCCCCCAGTCCACCAGACCTTCGAGGGACCGCACTTCGTGGTCTGCTCGTTCTGCCCGCGCAAGCTGGACTACCATCCTGAGTCCATCCCGGTGCCCTACAACCACAGCAACATTGACTCCGACGAGATGATTTACTACGTCAACGGCAACTTCGGCAGCCGCCGCGGCGTTGAGGTCAGCTCGATCACGCTGCATCCGCGCGGCATCCCCCACGGACCGCAACCGGGCGCCGTCGAGAAGAGTCTGGGGGCTGAGCGTACCGACGAGCTAGCCGTGATGGTAGATACCTTCCGCCCGCTCAAGCTGACTTCTCAGGCGCAGTCAATGGACGATGCTAGCTATCCATCTAGCTGGCTCGATTAGCTCGTAGCGCGGCTTGCCCCGCAGGCCGGGTCCGCATCGGCGGACTGAGTTGTAGTGGGGCCGTTCAGGCGCGGTTGCCAACCGTAGGCTTTCTCGCTGGTACGTGCACGGGCGACGTATGTGCCGCCCGCTCGCCTGACCCATCAGGAGGTGGCCCATGCCACGGATCGTCAAGTTCTTCGAGACGACGCTGCGCGACGGCGAGCAGACACCCGGCATCAACTACTTCGCCGAGGAGAAGCTCGCCATCGCCCGGGCACTCGCCGATATGGGCTTCGACACTATTGACTGCGGCTTTGCCATTTCTGGTGAGCCAGAGTTCGAGTGTATTCGCCTGATTGCCCGCAACGTCCACAATGCCGAGATTGCCTCGATCGCTCGCTGCTACCCCGCTGACGTTGACCGCGCCTGGGAGGCCGTCAAAGACGCCACCTACAGCTCGATTCACCCCTTCATCTCCACGTCGCCGCTGCATCGCGAGGTCAAGCTCGGCAAGAACCGCCAGGAGGTGCTGGAGCTAGCACGCACCGCCGTCGCCCGCGGACGCCAGTACACCCCCAACGTGGACTTCGCCCTCGAAGACACCACCCGCACCGAGCACGACTTCATCCTCGAAGTCGTTGACGCCGTGATGAAGGAGGGGGCGCGCTTCGTGTCACTCTGCGACACCGTCGGCTTCGCCCTACCGTGGGAGTTCGGCCAGCTCGTCGCCGACGTCAAGCGCGAGTTCCCCAACGCGCGCATCTCTGCCCACTGCCACGACGATCTCGGCATGGCCGTGGCCAACGCCCTCTCCGGCCTGCGCAACGGCGCCGAGCGCGTGGACACCTGCTTCAATGGCTTGGGCGAGCGCGCCGGCAACGCGGCCACCGAAGAGGTGGTGATGGCCATTCGTACCCGCCGCGCGGACCTCGACCTCGACGTCAAAGTGGACACCACCGGGATCATCCCCACCAGCCAGCTGATCGCACGTCTCTCCGGCATGCAGCCGCAATGGACCAAGGCGGTCGTCGGCGCCAATGCCTTCGCCCACGGCGGCGGCATCCACCAGGACGGCGTGCTCAAAGACGCGCGCACCTACGAGATCATGCGTCCCGAAGATATTGGACTGCCGCCCTCCGAGCGCCGCATGCACGTCGGCAAGCTCTCCGGCCGCGCCGCCCTCAGCTCGCAGCTCAAAGAGCTGGGGTACGATCTCACCTCAGATCAGCTCGCACGCGCCTTCGTGCTCGTCAAGCACGTACTGGGCAAGAAGAAGGTGCTGGAGGAGATGGACCTGCGCCGCTGCGCCGACACTGCCATCAATCCCACGGCGACCGTCGAGGAGATGCTGGTGTCCGTGGACGCCTCCGACGGTGCCGATGGCGCTGAATAACCCGATGCACGCACCCTCATCGCCGCAAGCTGCTCGCCTCCGTCGCTCTCTCGTCCAGCGCCGGCCTACACACGCCGGCAAGCCGCACGGCCGCGCAGGAACGTCCGGTGGACGCCCCACCTGTGGACGCCCGTTATTAGCCGGTCGGGTTGCGTCTGCCAGCCCTCAAACGGCACGCGCCCGCGCGCTGGCGGTGTGTTGTGCGCCAGCACGTGCGCTCGCCGTGCTGCCCGCGCTCGTCCTGGCGCTGCTCGCCGTCCTCGTCGTGGCCGCGCCCTCGTCCTTCGCCCGCGCCGCTGGCACCGTGACCTTCCAGCAGCGCAGCTACGACGTCCACATCCTGCGCAACGGCGATGTGAAGGTCGTCGAGCACTGGCAGGTGGCCTTCACCGGCGGTCCCTTCCACACCGCCCATCTGGATCTGCATCTCTTGCGCAGCAACGGCATCGAGTTCGGCAGCGTCTCCGGCGCGGCGGCTGGCTCGCAGAAGGTCTCGCAGGTCACCGATCCCAGCGGTAATCCAATGCTGCGTGTCGCCTGGGAGTATCCAGCCACCCAGGATACCACACGCAGCTTCGACATTCCCTACACCATCCACGGCGCCTTGCAGGTCAGCACCGATCAAGCCTGGTTCGACTGGACGTACTTCGACCCTTATGCGAGTGAGTCGCTGACGGTGGATGCGGGCAGCGTCACGGTGACGTTGCCCGCCGCCGCGCCCAGCGGCGCACTCCAGATTCAGGCTGCTGATCCCGAGAACACCCCTAACATCGCACTGCCGAGCGCATCGTCGGCGCGGGCCACGATCAGCAATGTGAGCGCCAGCGCACCGTTCGAGGTGGAGGTAGGTTTCCCGCGCAACTTGCTCGATGCCTCGGTGCAGCGACCACCCTGGCAGACCAGCGACACGCCGCCATCGCTTCAACAGCAGCCGTCGAGCGGGCCGGTTGGCGGCGGCTATACCCCGCCCGGCTCCTACGGCAGCCCCAACGGCTCGTCTGGCGATCCGCTCGGCGGCTTCTTCTCCGGCCTCGGCAATCTCTTCGGCTGCGGCTTCATCCCCTTCATCGTCATCGCCCTGTGGCTCTTCGGCCTCATTCGCTCGCTCTTTGGCGTCGGCCCTCGCGGCGGCTATATGGGTCACCGCATGTATGGGCCGTGGGGCTGGCGTGGCTGGGGCGGCCCTTGGGGACCCTGGACCGGTGGTGGCGGGTTCGGCGGAGGTGGCTTTGGTGGCGGAGGTGGCGGAGGATTCGGTGGCGGAGGCGGTGGAGGCGGTGGAGGCGGTGGGTCGGGCTTCGGCTAGAGCGCGCCAGGCGCTATACTTCTGAATCATCACCCCCAAAGCAGGAGCATGCCGATATGACGAACATAGCGCAACGACGCGGCACGTCCGCGCAGGCGGCCGCCGACCCAATCGCCGCGATGGTGGATGAGCATGGCGTCCTCACGGCCGATGCCGAGCGCGCGGCCAACGTCTCCGACGCGGAGCTGCGCGATCTCTATCGCCTGATGGCAATCGCTCGCCGTCTCGACCAGGAGGGCGTCAACCTCCAGCGCCAGGGCGAGATCGGCCTCTGGGGGCCGATCAACGGCCACGAGGCGATCCAGATCGGCGCCGCCACGGCCATGGCCGACGCTGACTGGATCTTCCCTTACTACCGCGACTTCGGCATGGCGATCGCACGCGGAGTTGATCCCGGCGTCGCGCTCACGTGGTTCCGCGGCCTCAATCACGGTCCGTGGGATCCGCGCGAGCTCCGCTTCGGTCCGGGCATCATCTCGGTCGGCTCGCAGATGCCGCACGGCGTTGGCTTCGCCATCGGCTGCAAGCTCGATCACGAGCCCATCGCCGTCCTCACCTGCTCAGGCGAGGGTGCCACCTCCACGGGCGATTGGCACGAGTCTATGAACTTTGCGGGGGTCTTTCAAGCGCCGGTCGTCGTCCTCTGCGAGAACAACCAGTGGGCCATCTCGGTCCCCTTCCGCCAGCAGGTCGCCGGACACATCGCCGACCGCGCCGCCGGCTACGGCTTCCCAGGCCTGCGCGTAGATGGCACCGACGTGTTGACCGTCCATGCCGTTGTGCGCGCCGCCGCCGAGCGCGCCCGCCGCGGCGGGGGCCCCTATCTCGTCGAGGCGCTCACCTACCGCTTCCAGCCACACACCACCTCGGACGATCCCACGCGCTATCGCGATGAGGCGGACGCTGCCCCCTGGCGCGCGAAAGACCCGCTGGCCAACGCCGAGGCACGGCTGCGTGCGCGGGGCGCCTGGGACGACGCTTTCGCCGAGCAGACCGCGCAAGCCGCTGAGGAGGCCGCCACCAACATGCGCCAGACGCTGCTCAATGCGCCGCCGCCGCATCCTGGCATCGTCTTCGATCAGGTCTACGCCAACCCGCCGGACTCGCTGCTGCGCGAGAAGGCCGAGTTCGTCAGTTCGCTGGAGTCGGGAGGCGCCGAATGACCGCCACCACTGTCACCCTGGGCAAAGCCCTCAACCTCGCGCTGCACGACGCGCTCGCCAGCGATCCGCGCGTGCTCGTCTACGGCGAGGATATCGGCAAGCTCGGCGGCGTCTTCCGCATCACTGATGGCCTGCAAGCCGAGTTCGGACCGGAGCGCGTCTTCGATACGCCGCTCGCCGAGTCCACCATTGCCGGCATCTCCGTCGGTTTGGCGATCAAGGGCTTCAGGCCGGTCGCCGAGATGCAGTTCGACGCCTTCTCCTACCCCGCCTTCAACCAGATCACCAGCAACCTCGCCAAGTACCGCACCAAGACGGGCGGCACCTGCAACATGCCGGTCGTCATCCGCATCCCCTACGGCGGCGGCATCGGCGCGGTCGAGCATCACTCCGAGAGTCCGGAGTCCTACTACGCCCACACCGCCGGCCTCAAGGTCGTCTCGCCGGCCACCCCGGCCGACGCCTACGCCCTGCTCACCGCGGCGATCCAGGACCCCGACCCGGTCATCTTCCTGGAGCCCAAGGCGCGCTACTACCAGCGCCAGGAGCTCACTCTACCGCTGCCGCCGGAGCCACTCGGCCGCGCGCGCATCGCCCGCCCCGGCTCGGACGCCACCATCATCGCCTACGGCCCCACCGTCGCCGTCGCGCTGGCCGCCGCCGAGGGCGCTGCCCGTGAGGGCATCTCGCTCGAAGTGGTAGACCTGCGCAGCCTCTCCCCGCTGGACATGGACACGCTCACCGCCTCCGTCCGCAAGACACGCCGCGCCGTCGTCGTGCACGAGGCGCCCGTCTTCATGGGCCTGGGCGCCGAGATCGCCGCACGCCTGATGCACGATCTCTTTGACGTGCTGGCCGCCCCCATCGAGCGCGTCGGCAGTGCCACCGTACCCTACCCGCCAGCCCGCGTGGAGAAGCTCTTCCTGCCGGACGCCGACCGCGTCCTCGAAGCCGTTGACCGCATCCGCGAGTACTAGCGAGTCCATGCGCGGCAGTGAAACTGCCGGCATACGGCGCGGTTGTGAGTCCGCGCAGGCGGCCTTCGCGGTCGCAAGGCCATCGAGGCGCGGTTTTAACCGCTGGCTCGAATCGCAAGGCCATCGAGGCGCGATTTCAACCGCAAACGCGAACAATGAGGAGACAGCAATAAATGGCGCAGTTTCGGTTGCCGGATCTCGGTGAAGGCCTCGAAGAGGCGCAGCTCGTCCAATGGCTGGTGCACGAGGGCGAGACTGTCCAGCTTAACCAGCCGCTGGCGCAGGTCGAGACCGCCAAGGCATTGGTAGACATCCCCTCGCCCTTCGCGGGCACCGTCACGGCGCTGCACGCCTCCCCTGGCGACAGCGTGCCCGTTGGCGCGCCGTTGCTCACGATCGCCGATGCCGGCGCCGCCCCTGCTGCCGCCTCGTCCTCCGCTGCGTCCGGCGAAGGGACCGGCCCCGTGTTGGTCGGCTACGGCTCCGAAGGCCCCGCGCAAGCCTATGTGCGCCGCCGCCGCGCACCCGCTGCCTCAGCATCGGCGGGTTCCCCTGCCCCAGCCACCGAATCGCCCACCGCACCTCCTGCCGTCGAGGCCTCCGTTGCTCCTGCCGCGCTATCTGGAGACGCCGCCGGGCGCGCTAGCCCACTCGTCCGCAAGGTGGCCGCCGAGCGCGGCATTGATCTCAGCACCATCCGCGGCACCGGTCCCGGCGGCCGCATCCGCCTGGAAGACCTCGACGCCGCGACTCCCGCCGCACGCGCAGCGGCTCCCGCGTCTGCTCCCGCTGCCACCGCCGAGGACGAGGAGCGCATCAGCACGATTGGGCTTCGCAAGGCCATCGCCGCTCGCATGGTCCGCTCGGCCACCACCATCCCGCAGTTCACCGAGTATAACCTCTTCGACGCCAGCGCCCTCGTCGCCCTGCGCGAGCGGCTGCGCACTGATCCCGCCTACTCAGGCGTCAAGCTCTCGTTCCTGCCGTTCTTCGTGCGCGCCCTGGTGCGGGCCGTGCGCGCGTACCCCATCCTCAACTCGCGCTGGGATGAGGAGGGCAACGCGATCGTCGTCAAGCGTACGCTCAACGTCGGCATCGCCACCGACACCGCGCGCGGCCTGCTGGTCCCCGTCATTCACGCCGCTAGTGACATGGGCCTTGCGGCCATCGCCGCCGAGGCCGAGCGCCTCATCAGCCTCGCCCGCGACGGCAAGCTCGACGCCGGCGCGCTGACTGGCGGCACGATCACCATCACCAACGTCGGCGCCGCTGGCCCTGTGGATACCGGTGCCCCGCTCATCAATCCGCCGGAGGCCTGTGTCGTCGGCTTCGGCGCCATCAAGCCGCGCCCGACGGCCGTCGGCGACCGCGTGGAGGTGCGCCCCGGCTGCTGGATCTCGATCTCCTGCGACCACCGCATCGTAGACGGCGCGACCGCCGCCCAGTTCATGGGCGCGCTCGTCTCCGCGCTCGAACAGCCGGAAAGCCTACTTCCGTAGGGGCGTTTGCGAACGCCCCCTGCGCTGGCACGTTCACCGCAGTGCCCGCGGCCAAGATTCCCCTCGGCACTTCAGGCTGGGAACCAGCGGAACCGCTCGCGCCCCCACCGCGACCACTCCTCCGCGCATGGGCTACGGCTCTCCCGCTAGGGCCGCGGAGCCTGGCGTCCCCTTGCGCCGGTCGAGGCAGGCCTCGCCACTACATCTGGTTGGCGAGGCCGCTCCCCTTTCCTTCTCTGCGCTCATCCGTAGGGGCGTTCGGTGGGCCCCCACTGCGGTCTCCCCCTCTCCGCGCACGGAGAGGGGGTCAGGGGGTGAGGACCCCATCAGCAATTGTGGTCGTTGATGTGGGGTATCGCGTTGGCCTGGAAGTCGGCGTTGTCCTTAGCGAGATAGGTCTTGCCGCACTTGTCGTGGAGGAAGTAGAAGTACGGGAAGTCCTTGGGCGACTTCGGCGTCGCGGCGGCGACAATCAAGTCCCAGATCGGCGCGGCGATAGGCCCCGGCGTCAACCCCTTGTGCGTGTAGGTGTTGTAGGGATTGTTCGGGGAGATGTCCTTGGCTGCTGCGCCCGCCAGTGGCGGCCAATTGATAGGCCACACAGCCGGCGGCTTATCTGTATCGCGCGCATACTGCACCGTCGAGTCCGCTTGGAAGAAGCCTGCTGTGTCGCCCACCCCGCCACTCTTGCCGAGCAGCTCCAGGTAGCGGTTGTGAAAGACGTTGGCGACCGCTGCCACATTGTCGCCTCTCTCGCGCGCTGTGATCGAGGCCACGGTCAGCGAGTCGTAGAGGCCGACCACGTCGTCCTTGGTGAAATACGCCGCGTTCATCGCGTCGAAGATGTTCACGTCCTTGCTGCCAACCTTGACAGTGGTGGCGTGCTGGCGGCACTGGGCTTTGTCGCTGAAGTACTCGCCGGCCGCGTCGGGATTATTTGTCGGGCCGGGGCAGAGATGCTCGCCCAGCGTGCCGAGCATGCGCTTGATGACTTCTGTCTCGTCGGCGGCGGGGTCCATGAAATACGTGTCGGGATAGAGATAGCCTTCCAGCGCGGCCGTGGCGTTCTTGGCTTTTGGTGCCACGAACCAGAAGTCCTTGTTGACCGGTGTGCCGTCCATCCAATTGCCGGTGGTGGCAATCTTGATGAAATTATCGGCGTTGAAGTTCTTGAGGCCCTGAATCTCGGTCGGATACTGCAGCACCCGCAGGCCGTCTAGCACCTTGATCACTGTCTCGTCGGGTTTGCCCTTCTGCAGTGCCGTGATGATCTGGACCATGCTCATGTTTGGCGAAAGCTTATAGAGCCCCGGCTCGATGCTGGTGTCCAGGTGCTTCTGGCGCGCGTAGAAGCGGAAGACCAGCGCGTTGCGAATCAGCCCGGCCTTCTCCAGCCGCGCGGCGACTGCCGCCGTGGAATCGTTCTTGTTGACGATGAAGTTGATCGTCGTGGTCGAGCCGCTCACCGATGGCTGCGACAGCATCAGCGCGCCGGTCGCGCCGCCGAAGCCGACGGCGAACGCCAGCAGCGAGAAGATGACCGTGAACGCGACAAGTCCGGCCTTCTTCATCGTCTCCCGCCCCTCTCTCACTCATCTCAACGCCGCGACCCGGTCGCGCCGCCCGCGCCCGTCACTTGGCGGCATCCAGCCCGCCATCGGAGGGTTGGACCGCGATGTCGGGACTGCCTCCCGCCCGCCGCGCGTCGAGGTAATCTTGCAGGATCACCGCCGCCGCCGCCGCGTCTATCCGCTCGCGCATCTTCTCTGGCCGCACGCCCGCCGCCTGTAGCTGCTCTTCGGCTCGCACCGTCGAGAGCGTCTCGTCGGCGAAGACCAGCGGCACCGCCAGCCGCTTTCGCAGCTTCGCGGCGAAGCGCCGCACCGCCTCGGCCTGGGCGTGGAGCTGACCGTCGAAGCTGACCGGCAGCCCCACCACCACCAATCCCGCGCCCGTCTCAGCCACCATTCGCAGGATAGCCTCAACGGCGGTGGCGTCCGCGCGCCTGCGGATCAAGCCGCGGGGCGAGGCCAGCAGCTCGGTCTCGTCGCTGGCTGCCACGCCAATGCGTGCCTCGCCTACGTCGAGCGCCAGAATCACCACGGTCTCTCGCCCCCTCGCCGGATTGCGCAATGCCGGACGGCGCCAGCAGATGAGGCGCCGCCAGGCCATTGTATGGTGCGCGGCCAGCACGCGGCAAGCACTATGGGACCGCTGCCCCAGGTATCATGCCTGCCATCCACCGCCTGTGCAGCAAGAAGTCCTATGCTGTGTCCCGTTTCACAGTGCGTCGGGGTCTACTATGGTAGACTCGGTGCGCGAGAGGTCGCCGCCGATGGTTGTGGCGGCGAGCATCCAGTGCTGGCGAGCGACGGCGCGAGCCACTGCGCGGGTGCCGGCGAAAGGAGCGACGAGTGACGCCTCTGTGGTATTTCATCGTGACGCTCTGCGTCGTGGTCGGCATCATCAATCTTGGCCTTGCCTATATTCGTCGCGGCGTGCCGATGGCGGCGCTGGCGCGGTCGCTGGCCGGCATCGTCAGCATCGTCGTGGCCGTTGGCATTGTCGCGGCGAAGGCCGCCGCCTTCCGCCAGCATCCTAGCTTCGAGCCACGCGATATCATCATCGGCTTCGGCGTCTTCACCTTCGCCGTGCTGGTGCTGCCCACCTACTTCGAGCGCGGCGTCAAGACCAACGCGCCCACGATCCAGCAGCGTGCCGCCCGTCCCGCCAACGCGACCATTCGCCTGCGTGACGCCCGCGGCGGCGGTGGTAGCAGCGACGAGTGGGTGAATTGATTCCGCATTAACTAACCAAGACCCCATCTCAAATTGTGCTGACGGGCGACGTGCGCCCAGCTCAGCATGGCGAGAGGGGTCTTTTCATGTCTGCCGATCAGCCGCCGCGCGTGGACGAGGTCTGGATCTCCGCGACCACCTCGCACCACTGGCGTGTGCGAGTCGTCAAAGTCTCCGCCAACGTCGTCACGTTCGAGCAAATTGGCGGACCCGCGCGCCGCCGGGGGAGCGTGCAGGGCATGCGTCTCTCGGCGTTCCTGCGCTGTTACCGCCGCGAGCGGTGCGCCCATACATAGGGGCAAGCTCGCCTATTCCCCTACACCCGCGCGCTGCGCCACCGTCCACTGCGGAAGCGCAGGTAGGTGATGCCCGCCTGAGCGCAGAAGTCCACCACCATCGCCACCCGCGCGCCGGGAAGCCCAACCAGCGGGATTAGCGTCAGCGCCACTGGCATACGAAGGGCCCATGTCCCGGCGGCGCGCACCAGCACCGGAAACTTGGTATCGCCCGCGCCACGCAGCGCGCCGATGAAGATGAAGGCCGCGCCGGCGGTTGGCAACGTCAGCAGTGAGAAGCGCATGGCTAGCTCACCGCTGGCGAGCACGGCCGGATCGGCGACGAAAAGGCCAAGCATTAGGCGCGGCAGCAGCCCCGCCACCAGCGCGACTCCGCCCACCACCGCCAGGCACGGCCGCAGCGATGCCCACACCGAGCGCACGGCCAGCTCAGGATCGCGCGCACCGAGCGCCTGTCCCACCAGGGTCGTCGTGGCGACCGAAAAGCCGATGCCGGGCAGCGTGCCGATGCTCTCCACGGTATTGATCGCCGTATTCGCGGCGTAGGCCGCGGCGCCCAGCGGCACGACGACGCGCAGAAAGCTCACGATACCTACTTGAAAGATCGTCAGCTCGGCTGCCGAGGGCAGCCCTACGCGCAGCACACGCCGCGCCAGCGACCACTCGAACCGCAGCGCCGCGCGGGTCAGGCGAGGCGCGTGAGGATGCGGGCGGCTGAGCAGCGCGAGTGCGACCAGCGCGCCAATCACCCAGCCTATCGCGGCGCCGCAGGCCGAGCCGATCACTCCGACCGGTGCGATCCCCAGTGCCGGGACCCCGTTCATCAGCGACCACGACGCTGCGATATTGATGCCGTTCACGCAGAGCATGACGCCCAGTGGCCGGCGCGCGTCGCCCGCGCCCCGCATCGAGGCGGTGCAGGCCGACGCGACGCCCGTGGCCGGGAACGCCAGGCTGTTGATACGGATGAACGTGGCGACCAGCCCTGCTACCTCCCCATCCACCCCGAGCGCTCCGGCAATCAACGTGGCCAGCGGAGCCGCTGCTAGCAGCAGCGCGCACCCGGCCAGCAGACCGAGAAGAATGCCCTGCCCCGCCGCATGCGAGGCAAGTCGCCGGTCGCGCGCGCCCACCGCGCGGGCCACCAAAGCCGTCACGCCGATGTTGATGGCAAAGAACGAGGTCATCGCGATCCAGGTCGCCGTCGAAGCGACGCCCACCGCGGTAACCGCTGTCGCGCGGTCGTAGCCCAGTCGTGCCATCGCGGCGGCCGACAGATGACCCGAAAGGAAGGTATCGGAGGTGCCGACGCCCAGCACAAGCAACTGCTCGCCGATTGCCGGCAGCGCGAGCGTCCACACGCGGCCCCGCAGTGCACGCGCGCTGGCGCGCGCCGCCTCGGTGTGTGGGCGTGTGCCCACGCGCGGAAACCCTGCGAGCGGTATTTGGCGCCGCGCATGCCGTGCTGCGTGCGCTACGCCGGCTCGGACCATCCAGACACGTCGGGTCATGTGTGCGGCCACGGCCGGGGAACGGAGAGATGACGCGGGCAACAAGCGCATGAAGCTCACCTACAGAGAAATACGTTAGACCGACGTCGTACCGATCGCGAGCATCAAAGGGGGACGCGGATCGGCATGCCATTGCTCAGCAGTTCCATGGATTTCAACGCCTCGCGCCCGGCGTCGTAACGCTTTTCGGACGAAGGCGCACGGAAGTCACACTCCCACCGCCGCCGCATAGGCCGTTAGATGCGCATCACCCTGAGTGTCGAACATGCGCCTCCCTCGCACGGCAGCCAGCGGGTGAGCCTCAGGCACGAGCGGATGGCGCCGAGGACGGCCCTGGCATTGGGGATGGGGGCGGAGCCGAGCCTGCCGGCGGCAGTGGCAGCTCCATGGTGAACGTGCTGCCGGCGCCCAGCTGGCTCTCGGCGCTGAGCGTGCTGCCATGGGCGCGTAGGATAGCCAGTGCGATCGGCAGGCCCAAGCCGGAGCCTTCCGGCGTTGGTGCCCGCGCGGGACCCGCGACAGCTCCGGCTGCCGGCTGAGAGCCAGTCGCCCGCGCCGCGGTGTGGGCGTTGGTCATTCGGCGCTGCGCCGCTCGCTGCGCCCGGTAGAAGCGGTCGAAGACGTGTGGCAGGTCTTCGGCGGAGATTCCGCGGCCGTTATCACTGACGCTGACGAAGACACCACATTGCGAGCGGCCAAGCCGCACACGCACCCACCCTCCGGCGTCCTGCCGGCCGTACTTGAGCGCGTTGTCCAGCAGAATCAGCAGCACCTGCTTGAGCCGGTCAGGGTCAGCATAGACCGCCAGGTGGTCGGCCTCGCTGCGCATCGTTACCTCGCGCTCGCCAGCCAGCAGCCGCGCCTGGTCTACCGCCTCGCCGGCCAGCGCCGCCAGATCCACGCGGCGCAGCTCAAGCGGGCGCCCGGCGTCCAGCCGCGCCAGTGTCAGCAGGTCGTTGACCAGCCGCGACATGCGCTCAGCCTCGCGCCGCACGGTAATGAGCACCTGCTCCGCCGTCTCGGGATCGTCCTTCGCGCCACGCAGCAGCACATCCGTATACCCGCGGATCGAGGTCAGCGGCGTCCGCAGCTCGTGCGAAGCGTCGGCGATGAACTGGCGCATGCGTTCCTCGGAGGCGTGCTGCGCGGCAAACGCCTGCTCGATGCGCGAGACCATCTCGTCGAAGGTATCGGCAAGCTGGCCGATCTCATCGCCGCCGTGCGGCAGCCGTACGCGCTGGGTCAGGTCGCCCTGCGCAATCCGCCCCGCCACCTGCGACATACGCGCCAACGGCCGTAGCGCTCCCGCGATCAGCGGCCCGCCGATGGCGATGCCTGCCACCAGTGCGCCGCCTAGCACCATCAGCAGCAGCAATTGGATGCGCGCCAGCGCGACACGCGTCGCGTCGTAGGTCGTAATCACCTCGACGATGCCGTACGAGGCGTTGAGCGCGTCAGCACATTGCGACACACTGCGGTAGCGTACAGCGATCAACGTGACAGCGATGCGCTGGCCGCTGCCGCCAGTCGTGTTATAGCTGATAGTGGCCTGTGGAATTGGCCCAAAGCCGGTGAAGCGGCGCGCCGCCGCGATGCGCGCGTTGACCTGCGCGAGCCGCGTCGCGCTGAGGTCGGGCGCCGCCGAGCCGACCGCCACGGGACCCGCCTCAGGGGCCAGCACGCTGCCGTTCTGATCTACCAAATAGACAGCGGAGATGGCGGGATGGCCTGCCGTCAGCGGCGAAGCGATAGCCTGATCGAAGGCCTGCTGGTAGCTGATCGCCCCCGCGCAGTCGCCGCTGCGGCCGTTGATGAGCCGCTCGTAGCCGCGCTGACCTAGCGCCACGGCAGCCGTCGCCTCGCCGGTCAGCCGCGCCTGGTCTTCGGCATAGAGCGCCCGGCTGATAGCCGTGTTGAGCACCAGACCGAGTATCAGCAACACCATCGCCAGCACGCCCACATACGTCAACAGCAGCCGCCAGCGCAACGTGCGCATCCGCCGCAACAAACCTCGCGGCCGGCCCGCTGGGGGCATGACTATAGTCGGCGCTTCGTCCACGGTGCGCGCCCTGGCGGCGGGTGGTGAGGATGGCGGGACCGGCGCGCGGGACATGGGAGCCTAGCCCTTCAGGACGTAGCCGACGCCACGGACAGTCTGGATGAAGCGCGGCACGCTCGGCTCGTCTTCGATCTTCTCCCGCAGGTAGCGGACGTAGACCTCGATGATATTGGTCTCACCCATGAAGTCGTAGCCCCAGACGCGCGTGAGGATGGTCTGCCGGTCGAGCACCTGGCGTGGGTTGGTCATGAAGAGATGCAGCAGGTTGTATTCGGTGGCGGTCAGCTCGATCAGCCGCTCGCCCCGCCGCACTTCACGCGAGGGCTCGTCCAGCGTCATATCGCCAACCCGCAGCAGCCGCCCGCCCGGACCACCCGCCGTCGCAATGCGCTGCTGGCGGCGGAGCAGCGCCCGCACCCGAGCCGCCAGCTCCTCGAAGCTGAAGGGCTTGGTCAGGTAGTCGTCGGCGCCGCTTTCCAGGCCCTCTACGCGGTCGCGCACCTCGTCCTTGGCGGTCAGCATCAAGATGGGGATGTCGGCTGTGGCCTCGCTCTCGCGCAGTCGCCGGCAGACTTCGATGCCATCCATGCCCGGCAGCATGACGTCGAGGATGATCAGGCTGGGCCGCAGCCGCTGGGCCATCTCGAAGCCCAAGATGCCGTCGCCCGCATCCTCCACCCGGAAGCCCTCATAGCGCATCCCCAGCCGGATGAAGTCCACAATATTCTGCTCGTCGTCAACGATCAGCAGGCGCGGGCGGGTGTCATCGCCCAATTTGGCGCCGCTCCCCGGCGCGGGTGCGCGTGGATCCACACTGGCCTCCTGAGCGGGCGAGCGTCCCCACCGCGCGCTCGATCTGGTGCCATTATAGGGGGCGCCCCTTGCCTGAACAAGACAGCGCCGCCCCATATCTCTGAACTCTCAGCCAACTCTCAGCCAGGCGACTCGATCTTCCTCGTGCGGGAAAAAGGTCCTGGCACAGCGACCTTGGACAAGAGCCGTTCGCTTATCACACTGAAGAGCCCCGACCGAGACTGCCCCCCAGCCCATCCTTCAGGCCAGCACCGTCCACGCCAGCACCGTCGCATTGTCGAGCGCCTGTGAGACTGCTCTCTGTGTGGCGCTGGGCGTTGTACACGAGCTCACATGAAGCAGCGGGATTGGCACGGGTCGTGCGGCCGGCGCAGCCACGGGTGGGCGGCCTGCGGCGAGAAACGAAGATCTGGGCGAGGGAAAGAGGCAAGATCCGATGGCGAAAGATCCGCGCACACCGGCGGCTCCGGTCGTGCGCACCACGCAGACGCTCCAGCCCCCCTGCGGCAGCGTGCGTCCTTGCGCGCTCTACGCGGGCGAGCTGGCCCGCCACCGCGTGATCACCGGCGACGGCTTCGATTATGTGGTGGCGACGGTGCGCGAGGGGCGTCAGGCGGCATGCGTGACGGGCGCCTATCCGGTCGTGCGCGGCTACTTGGTGATGATGCGCCAGCCGCTCTACGAGGTCCGGCAGGATTCGGCCGAGCTGGCGCTGGAAGAGCATGAGCGTTTGGTGAGTGTGCTGGCGGAAGCTGGTGTGCGTGTGGTGCGCGCGCGCAAGCTGCTGGCGGCGCGGCAGCGGGCCGAGGCGCGTGAGGCCGCGGAGCGAGCCGCTGCGGCGGCCGCGCTGAGCAAAGTAACGCCGATCACCCTGGGCCGGGCTGCGCTTGGCCGACCGGAGGATCACGAGGCGGCGGCAGCGCTGAGCTAAGGCGCGCCGCACACTGCCGGCGGCGCAGAGAGCGAGCAGCCGCCGAATACACGCGGTGGCTATGGCACGATGGACCACTCCGGCGGCAGCTCGTAGTCGAATTCACGACGGCTGAGGAACTTGCCGTTGTGGTAGTTCACCCTGCCGCTGCGGTCCAGCCGCTCGTCGGTGTTGGCAATCTGTACGATGCGCTTGGCCGTCAGATTGAAGAGCACTACCCCCGCGCGCACCGGCTGCAGGCTGGCCTCGCGCGTCACGTCATCCAGCACACGGAAGACCGGCGTTTCGCGTGCCGGCAGCGTGCGGATCTGCTCGTGGATGTCGTTGAGCTGGCCGGGCAGGTTGTGCTCATCAAAGACGGCCAGCCCGTTGAGGACCAGCTCTCGTAGCCCGCGGTCGTACGTCTTGGATGCAAGCAGCAGCTCGTCGAGCGACTCCGGCCCCTGCGCGCAGGCGGCTGTCAGGGCCACCGCCGCCGACGTATGCGCGACGAA
>DASUBU010000013.1:0-6560 GCA_035763125.1 Ktedonobacterales bacterium
TGGTCGCACCCGACAACGCGGGCTGGAGCTATCCGGTCTCGTGGTCGCCGGATGGGCGGCTGCTGGCGTGCGCGGGATCAACGGGGGTCGTGCAGGTCTGGGAGCCGGGCAGTGGCACGCGGCTGGCGGCGCTTGCCGGGCACACAGATACGGTGTGGGGCATGCGCTGGTCGCCGGATGGCAAGCGCATCGTGTCGTGCAGCGACGACGGCACGGCTATCCTGTGGGGTGTGCGGTAGCGAGTCAGGCGCCTGGGGGAAGGCAGAGGACCCTGGAAAGTCCAGTCCCAAGCGGCGCGAGCAGCCTGGCACACAAGCTGCATTGTGATACTCCTGAGCCGGAGGACGGCGGTGCCGCTGCGCGCAAGGAGCGCGTGGCGCATGACGGCCGCTGGCAGCGCGCCCGAAGCCTTGCCAGGGAGCGCGGAAGGAGGACTCATGACACGTGACTACGACGACCCTATGCCGCCACTGCAGGCTGACCAGCCAGTGCAGCCAGTGCAACCAGTTCAGCCCGTGGAGCCGGTGCAGCATGTGCAGCATGTGCAGCATGTGCAGCCAGTTCAACCCGTAGAACCGGTGGAGAGCGCCGATCCGGTGGTGGTGGTACGCGAAAATCGGACGACCCGCGTTGTCTATCTGATCCTGGGCATCCTGGAGACATTGCTGCTGATCCGGCTGCTGCTGCGGCTCTTCGCGGCCAACCCGGACGCCTGGTTCACGCAGTTCATCTACGGTCTGACGTGGCCCTTCGTGATGCCCTTCCAGGGCGTCTTCGCAGAGCCGGGCCTGCGTGGCAGCGTGCTGGAATTCTCGACGATCCTGGCGATGATCGTCTACGCGCTGCTGGCCTGGGTCATCCTGGCAATCATCCGCATCGTGCGTGACCGGCGGAGCGCGCCGACGGCGTGAGGTGTCCTCACCCCCCGTCCCCCTCTCCGTGCGCGGCGAGGGGGAGCCAAAGGAGTACGATGGCAGCGGTTGCGTAGGGGCGTGCGTGCGGTGAGGGAGCCAAGGCGCGGATGGGCGAGGGGACGCCGATGTAGAAGGCGCGTATCTGGTGGCCGGCTGTAGGGGCGATGCATGCATCGCCCGCCATGCGGGTTCGAGGCCGAATCTCCCCAGCCAGAGCGTCCACCGGACGCCCCTACGGGTGGTGTGCGGGAAGAAGCATAGACAGAGGCGTAGTCCTCAGCCCACAGCGAGGGCGTGCGCAGCACGCCCCGACGAACGGTGCGGAGCAGGGTAGCGCGCTTGGGGCAAGGCGGCGGTGGGCGCAGGGGGGCCGCGCCCCCGGACACTTGCCGGCAGGTGCGGTCAGTCGTCGTCAGCAGCGGACACGAGCTTGGCGCCGTCTGCCCGCACGCCCTTGACCAATGAGAACTGATGTTCTAGTCTCCTCCTACCGGGATGCTTGGACGCTTCCGGCATGGGCGCGCATAGCGCGGAGGAGGCGAGGAGATGGCGACCGCACTGCTGGGCGCGAGCGCCTATATTGACGTGCCGGCGTATTTGCGCGCGGCGACGAATCTGGAGACGGCCTCGCTGCTGGGGCTGAACACGGCGCTGGGTGAGAGCGGCGCCGCGGTGGGCGCGACGACGCTGGTGGTTGGGGCGTCGGCCGGCTGGGCGGCGGGACCGCTGTGGCTGCTGGATGGGCCGTACTCTGAGACGGTGCAGGTGACAGGGTCGGCGGACGGGACGCATCTGACGCTGGCCGCGCCGGGGACGACGTTCGTGCATGCCGCGGGCGTCTCGGCCAGCCAGGCGGGGACGGCCGGCGCGCTGGCGGAGGTGATGCTGCGGGCGAGCGCGTGGATCGAGGGCTACTGCCGGCAGGGCACGTTGGACACAGACCGCTCGCTCTTCGCGGTCAGCCGCAGTGAGCGCTGGGGGCTGCCAAGCGGGCGCGCGCTGCTGGATCGCGACGACACGCTGGTGATACGGCCGGGGCACTTTCCAGTCAGCTCCGTTTCGGCGTTGAGGCTGGAGCAGGGCCAGGGGCAGACGCTGAGCCTGGATGCGACGCAGGTGGAGATCGTCTCGGGTGGGCGGCTGGTGGAGGTTCCGTCCCTGCTGAGCGCAGCGCCGGGTCCGGGGCAGGTGCTGGCGCTGGAGGCAGGTGGCCTCTCGCGGACGCGCCGGCAGTGGGTGACTCTGACCTATACGGGCGGGTTGCCGGTCGGCGCGGTGCCCTATGACGTGCAGCAGGCGTGCGTGTGGGTGACGAGCGAGCTGCTGGCCGAGCGGCGCAATCCGACGGGCGCGGCGGCGCTACGCCAGGGCAAGTTCGAGCTGCAAGCGCGGCTGCGCGGGGACGCCGGCGGCGACTCGATTCTGCTGATGCAGGCGAAGGCGGCGCTGGAGCCGTTCCGGCAGTGGGAGGCATGAGCGATGATCTTCACAACGGTGCGAGTGGAGCGGCCGGAGGGGACGGTGCTGCTGCGCGGAATCGCCGTGCAGATCGAGCAGGCGGCGGCGGAGGACCGCGAGCGGCTGGACTTCGCGGGCGCGCGGCCGGTGGATCTGTTCTGGGTCTACACGACGCAAGGCGTGCCGGCGGTGCCGCTGCGGCGGCGCGACGTGCTCTTCGACGAGGTGAACATTGATCCCGAAACCGGCCAGCTTGCCAAGTATCGGGTGGCCGGGCTGGTCGAGACGTTTGACGCGCATCAAGAGGCGCTCTGCGAGCGCGTGATTGGAGGGTAGTGCGCGATGCCAGGTCAACTTCCGCCGGCGGGGCAGGCGCTGCCGGGTCAGCCGGCCACCTTCGCCGCGCTCCAGGCCATGCAGGCGATCATCCTGGCCGAGTGTCTGGTCGGCGGGGCCAGTCCCTTCGCCGCGCTCTCAACCGCCGATGTGGCGCGCTTCGGCGTCGCCAGTGCCGTCTTCATCGGCCGGCCAAAGGACTTCAAGGATGCGTATCTGCCACAATGCTGCCTGTGGATTCCGGAGGAGAGCGAGACGGCGGCGCTGGCGGGGCTGGCGGGCCGGGCGGAGGCGGAGCTCGAGGCGCGGGTGCGGGTCTTCGTAGACCAGCGACCGGACTGGTACGCCGCCGAGCAGCAGATCCTCGCCATCCGCGATGCGCTGTGGCCGGCGATGCTGCGTCACGAGCGGCTGGGTGGGATAGTGCCGACGGTGATTGCGAGCGAGGCGCGCACTGGGCGCGGGTTGTGCTATGAGCAGGTGGCGGGAAACGAGTACCGCTGCTACGAGGCGGGCTGGTGGGTGCGCCAGCAGTGGAGCATCGCCGGCGGCAAGGTGATGTAGCGCCCGTACGTGAATCTTGAGAGGATGGAACACCGCGCCTGGGTCACACGTAGTGATTCGGTAGGGTCCGCGGCTGAGACCTTTTGAATTCCGCTTGTTTCTAGTACCTTTGTCGGCACTCATCGCTCTATGCGATAGCATGGCCGGGATTCGCGCCGTCATCGCGTGGGCAGCGCTCGCTCGCTAGCAGGATGTTCGCCATGCGCCGCTATCACCTGCTCGCATTGTTTCTCGTGCTGCTGTTTGTCCAGGCCTGCGCCACTACCCGCTCACCTAGCGTGTCGGGCACGGGAAACGTCCCCCCCGGACCGACGGGGTCGCCCGGGGAGGAAGGCACCGCACAGACAGTCTGGCAGACGTTCTACGCCGCGGCCGATAACGATCCCGCCGGCTCGCTCACCATTGCCTACCCGGCGCCGCAGGGGATACACGCGCTCGCGGGCGGGACTGGCACCTACGCCGATCCCATCACCCTGGCCGCCGACAAGCGCTGGCTGCCGGTCGGCACTCGCGTCTATGCGCCGCGCTGGCACAAGTACTTCATCATGGAAGACCAATGCGTCCCTTGCGAGGCAGACTGGGAGGCCGATCGCTTGCACCACGTTGATCTGTTCATGTCCCCCTCGTCGCGGTCGGCTGTGGTGCGCTGTGAGCGATCCGTCACCAAGAACCAGGCGGAGAACGACATCATCGTGCTCAATCCCGATCGCAATCGGGCGGTGGATACCACACCGCTCTACACTGACGCGGGCGGCTGTGTGGCGGCTGCTCACGAGTATTGAGGCGATGGTGGGTGGGCGGTATAGAGCGCGAGGAGGAGGGAGCGGAGATGGCGGTTCATCGTCGAGCGTGGGCGCGGGCGTCGTGGGGTGCAATAGCGCTCGTTACGCTGCTGGTCGGCTGTGCGTCATCGGGTGCGGGTGGAGGATACGCAGCGCCCCTGCCCTCCGCGACGGCCTCGGCCACTGGCACCGGCACTGCGCGGCCCGCCACGACTCCCAAGCCGACGGCCACCCGATCCTCCGGGCCGTATGGCTTTCCGCTGCTGCCGCCGAGCAGCGCGCTGCCCAGTGAAGCCACCTGCGCCGGGCGGGTGACACGCTCGGCATGGGAGCCGCGGCCCGACAACGCCGCCGCCAACGCCCGCAAACCCACCAGCGCGCAGCTCGCCGGCGTCGCCCCGTGGAATGCCTCCGTCGGCCTCGACGACCGCGCCGACGCCTTCCGTAAGCGCGTCACGGGCAGCTTCAGTGGCACCACTGACGAGATTCTGCAGTGGGTGGCGTGTGTGTGGGGTGTGCCGGCCGATATCGTGCGCGCGGAAGCGGTCGTCGAATCGTACTGGCACCAGAGCCAGCAGGGCGACCAGACCACGCAGCAGCAGTACTGCCCGCCCGGCACCTGGAACGGCTCCGGCTGCAATCAGAGCTGGGGCATCCTGCAGATCAAGTATCGCTACTTCGGCGGCACCTGGCCGATGAGCCGCGACGACACGGCCTTCAGCGCGGAGTACGTCTACGGCGAGCTGCGCGTCTGCTACGAGGGCTGGACGACGTATCTCAACGACCGCCAGCCACTGCCAAGCTATCCGCGCTACCATGCCGGCGACCTGTGGGGCTGCATTGGACGCTGGTTCAGCGGCAGTTGGTACGACCAGGGCGCGGTAGACTACATCGCCAAGGTCAAGGCCGCGCTGGCGCAGCGCACCTGGCGCGGCGCGGGATTTTGATGCGGCAGGCAGCTTGCACGCCGGTCACGTCCCCTCAGGCGCGGTCAGCTCCAGACAGCACCTGCTACCGCGCCATGCGCCAAGGCTTGACAAGTTGAAACGTTCGTTCTAGAGTCGCTTTCATCAGGTAGACGGTCAGCCCGAACACGGCGCCGCTCTCCTCCGTGGCAGATCCCTGTCGCGTGTGGAGACCGGCGCCGTCGTGGTTCTCTTGAGAAACGAGCAGAGCGGATATGGCAGCGACGACTCTTCGCCTTGGCTGGACGAATCTCCTCACCGACGCCTTCGACGCTCATCCGGTGCTGGGGCCGGCGCTTGACCTCAACGACGGCGTGACCTTCACCTTGGTGGAGCCGGGTGGCATCGAGCTGTCCGCACCGCCACGCAGTGTGGTCGCCGCCGGCAATCCGCGTACGCAGGGCGAGCGTGCGAGCCGCGCGCTCTATCGCCACAATCGCCGCGTCGTCGTGCGCCTGCTGCTTGGCCCGATGGCCGCGCATGCCGATCTGGCCGCCAATTTGCGCGCGCTGGCAGCGTGGCTGAACGCGCCGCCCGCGACGCCGGTCACGATCCAGTATCAGCCGCCGTCGGCCTCGTCGCCGGTCTACCTCGACGTGGTCGCCGCCGCTCACGACCTCCCCAGCGATGAGCGCGACTGGCTGCGGCTGCAGATGGAGCCGCTCACGCTGCTGCTGTGGTGCCGCCCTGGTCTGCGCGGGGACCGCGTGACGCTCTCCAACCTGGCCGTCAATCCGGGCTTCGAGCAGGGCAGCGGGCCCGGCGTCGTGGCCTTTGCCGATCCGCTGAGCAACGTCAACGCCTACACGCTGGTCGCCGGCACCGCGCCTACGCTCAACCCCGCCAACAGCTACGTAGACATCGTGACCGCGGCGGCCAATGGCGGCTCAGCGCTGCTGCGCTACTACCGGATGGGCGAGAGCAGCGGAACGGTGGCGCCCGACATCTCAGGGTGGGGCCAGAACGCGACGTATCAGGGCAGCTTCACGCGCGGGGCGGCAGGCGCGATTACTGGCGATACGGATACCGCCATTACCTTCGCGGGCGCGGGCGATATCAGCGTGCCGGTGGGTTCCGGCACTACCGCGTTGCCGGTGGGTTCCGGCACTACCGCGTTGCCGGTGGGAGCGAATCCCTGGAGCATTGTGGCCTGGGTCAAGATCGCCGCCAATCCGGGCAGCTCGCAGGTGGTCGCCAGCTTTGGCACGGCCGCGGCAGGCCAGGGCGCGCACATCGCGGTGGACACGACCGGCAAGGTCTACGCGAGCGTCTTCGGCACCAACACGCCGCTCTCGGCCGCCGCCGTGAGCCTGAACGCCTGGCATCTGGTGGTGGGGACCTACGATGGCACGACGTTGCGCTGCTACCTCGACAACGCGGCGGCTACCAGCGTGGGCGTGACCGCTAACATCGGCACAACCGCCGCCTTCATCGGCGAGCAGGTGGACGGCACGGCGAAGATCAGCGCGACGATTGATGAAGTAGGGATCTATGGCGCCGCGCTATCGAGTGCGCAAGTCGGGACGCTCTACACTGCGGGG
>DASUBU010000014.1:0-13629 GCA_035763125.1 Ktedonobacterales bacterium
CGGCCAGCACGCCAACCACGTCGCCCACGCTGGCGTGCAGCGTCGCGGCCCAGATGAGAATGGCGATACCATAGATGGCGTTGCCCAGTACGGAGACCGATTGGCCGCTCCACACGACCCAGAACGCGCGCTGCCGGCGCAAGGGCGGCCGGGAGGCGCTGGATTGTGGTGCTGCGCGCACCGGCGATTGGTTTGCTCCAGGCATGAATCGCTAGCCTTCCTACGCGCTAGGGTGAGGCCAGCGTGACGTATCACAGCCGACAGCGTATCTACGCGGCCCCAGTGCTGTGCGCGTGAGGCGCAGTCTACCATCCTACTGGCTGGTAGAAATCGGGCGTACACGCGATTTCTTCTGCGCGCCCCATCCGCTATAATTAAGTGGAAGAACGAATAGGAAACGGGCGTTGTTCGGCCCCAGCCTCATCGTGGGATAGGCCCTGATAAGCCTGAGCAGAGCGGCATGCAGACGTGGCCGCGGAAGCTGAGCAACACTGGGAGGTCGCGGCTCGCTCGTGGACGTGGCAATCGGGCTGACTATCGCGGCCGGCAGGAAGGAGCGCAGCAGCGATGCTCGTCGTGACGGTCGAAGAGATGCGAGCCATCGAGCGGCGAGCAGAAGCGGAGTATGGGCTGGATTCGCCGACGCTGATGGATCATGCCGGGCGGAGCGTGGCAGAGCTGCTGCGGCCGGCGCTAGGCGACGTGCGCAACCGGGTGGTGCTAGTGCTGGTGGGGCCAGGCAATAACGGCGGCGACGGGCGTGTGATGGCGAAGTACCTGACGCAGTGGGGCGCCCACGTGACGATCTACGCCTGGAAAGAGCGGCGCCTGGAGGTCGGCGGGCGGCTGATCCCGGTCGGCGACGACCTGGCCGCCGTGCGCGAGGCCCTCTCGCGCGCAGATGCAGTGGCGGACGCGCTGCTGGGCACCGGCTCTTCGCGCCCACTTGACCCGACGATGATCCGGCTGCTCGATCTGGTGCGCGAGGAGAAAGCGCGCCGGCCTGAGCTGCTGGTGCTGGCGGTGGACCTGCCCTCCGGTCTGAACGCCGACACCGGCGCGGTGGACGCGGGGACGCTGGCCGCCGATCTGACCGCCACGCTCGCCTTCCCCAAGACGGGCCTCTTCCTCTTCCCCGGCGCGGACTACATCGGAACGCTGGAGGTGGGTGGCATCGGCCTGCCGCCGGAGATGGAGATTACGTCGGGCCTGGCGCTGATGGACGAGCCGATGATCCGTCCACTGCTGCCGGCGCGGCCCGTCAACAGCAACAAGGGGACCTTTGGGAAGGTGATGGTGCTGGCCGGCTCAGGACACTTCCTCGGCGCGGCCTATCTGGTGACGGCGGCGGCGGCGCGCGTGGGAGCGGGGCTGGTGACGCTGGCGACGACCGGCGAGCGGGCCGCTCTCTACACGACGATGCTGCCGGAGGCGACCTATGCCATCCTGCCGCCGGACGACGCGCCGCCCCAAGCGCGTGCGGAGGCCTTCCTGGCGGCGCTACCAGGGTATGCGGCGGTGGTGCTGGGGCCGGGGCTGGGCCAGTCGGCCGCGACGCTGGCCTTCGTCGAGCATGTGCTGGTAGGCATGACAGCGCTGGCGGAGGACCAGCAGCCCGCACTATTGGTGGATGCTGACGGCCTGAACAATCTGGCGAAGCTGGAGCGCTGGTGGGAGCGCCTGCCGGCGGGGACGATCATCACGCCACATCCCGGCGAGATGGCGCGACTGCGCGGGGGAGAGACGGTGTCGGGCGGCGGACCTGACCGCCTGCCGGTGGTGCGCGAGGCCGCGGCGGCCTGGAGGACGATCACCGTGCTGAAAGGCGCGGCGACGCTAGTGGCGGCGCCCGGTGGTACGACACGGCTGCACTGGCCGGGCAATCCCGCGCTGGCGACGGCGGGGACGGGTGATGTGCTCTCCGGCGCGATCGGAGGGCTGCTGGCGCAGGGGCTGGCGCCCTTCGATGCGGCGAGCGTGGGCGTCTATCTGCACGCGCTGGCGGGGTTCCGCGTCTCCGCGCGGCTGGGCGACGCCGGCACACTGGCCGGCGACCTGCTACCCGAGCTGCCGCTGGCGATCAAGCAGCTCAAGCGGCGCTGAGGAGAAGGTCGTTCGTCTGTCTGGCATGTCATGTGCTGGTCTGCACGCCGTGAATCACCGCGCGAGTGGGAGAAGGCGTGGATGTGCGACGTGCGACAGCGATGAGCACGAGCGGGCGACGATGGTGTCTAAGAGCCGTCTTGACATTCACTTCCTGACTCCACTCTAATGGTGAAGCGCCACAGGTGATAACGCCTCCCGTGACGGGGCTGCAGTAGTGCACTGTTCGCTCAGTGTGTCGTGCCGGTCCGGGAGCCAGGTCATCATGTGCAGATGCCGTACCAACCCGCGAGTGAAGCGGTGAGTCTTGCGGAGTTGAGCTCCACGCTTCGATGCCCCGCTGCGAAAACCGAAGACGAGCGAACAGTGTGGCATCACGCGGGGGGATTGCAGGAGTCAAACTTCCTTCTGCCCTGGCAGCACAACGTCTTTGGGCCCGAAAGGGCTCAGGCATGCTCGCAAGGGATCGCAAGGAGTCTAGGGTCTGCCACAGAGCGGTGGCGACGTCCTCGCCTCGTCCTGCGTTCCGCCATGCAGGTCACGATGCCGCGGCATACGGGCCAGCGCATGTGAGGCCACATCACCCCTAGTAAATATCGCGTCGCAGGGAGTGTCCCATCGCTGTTTGAGTCGGGCCACCATCTATCCACGATACACGCACCTCTTACCTGTACACAGGAAGTGGGTCGGCATGAATGACATTCGAGTAGATCTCGACGGCGTGAGGAAGCAGCTTGTCACCCGCCTGAACGATGGGGTGGCCATGGCGCTCTCCTTTGCGATGATGTGGGGAACGCAGCTCATCGCCCTCCGCGAGCCCGGCCGCCGGGAGGAGGCCTGGCATGCTGCGCGACCGGTGCTGGTGTTCGCTGCGGCATATATCACGGCCTGGTCCTACTTGCTCATCGCGGCATTTCTCGGTGACCAGCCTCCACCTGCCCCGCTGTTTCTGCCAGGTGCAGTCCTCCTTTGCGCGCTGCTGCTGGCGCCGCCACGCCGCTGGTGGCTTTACCTGGCTGCGGCCTTTCTGATTCAAGTGCCCATCCTGGCGTATCTGCATTTGCCGCTGTGGTGGAACGTAGTGGGGTTCATCCCTGACGCCGTCGAGCCTCTCATTGCCGTCGCTCTGATGCTCCGATTCATCTCCGTGCCGCCGCGCTTCGCCAGCCTGCGTGACGTGAGTGTCTACACGGTCTGTGTCGTTGCCGCCGTCGTGGTGGCGGCGACGCTCGGCTCGACCGTGAACGCTGTCCTAGGGGGACAGCCGTACTGGACCTCATGGCGCACGTGGTTTCTGGGTGATGTCCTGGCCGATTTGGTGCTCGCTTCGGCCATCCTGCTGTGGATTGCTGCGGGGTACCGCGGCCTGAGGACACGGTCCCGCCAGCGCTACGTCGAGGCCGTGCTACTATACGGCAGCCTGCTGGTGATGGGTGTAATGGTCTTTGACACGCGCCTTACTCGCCTTCTAGGCACGGAGACCGAGCCTGGATATGCGCGTGCGTTGATCTATCTGCCCGTGCCCCTGTTGTTGTGGGCGGCTGTGCGCTTTGGCCCCAGAGGCATAACGAGCGCGCTCTCGCTGATCCTGGTCCTCGCTATCCCGGCGGTGGCCGATGCGATGGGGCCATTCGCCAGCCGGTCAATCCCGGCCGTGGCCACCCAGGCGAACATCTTCACCCTGCAGCTGTTCCTGCTGGTCATCGGCGTGTCGCTGCTCTTCCTGGCGGCCGTTGTGCAAGACCATGCGCGCGCGGAGGCGGCTCTACGCGCGAGCGAGGACCGCTACCGTAGTGTGGTGGAGACGCAAACCGAGCTCGTCAGTCGCTTCTTGCCCGACACCACGCTCGTCTTTGTCAACGAAGCCAACGCCCGGTTCTACGGAAAGTCACGGGAGGAAGTGATTGGCACCAAGTGGCTGGATCTCGTCCCGCCCTCGGCGCGCGAGCCGGTGCGTGTGCACCTCCAATCACTCTTGGAGCAGCCCGGCATCCACACCATCGAGCACGAGGCCGTGCGCCCAGATGGCAGCGTGCGCTGGCAGCAATGGGTGGATTGCACCATTTGCGATGCGGACGGCAAGGTGATCGAGCTACAAGGCATCGGGCGCGACATCACCGAGCGCAAGCGGATGGAGCAGGAGATGCAGGCGAGTGAGGCACGCTATCGGGACCTCGTCGAGACCCAGACCGAGCTGATTTGCCGCTATTTGCCCGATGGCACCTTGACCTTCGTCAACGACTCCTACTGCCGCCATTTTGGCCGGTCTCGTGAGGCGCTCCTCGGCGCGAAGTTCCCCGATCTGTTGCCCCTGGCGCAGGCGGAACGCGCCCGTGAGGGGCTCAGCCGGTTGGCTGCGCAGCCTCGCGTGGTCACCGATGAGCACGAAGTGGTGCTGCCCAATGGACGCATTGGCTGGCAACAGTGGGTCGAGCATGCCATCTATGGCGCGGGGGGCCAAGTCATCGAGGTCCAGGCCATCGGGCGCGATATCACCGAGCGCAAGCGAGCGGAGGAGGCGTTGCGGGCGAGTGAGGAGCGCTTCCGCGCGGCGTTCGAGTCTGCGGCGGTTGGCATGATGCTGGTCGACAGCAGTGGCCATGCAATACGGGTCAATCAGCCACTTACCGCAATGCTGGGCTACTCGGAGGAGGAGCTGCGCAGCCTGACCTTTGCGGATATCACCTATTCTGACGATGTGGATGCCAATCTGACGCTGTTCCGCCGCGCCCTGGCTGGTGAGATCGACAGCTACCAGATGGAAAAGCGCTTCATTCACAGGCAGGGGCATCTGGTCTGGGGCTTGCTGAGCGCCGGGATCGTGCGCGACACGGCCGGCGAGGTGATCTATTTGGTCGGCCACCTCGAGGACATCACCTCGCGCAAACAGTTGGAGCGCGAACGGGAGGAAGCCCGCGCGAAGGCCGAGCAACAGGCGGAGCAGCTCGACCGCCTCATCGAGGGCATGGGGGAAGGTGTGTTCGTCTACGACCAGCAGGGGCAAGTGGTGCGGACCAACGCGGTGGCGCGTCGCTTGCTCGGCCTGGACAATGTCCCCCTCGACTATTACCATCTGCCCGCCGAGATGCGGCTAGCCCTCTATGCTCCGCTCGACGGGCAGGAGGAGGCCCACTTGCTCACGCCAGAGAACTGGCTGACAGCGCGAGCGCTGCGTGGGGATGTGCTCAATGGGGCGGAAGCGCGAGACATCCGCATGCGCGCACTAGATGGGCGCGAGCTGGAGGTGAGCGCCAGTGTGGCGCCGCTGCACGATCAAGCGGGCCAGGTGGTGGGGGCAGTGCTGATCCTGAGCGACCGTACCGAGCGCAACCAGTTGGCGCGCGAGCGCGAGGAGGCGCGCGCCAACGAGCTGGCCCAGCGTGAGGTCATCCGCCACATGGATGACTTCCTGATAATAGCCGCGCACGATCTGCGCAGCCCCCTGACGGCGACGAAACTGCGGGTCCAGATAGTGGCGCGGCGCATCGGGCGGTTGATCGCGGCAAATACAGAGCACGACCCGCGTCGAAGCGTGGCACCGGACGATCCGGCACTGGACGTTGACGGCCTGGAGACGGCAATGCACGACGCAAACGCTGGTCTTATGCGACTGGAGCGACTGTTCAATCGCCTGCTCGATGTGCCTCGTATCCGCACAGGCACACTGGAATTGAACCCGGAACCAACCGATCTAGCTGCCATTCTCCGGCATGTCGTCGAGGAACATCGCCTACTTGCGCCGGAACGCCTCATCGAGCTGGATTTGCCCAACCCTGAAATGCCACTTGCGACGACAGCGGATCCAGATCGGATTGGCCAGGTGATCACCAACTTCGTGACCAATGCGTTGCGCTACTCGCCGGCAGATCAGCCAGTGGAGGTATCGGGATGCCTGCTGCAGGATGAGGGCGTGCGTGTGGCAGTCCGCGATCACGGGCCGGGTATCCCTGTGCGGGAGCGCGAGCGCATCTGGACGCGCTTTGGGCGCTTGAACACGACCCAGCAGAGATTTGACACCGACACCGGGCTTGGGCTGGGACTGTATATCAGCAATGAGATCGTGAAGCGGCATGGGGGCCAGATTGGCGTGGAAAGCGAGGTGGGCCATGGCTCGACATTCTGGTTCATCTTACCAGATGGAGCAAAGTCCACAGCGGAGAGCGACGCCTCTCGCGAGACTGCGGAGATCGCGACGGAGCTGCGCGCCGACCACATCCCCCCGTCTCCCGCTCCTTGAGGAACGCGAGCGCCAGGTGTAAGGCCCCGCGTTACCGCAGATCTACTTGCGCCACGCTTCAAATATCGAAGAAGCCGGCATATTCGGGGAAGCGGTCGGAAGCCTCGCGCTGGTAGGCGCCGGGGACAGGCATGAACAACCCCTCGGCCGTCGCGATGACGGTGTGCGGGGCGTCCTTGAGGCGGATCTCGCCGGACGCATGGATCATGCGCGCACGGGAGGAGAGCGGCCGCGCCGTGACACGCAGTGTCTGACCGACGGGCGCCGGCGCGCGATAGCGCACGTCGAGCCGGCCGGTCATCGTCCAGCGGCCCTCAGCCATCGCCGTGCGATTGAGCGTCTCGTCGAGCAGGGTGGCGAGGATGCCGCCGTGAACGACGCCGGGGAAGCCCTGGAATGCCTCGGTAGCTGTAAACTCCGTCACGACCGCGTCGCCCTCGTGCCAGAACGTGAGGCGCAGGCCGGCATCGTTGCGAGCGCCGCACGCGAAGCAGCGCTGGTACGCGCTTGTGTCGTTCAGGCGATCTCGCTCGGTAGGTGCGTTCGGGCGCTCGGCGCTCTCGGAGTCAGCGGGCGTGTCGGTGGCGGGATCGTCGCGGCGGTCGTCGGCCACAGGGAGGCTCCTTCTGGCGGCTATATGCGCGGCTTGGTGCCGACGTGGACCGCCACCGCGCCGCCGAAGCGGTACCAATAGTGGACATCACGCCAGCCGGCGGCCTCCATCAGGCGCTTGAGGGCAGGAGCATCGGGGAAGGCGCTGACGGAGGTGGGCAGATACGCATAAGCCTCGGCGGAGCGTCCGATCACGCGCCCCAGCAACGGGACGGCCCGATCGAAGTAGAGGTGGAACGCGGCGCCGAAGACGGGATTGCGCGGGTGGCTCATCTCCAGGCAGACGACCTTGCCACCAGCCTTCGTGACACGCAGCATCTCGGCGAAGCCGCGCGAGAGATCTGCCAGATTGCGCACGACGAAGGCCGAGCAGCAGGCGTCAAAGCTGTTGTCGGGGAAGGCCAGCCCCTCGCCATCGCCCTGCTGGAATGTAATGCGCCCGTCCAGCCCGCGGCGGCGCACTTTCTCCGCGGCGATGGCGAGCATCTCGGGCACGAAGTCCACGCCGGTGATGTGGGCGTCTGGTGAGCTGGCGCGTGCCAGCGCTAGGGCGAGATCGCCGGTGCCGGTGCCGATGTCGAGCGCGGTCTGCCCCGGACCGAGCGCGATCTGGCGCACGGCGAAAGCGCGCCACCGGCCGTCCAGCCCGGCAGTCATCACGCGGTTCATCAAGTCGTAGACGCGGGCGATGCGGCCGAACATGCGGCGGACATAGGTCGGCTTGCCGCCGGCGGCCTCGAACCGCGCGTGCAGTACGGCAGGCGCCGGAGCCGAGGAGGGAGGCGGAGTCGGTGCGGACATTGGCGGCCTTTCTGCTCTGCTATCGGCTGCGTGCCAGCACGTAATCCACCATCTCTTCCAGCACGGTGCGGTCGGGCGAGTCAGGGAAGTCAGAGAGCGCGGCGCGGGCGCGGGCAGCATAGTGGCGAGCGAGGTCGAGCGCCTCATGGATGGCGGGGCTGGCCCGCACCCACTCGACGGTCTCGCGTACGTCGTTGTCGTGGCCGACGGGGTCCGCCAGGATGCGTGTGACGCGCTCGTGGCGGCCGTTCTGCTGCGTCTGGAGCGCGTAGATCAGCGGCAGCGTGACGAGGCCCTGGCGCAGATCGTTGCCGGCAGGCTTGCCGATCACCTCTTCCGTGCCAGTGTAATCCAGCACGTCATCTACGATCTGAAAGGCCATGCCCAGGTTATGCCCATACTGCTCCATGAGAGCAATCTGGCCGTCGGTGCCGCCGCTGACGGTGGCGCCGCCCTTGGTGCAGGCTGCCATCAGGCAGGCGGTCTTGCGCCCGATGCGCTCCAGATAGGTTTCTATTGAGAGGTCGAGCTGGTGGGTGGCGAGCAGCTCGATGATGGTGCCCTCGCAGATGCGCGCAACAGTCTCGGAGAAGAGGTGGTCAATGCGGAAGTCTTCGACCTCGGCGACCAGCCCAGCCGTCTTTGCGAAGAGATAGTCGCCGAGCAGAATGGCGATTTTGTCGCCGTACTGCGCGTTGACGGTGGGAATGCCGCGCCGGGTGTCTGATTCATCTATGATGTCGTCATGGACGAGCGTAGCGAGGTGAACCATCTCAAGCGCGACGCTCAGCGGCAGCAGCCGCTCGAAGCGGTAATCAACCAGCTTGCCGGAGAGCAGTGTCATGGCCGTGCGCAGCTTCTTGCCTGGCGAGCTGAGGACGTGAACGACGGCGGCGTTGAGCATCTCCAGGTCGGAGGAGGCGTGGCGCTGAAAGGTGATATCCACGACCTCCATGTCATCCGCGACGCGGGCGAAGATATGGCTCAAGGTGGCCGTATCGCTCATGCTGCCCCCTCACATCATGCGTGGCCGCGGCGCGGCGGGCGCGGTCGAGAAACGTGCTCAGGAATCCCAGATGGATTGTAGCGCGCGGCGTCCAAATCTGGCACGCAGGTGAGTGAACGGTTGCACACGAGTGCAAGCTGCCGCCGACCGAGCCGCCGCTTGGAGGCACGGGCGCTTTGCACCGGGCGCTCGTACTCGGTATGCTACGGCCATGAGCAACGCACATGACTTGCCGACGCTGTCCTGCGAGACCCAGGGTGAGTGGGAAGCCTGGCTCGCAACCCATCATGCCGATACGCACGTCGTCTGGCTCAAGTTCGCCAAGAAGGCGGCTGGCACGCCATCCGTGTCATACGCCGAGGCCGTAGAGAGCGCGCTCTGCTACGGTTGGATTGACGGCCAGAGTGCCAGCCTCGACGGCACGCACTGGCGGCAAAGGTTTACCCCGCGCCGCCCCAAGAGCGTGTGGTCGCGCGTGAACCGCGAGAAGGCCGAGGCGCTGATCGCCGCCGGGCGAATGCAGCCGGCGGGCCTGCGGCAGGTAGAGCTTGCCAAAGCGGATGGTCGCTGGGACGCCGCCTACGACTCGCAGAGCACGATCGAAGTGCCCGCCGATCTTCAGCGCGCGCTCGATGTCCACCCGGCCGCCAAGGCATTCTTTGCCACGCTGGATAGCCGCAATCGCTACGCGATCCTCTACCGCATCCAGACGGCGAAGAAGTCCGAGACGCGCTCAGCACGCATCGAGAAGTTCGTGACGATGCTCGCGCAGGGCCAGAAGATCTATCCGTGACGAGCGATAAGCTCAATCGTCAAGCTCAGTTGTCATCGTGGTGCGTGGATTCGTCCGCCAGGCTCGGCTCGTCATCGTCGGTGAAACTCGCGGATGAGCGAGCGCGCTGGAGACGTGCCTCGACACCAGCGCGCAGCACGGCCATGCGCTCCCGTAGGCGTTCGGTCTGCACCTCCGCGCGCTGCCATCCCTGGCGCGCGCCCTCCCGCAGCCGCTCCACCGGCCGCCGGAGTGTCGCCGCGGTAACACGTGGCTTGCGCGGTCTCTGCGACTCCGTCGCCCCCGGCGATGCCCCCTGCGCTTCGGCCTGCTCGGCCGGAGCATGTGAGGCCGGCGGATCGGTCAGTACCGGCACGAGCCTCGGCTGCGAGCGAGCAGGCGCGACGGCAACGGGCGCTGGCGGCGGTGCAGTGATAGCGGCTGTCGCTGTCGCTGTCGCCACGGCGATGGCGGACGAGGTGGACTCCGCCGGCTGCACGCGCTCCTGCGGTGCGGGCTGCTGCGGTGTGGGCTGCTGCGGTGCGGGCTGTTCTGTCCGCACGTCGCGCGCTGTCGCACCAACCGAGTGTGCCGCCGGAGCAGTCGCGGGCGTCTGCATCTGCATCTGCGCGGGGACGGCAGAAGCCCGCGGGGACGGCGCCGTGGGCGCCGGAGCGGCGGGAGCAGGCGCAGCCGGCGGCAGCAGGCGGAGAGCAGAGCGAATGCCCTTGCTGCGCGCGGCAGGCGGCGAGGCTGGTTGAACCGCGCTGGCGACGTTGGGAGTGTTTGGCGCGGCAATCTGCCTGCGCGTCCGCTCCTGGTCAGCGACGACTTCACGGTGATCGCTGACCAGATGCTGGAAGCGGATCAGCATGCGCTCGTGGCGCTCCACGAGCGCTTCGTGGTCGGCCAGCAAGCGCGCGCGCAACATCTGCAACTCCTCATACTGCTGCTCGACCTCGCGCAGCTCGCGCTCTAGCGCCCACGTATTCACCATTGCCGCGATACGGCCGGGGAGCAGCATCAGCAGCGCGATCAAAAAACCGAAGACGGCCGCGACTCCCATGATCCACGGCAGGCTCACAGAGTATTGCGCGTCCAGGAGGTCAATCTGCACCTTGGGGTGGTTGAGCGCCAGAAAGAAGAGCATGATGACACCGAGGATGGTGACCATCACATAAGAGATGAGAAAGCGTATCACGTGCATCTGCTCACCCCGCTGTTCCGCTCTCCTGCCTCGCCCGCCTGTCGCTTGTCCGCATGCTGCATGAGCGGTGGCTACGCCAAGTCCTGACGGCTTCTATCTGGCACCGATCCCGACTGCCTCGTCGCTTCATCACGAAAAGCGACCGCCCGGCATGGTGAAACACCATCGAGACCAGTATGCCGAATTTGGCGGCTGGCGTCTACTCCTACGGGAATGAGAGGCCAGCAAGCTGGATGTCGTTTCCTGATATAGCCCTGGTGGCGCATGCTATAGAGTACGAGCCGTCTGGCTTCGGCGTCACACCGCGTCGCTGGTATCTAGCTCGGTCAGGTCTTCCTGCAGAAACAGATTCTCGAAGGGCAGGTCTTCGACGATATCGAGCGCCTCGCGGTACTCGGTCCAGGTGAGACGGCGGCACAGCTCCGGATCGTTGTGCGCTTTGTACGCAGGGAAGTACTGGTCCATCACGCTCAGGCCGATATCGGGTCCAAGGTGCTCGGCGATCCACGTCAGCACCTCGCGCGTGCCGGCGTGGCCGTGCGGCATCACCAGGTGCCGCACGATCAGCCCGCGGACGGCGATGCCGTCCTCATCCACCACCAGCCCGCCGACCTGACGGTACATCTCCAGCAGCGTGGCGCGATTGTACTCGACGTAGTGGTGCATCTTGGAGGTGCGCAGCGCCTCGGCGTTGCTGGCGTACTTGGCGTCGGGCAGGTAGATATCCACCACGCCGTCGAGCAGCCGTAACGTGTGGACGTGCTCGTAGCCGGCGCAGTTGTAGACCAACGGGATGTGCAGGCCGCGATCGGCGGCGATCACCAACGCCCTGAGAATCTGCGGCACGAAGTGCGTGGGCGTCACCAGGTCAATGTTGTGGACGCCCTTGCGCTGCAGCGAGAGCATCATCGTCGCCAGCCGCTCGCAGTCCACCCGAATGCCGTGGCCGAGCTGGCTGAGCCAGAAGTTCTGGCAGTACGTGCAACGCGCCTGGCAGCCGCCGAAGAAAATCGTGCCGGCGCCGCGCGTGCCGCTGATCGGCGGCTCCTCGCGCCGGTGGACGTTCCACGAGCCGACGATGACCTCGGTGCCGGAGTGGCAGGCGCCAGTCAAGCCGCGCGTGCGGTCGCGCGGACAGTTCTGCGGGCAGACGGTGCAGCCGCGCAGCAGCTCCCACGCCGCCTCGGCACGGCGCGCCAGCTCACCCGTCTCGTGCAGCGCCAGATAGCCTGGAGCGTGTGCTGCCACCATCATCGTTCAGCCCTCCCAGAGGGAGACTTTACCACAGAGGACACGGAGGGACACGGAGAGGCACGGAGGAGGGGGTGAGCGTGAAGATATTCATCGAGCGCACCGTCACCTGCCATCCGGCTGAAAACACTGCCCGGCAGGACGCTTCGCTACAAGCTCATGCCAAGAGTCGCCGCCACACGACGTTTCACTTCTTCGACACTCTGCTGGCCATTGATCTCGACCAGACACAGATGCAGAGCGCTCGCTTCCGCGGCCACCTCGTCGGTGAACAGCTGGTCACGGGCCAGGAGGTGAGACAAGGCGCGCTCGGGCTTGCTCGCCTTCCTTGGGATATCCCAGGTAAATCCCCGGCTGTCGAAAGCGGCACGCCGAAAATCGGGGGTGGGAACGAGCCAGATAGCTTGGTTTGGCCGACTCAAGAGCGGAGCAACCAGCCGCGGTAGCAGCCGGAATCCCTCGGCCACAATCGGAGGCTCCTCCGGCAAAGCCAGCAGATCCCGCACAATCAGATCGAAGCCCTCGCCCTGAAACCAGGGGAACGTCTTGAGCATCACGGTGGGCGAGCGATTCGCCCACCGTTCGTCCATGTCCATGGCAAGAAAGGCGTGGAGGAGCGGGGCATCGGCGGGGCTGATTCGGCGCGCATGCGCTGCCATCGTGTCATCTGAGCTGTAGAGCTGAAGACCATGCTCGGCCGCGAGCAGGCCGGCAACGGTCGTCTTGCCAGCCCCGCTGCCGCCACCAATCCAGCGGACGTGGCGCAGTCGAGTCCGCAGATATTCAGGCGACGGGCGGTCGTCGCGTATCTCGCTCGGCGTATCGGTCATGCGTCAACGGGTCCACATTCTCTTTACTCGACCGCAGGACAACCCGAAACAACAGCATGGCTTTGTAGGCAACAGGCGATTTGCTCGACTTTACTCTTGGGCGCGGATTCAGCCGCCAGGCCCACCTTCGAGGGCGGCCAGCAGCTCGCGCGCCTCCAGCACCGAGCGGTGCAGCACCTTGCGCAGCGACCAGCGCTCGCCCTCATGCTCTAGCACGCGCTCGCGCTCGTCAGCGGTGGAGTTGCGCAGGCGGCCTATGGCGGCTTGCGAGATGGAGCGCAGGCCGCCAGGCAGGCCACTGGCCAACGCCTCCGGCGGCGCTGGCGCCGGCTGCGGCTCCAGCCGCGAGAGCAGCCATGACTGAACGCGCAGCAGGCCGTCTAGCCGGTCGGCTGGCGTCAGGCCGCGCGCGTCGCGCGCCGCCAGCGCGGCATCACTCATGCCATCCACCAGCGCGCCTAGGTCCGCGTAGGCCCATTCCAGTAGCGAGGCGCCCAGATCGAGATCGCCAACGTCCATCGGCTCGGCGTCTGGCCCGAAGAACGCGCGCGGCGGCACGCGCACCATCTCGCGCACCCGCATCGCGTACGGCCCCGTAACAATCGGCGTGTAGTCGTCGTGCCGCCGCAGCCACGCGTAGTAGGCCGGCAGCGCCGCCGCCAGCGCCAAGGTTGCGATGTCTGAGCTCGCGCCGTAGGCAAAGCAGCCCGGCAGATCGAGAACCTGGGCGAGCGTCTCGCCGTTCGGCAACACCTCCAGATACGCGTCGTAGGTGGCGGCCTCGTCCATACACTCCTCGTCTACTCCGCG
>DASUBU010000015.1:0-7220 GCA_035763125.1 Ktedonobacterales bacterium
TGGGCAGCTTCGGCTGGAGCCTGCTCAGTATCGCCGGCGTGCTGTTGCTGCCGCTGCTGCTGCGCCGCCCACGCATGCTGCTGGCGTTGCTCGGCCTGCTCGGTTACGCCCTCTGGACGCTGCTCGCCATCCTCACCGAGCCTTCACTGCTAGCCGGCGTTCGCCTCGGCGGCACGGTCCACCTCGATCCGAGCTTCACCGCCGGCAGTCTCACACCGAACGCCGAGCCGCAGTACGTCTTCGCCTATGATCTGCATCTGGCGAGTCTTGGGCTGGCCGCGGCCGGAGTGGTGCTGCTATGTGTCGGCGCCTTCCAGGCACGGCGCGCGGCTGGATCAGAACACCTCACGCTGCCCCATGTCTCGCTGCGGCTGCCGGGGATGGGCATCCTCACCGCCGCGCTGGTGCTGTGGGCGATTGGCGTCTTCGTGTTTCCGTGGGCAACGGTGGGCTGCGGCGGACTGCCGCTAGTCTCCGCGCAGTGCGTCGGGCTGCCCTTCGGCGGTGCGCTGCGTTACGGCGTGGCCGGCTCCACGCTAGTTGATCCGCTGCTGGCGCTCTACGCCGCGGGCCTGCTGCTGGCGGGCGGCGCCGTGCTGATCCTGATCGGCGTGTGGTGGGGCCGCATCTCGGGCCGCCTCTGCGGCTGGATTGCGCTCTGGCTGGCCGCCGCAACGGTGCTGGCCGCGCTGGCCGACGCGGGTGTGGGGACGGTCGTCGCGGCGCAGGGCGGCGACGGACTGCCGACGGGCGCGTGGAGCGGCGATACCGGCATCGCGGTCACGTTCATCGCGCTCGTGCTCGGCTGGATTGCGCTGATCTACCTGCTCGTCCGCGTCGTCCGCAGTCCGCACGCGGGGGAGTGAACAAGGAGGGCGCGGAGGACGCAGAGGGGGAGGAGGCCGCCATCATGAGTTGGGATCCGATTTCCATCCCCTGAGCATGACAGATGCGTCGCCGGGGATGAGAACGCGACGGCAATGGTGGGCGAGGCAGGCCTCGCCACTACAGCCAGCGATGAGAAATTTCCAACGGGATACGCTCGCCTGCTGGCGTCGCTGCGCTCCCTCTCGCCGCGCACGGCTTGTAGGGGCGTCCGGTGGACGCCCTCGCCGCGGGGTCCGCGCCTCTCTGACGCAGGCGGGCTGCTCGACGTGGTAGAATGCCATGACTTGCCTCCTGACCCCATAATTCGAGATTCGAGAGGACGCCCGATCTATGTCCGACGAGCGCGAGGCGCGCATCGAGAAGCTGGCCGAGCTGCGTGAGGCCGGCATCGAGCCGTATCCCACGATCAGCCAGCGCGACCATACCGCTGCCGAGGCGCTGGCCCACTTCGACGAGCTGCAAGGCCAGACGATCACCCTCGCGGGCCGTCTGATGGCGCTGCGCGAGATGGGCAAGGCCGCCTTCGCCCACATCGAAGACGGCTCTGGCCGCATTCAGATCTACCTCAAGCGCGACGACGTGGGCGACGAGGCGTTCCGCCACATCCGGCTGCTCGACCTCGGCGACTTCGTCGAGGCCGCCGGCACGCTCTTCACCACGCGCACCGGCGAAAAGACGCTGCACGTGACGAGCTATCGGCTGCTGGCAAAGGCGCTGCGCCCGCTGCCGGCCAAGGGCGCCGGTGGCGAGCTGAAGCTCTTCGAGCCGGAAACGCGCTATCGCAAGCGCTACCTGGACCTGCTCGCCAACCGCGAGACCGTCGTGCCGGTCTTCGTCGCGCGGGCGAAGGTGCTAGCGGCGATGCGCGAGTTCCTCAATGCGCGCGACTTCATCGAGGTCGAGACGCCGATCCTGCAGCCGATCTACGGCGGCGCGACGGCGCGGCCCTTCATCACCCACCACAACACGCTCGACCGCGACCTCTACCTGCGCATCGCGCCTGAGCTCTACCTCAAGCGGCTGATTGCCGGCGGGCTGGAGCGTGTCTACGAGATCGGGCCTATCTTCCGCAACGAGGGGATTGATCGCGAGCACAATCCCGAGTTCACAATGATGGAGTTTTATCAGGCCTACGCCGACTATCAAGAGGTGATGCGCGTCGTCGAGGAGATGCACGCCCACATCGCGCGGGTCGTGCTGGGCAGCACGCAGCTCACCTATCTCGGCGTGCCGCTCGATCTCGCGCCGCCCTGGCAGCGCATGACGCTGCGCGAGGCGATCCTGGAGCACACCGGCATTGACTACGAGCAGTATCCCGAGCGCGATCAGCTCGCCGCCGTGATGCGCGAGCAGGGCTACGAGGTGGACCCGCGCCTGGGCCGTGGCAAGTTGATTGACGAGCTGAAGGACTCGATCATCCGCGGGCCTGAGGCGCGCATCAAGGGGCCGATCTTCCTCTACGACTATCCGCGCGAGATCTCGCCGCTGGCGAAGGCGAGGCCCGGCGAGCCGGGGACCGTCGAGCGCTTTCAGGCGTTTGCCGGCGGCCTGGAGCTGGGCAACGCCTTCACCGAGCTAAACGATCCGCTCGACCAGCGTGCCCGCTTCGAAGAGCAGGCCCGCCTGCGCGCGCGCGGCGACGACGAGGCGCAGGTGCTCGACGAGGACTACATCGAGGCGCTGGAGATGGGCATGCCGCCCACCGGCGGCTGGGGCGGCGGCATTGACCGCCTGACGATGCTGCTGACCGATCAGTCCACCATCCGCGAGACGATCCTCTTCCCGACCATGCGCGAGGTAAAGTGACCTGACCCCCCGTCCCCCTCTCCCCCAGGGAGAAGGGACTGCGCGCCAGCGCTGGGGGTGCGGTATCTCGAACTGCCCGCGTGTCCTGAACTGAAGGGGCTGGCGGCAGCATGCTCAACGACCGCTACGTGCGCGAGCACCCCGATGCGGTGCGTGCCGGCCTGCACCGCCGCCACGCCGGGGCCGATGCCGAGCGCGCACACGACGAATGGCAGGCGCTCGACGCCGAGCGCCGCGCATTGGCTGCCCGCCACGACGCACTGGCCCGCTCCAGGCGTGACATGCCAGCCGAACCGGCGGACGAGTCTCGCCATCGCGAGCAGGAGCGCAAGGAGGCCGCCGACGCGCTGGCCGCCATCGAGGCGCGTGCCCGTGCGCTGCTGCTCCAACTGCCGAATCTGCCGGATGTGCGGGTGCCGGAGGGCGCGGGGCCGCAGGATAACGTCGAGCTGCGCCGTTGGGGTAAGCCTCCTGCCTTCGACTTCACGCCGCGCCCGCACCATGAGCTAGCCGCCGCGCTGGGCATCCTCGATCTGCCGCGCGCGACGAAGCTGGCCGGCCCGCGCTTTCCGCTGCTGGTGGGCTCCGGCGCCCGCCTCGCCCGCGCGCTCGCCGCGCTGATGCTCGATCTGCACGCCGCGGCTGGCTACGTCGAGGTCGCTCCGCCGCACCTGTTGCGCGCCGAGACGCTGGAAGGCACCGGCCACCTGCCGCGCCACGCCGACGAGCTCTATGCTATCCCGCGCGACGGCCTCTACCTCAGCCCCACCGCCGAGGCCCCGCTGGTCGCGCTGCACGCCGGAGAGACGCTGCCTGAATCGCGTCTGCCGCTGACCTACACCGCCTGGACGCCCTGCTTCCGGCGCGAAGCTGGCTCCGCGCGCGCTGCCACCCACGGCCTGATCCGCCAGCACCAGTTCGAGAAGGTCGAGCTGGTGCGGATCGCCACGCCTGAGACGAGCGATGTAGCCTTCGACGCGCTGCTGGTCCAGGCGGAGGCCGTTCTGCGCGCACTTGAGCTGCCGTACCGCGCCGTCGCGCTCTGCGCCGGGGAGCTGCCCTTCGCCAGCCAGCGCACCGTGGACCTCGAAGTCTGGCTGCCATCACAGGGGCGCTACGTCGAGATCTCGTCGATCAGCGATTGTGGCGCGTTCCAATCGCGCCGCCTGAATCTGCGCTACAAGCCGGCCGCCGGCGGCCGCGCGCGCCATCCCCACACCCTCAACGGCTCGGCGCTCGCCATCGGCCGCACGCTCGCCGCGCTGCTCGAGAACGGCCAGCGCGCGGGCGGCAGCGTCGCCCTGCCGCCCGCTCTCGCACCATATCTGCCGGAGCGCACGCTCGTCCGCGCAGAGCCGGGATAGGGAGAATCCGCCGTTGATAAGGGCCTCGCGCGGGCACGACTCGCCCGATTGCATTACGGCCGGCAGAGCGGGGCACGAGTCGCCGGAAGCAAGCCCTACGAACGGAATAGCACTGCATGGCCGTCGGCTCATACGCGGCCAGATGCGCCGACTGGAATCGCAGCGCCTCCGATCAGGCATTCGCCGCGACACCTTAGGCTGGGACCCGGCAGAGACACAGCTCCCAAGGCGCGAGCATCTCCAGACAGCGAATCCGCTCGACGAGGAAGGACGACGCATGCCGGCAAGAACGTCTCCGAATGGCAAGGGGCCGCGAAGCGGAAGCGGATCAAATGAAGTGCTCAGCCTGCGTGCGCTCAATCGTGCCTTGCTCGCGCGACAGATGCTGCTCAGCCGCGTCAAGCTCTCCGCCGCGGGGGCGATCGAGCGATTGGCTGGCATGCAGGCCCAAGCGCCTCTTGCGCCCTATATCGGCTTGTGGACGCGCCTGGAGGGCTTCCACCCAGACGAGCTGGCCGAGCTGATCGCCGGACGGCAGGCGGTGCGCGGCTCGCTGATGCGCGCGACGGTCCATCTCGTCACGGCCCGCGACTGCCTCACGCTGTACCCCCTGGTGCGGCCAGTGCTGGAGCGCGGCTTCTACAGCGGCAGCCCCTTCGGACGCAGGCTCGCCGGCATGGATGTCGCGCCGGTGCTGGCGGCCGGCCGCGCGCTGCTGGACGAGCGGCCGCGCACGCGAATCGAGTTGCGCCGCCTGCTGGGACCGCGCTGGCCGGAGCGTGACGCCGATGCGCTCGCCTATGCCATCAGCTACCTCGTACCCACCGTCCAGGTGCCGCCGCGCGGCCTTTGGGGCGCCAGCGGGCAGGCGACTCTCGCTGCCACCGAGACCTGGCTTGGCCGTTCCGTCGATCCCGCTCCGTCCTCCGATGACATGGTCATGCGCTATCTGGCTGCCTTCGGCCCCGCCAGCATCGCGGATGCGCAGGTCTGGTCAGGGCTGACCCGCTTGCGCGAAACCTTCGAGCGGCTGCGGCCGCAATTGCTCACGTTCCGCGACGAGCGCGGCACCGAGCTCTTCGATCTACCTGACGCGCCGCGGCCCGACCCTGAGACTCCTGCGCCGCCGCGCTTCCTGCCAGAATACGATAACCTGCTGCTCTCGCACGCCGACCGCACCCGCGTGATGGCCGCCGAGCGCCAGGTGCCGCTCATGCCGGGCAACGGGGGCAGCTCCGGTATGGTGCTGCTCGACGGCTTCTTCCACGCCTTGTGGAAGATCACCCGGCATGAGGACAGCGCGACGCTGCGCATTACTCCCTTCGTGCCGCTCTCCGCGCAAAACCGCGACGCTCTGGCAGAGGAGGGCACAGGACTCCTCGCCTTTGCAGCCAGTGATGCCCAAACGCACGATGTCGAGTTCATGCCGGCTGTGTGATACGCTGGCGCGTCACACTGTTAAGGAATCGCTTTCTGCTCCTATAGCATCCGGCGCAGCCCCGCCGACTCACAAGCTATGGCTGCGCCGGTTTCGATCTATGTGGCCCTGTGCGAGGTTGATCGTCGTGCTGGCCGCTGGCCTGATTGGGCTTGATCGGGTTCGCATTGGTGCTGAAGGATAACTCGACCATCAGGTGCTCACGGCCATCGCGTGCCGCGCTCATTGCGCATGGCCGATCTTCTCACCTTCGACGGAGACTTCTCCAAGCTGGGGGCGGTGATCAATCGTAGGAGTATGCGGCATGCGGCTCCTGCTTGTCGGATGCTCATCACGACCCAAACTGGTCAGAACCGCCGCCGCAAAGGCAGAATCTCGCCCTTGCGAATCTCCTCCGTGGCTGCCTCAGACAACCGATCTAACCCTGTCACTTTGTGAGTCCACTCTCCCCCCTCCTCTTTACGGTGACGTGGGAGAACCACAACTAACCACATGCGGGAGGACGCACGTGGAGTAACCGCTGTCGTGCGCTCCCACCGTGGGCAGAAGAGGAGGCTGGGGGTATGATGTATCCACGAGGAGGATACCGCAGCAGCCGGTGAGGGAACCAATCCGGACGCGGCGGCGTCGGCATTGCTGGCGTGCCGATGGTGATCCGGTTCACGCTACCCGTTCATGAGACCGTTCACGACGCACGAGCGACAGGAAGGGCGGCACATGATGGCAGCTTCACAGCCAGAGCACGAGCACGAGCACGAGGCATCCGGCACCTCTGGCACCGCGCCTCCTCAGCCCGCAGGACCCGCAGGACCCGCAGGACCCGTGCACGAACACGAGCCGCCGGCACAGCGTGGCCGCCTGCGGGGCCACCTGAGCAGGTGGATGATGGCGGCAGCGATGACGGTGGTCGTGGCCGCGCTGGCGGCGCTGCTGCTGGGACGCGCGGGGCTCTCAGGAGCCGGCGGGGTGGGAGGGGCGGCCACCTCCTGGCACACCTATCACGACCCCTTCGGCTTGTTTACCCTGCGGGTGCCGCCGGGCTGGACGGCACAGGCCACACCGACCACCGGATCGTTCGGCGACCGTAGCGGCGGCGTGACCGAGCGCATGGACCAGGTCGGCTTCAATAATCCCGCCCAGGGGACCGGCCCAGGCAGCGCATTCGTGTCGGTGTTTGCGATCCCCCTCCAGACCGCCGTGGCGCACCAGACCTTCTGTCGAGACCTCAACACCCCCCTTCAACCCTTCTCGCCCTTGACGTTGCGCAGTATGGTGCCCAGTGGCCACCAGCTCTTCACGACGGAGACGGCCTCCTTTCAGGTGGATGTAGGCATTCCCGGGGTCGTCATGCCAGAGCAAGTCGGTGCACCGATGCAATCCGGTGCACCGACGCCCACCCCAACGCCCCTGCCGGCGGCGTTGGTCGCTGCCGACAAGAGCGCGGTGAACGCGATGCTGGTCTCGTTCCGGCCCACCGACCCCAAGCCGCTCACCTGCTGAGCTGGGCTCCGGGACGTCATGCCGCAGGCGCCCCAGGCGCCTATCCGGCTGCGGGTTCAGTGTGTCGTCGTCGGCGGATGCATCCTATGCCCGGCGTCAATACCCCGTCCTGCACGCTACTGCCTCCGGATGGCGCCCCACCGAACCATCGAGTAGAGAGTCATCCTCCAACTGTACGACGCGACCGCGCATGATGCTATGCGGAGCGGACTGTGGTGGTGCTG
>DASUBU010000016.1:0-8482 GCA_035763125.1 Ktedonobacterales bacterium
CCCGGCCTCAGCCGGCGAGCGCCGAAGGCGACAGGCCCGCGCCACAACGGCGGCCGACTCCCCCGCCACCGAGTCTGTCGCCAGAGGCGACCGAGAAGTTGCAGGCGCAGGCCTACCGGCGCTCGCGGATTCGCCTGGTGGCGCGTAAGTGGCGTGTGGGGCGCGTGCAGCCCAATCCGATCCTGTATCTGTCGGGGGTCTTGCTGGCCATCGTGTTGGCGGTGACGCTGGCCGGCGGCGGCGGCTTCGGCGTCTACTACGGCGCCAGCTACTACCAGCTCCACACTGGCGACATTCAGGCCATCGCCAACCTCAAGAACCAGCAGAACAGCCAGATTCTGGATCGCTACGGCAAGCAGATTGCCGTGCTGAAGGGCGATAGTGACTTCAACTTCTACGTCCCGCTCTCGCAGATCAGCCCTAAGCTGCGCTGGGCGACGATTGACACCGAGGACCGCACGTTCTACTCCAACGTCGGCATTGATTTCTATGGCACGCTGCGCGCGGCCCTGACCGACGTGACCAAAGGCGGCGCGGCGCAGGGCGGCTCTTCGATCACCCAGCAGCTCGTCAAGAACATCGTGCTCAAAGACAGCAACAAGACCTATACCCGCAAGATGAACGAGGCGATCCTGGCCTACGGCGTGACGCAGCAGTACACCAAAGACCAGATCCTCGAGATGTATCTCAATACGGTCTACTACAGCGGCCTCTACAAGGGCATCGAAGCTGCCTCGCGCTACTACTTCCGCCTCGCGCCGAAGCCGGTTCCCGGCAGCACTGTGCCGATCCAGGCGAACCAGCAGCTCGACTGGGCGCAGACCGCCCTGCTGGCGGCGCTGCCCAACAACCCGACGATCTACCTGCCGACACACTACTCGTGCGACAAGGCGCCCTGCGAGGTCGCGCAGTGGGACGATCCATACTTCCCCGGCCACGAATGCGACGGAAACTACTTCCTGCCGGACTTCGGCCCCGACTGGTACAACGCCCACGGCCACGAGTGGCTCGACTTCTGCCGCGGGCGCTCGGTGCTCTTTAACGTGCTCCAGTATCAGGGCGCCGGGCCCGACTGGGTGCCGATGACGCGTGCGGACTACGATCACGCAGTAGCCGAGCTGCAAGACATGCTGATCGGCCAGAAGATCTACCCGTTCCTGGGCACGATCGGTACCAACGACACCGCCACCTCGCTCAACCTGGCGCCGCACTTCGTGGAGTACGTGGCCAACGAGATGGCCGACAAGTGGGGCGTCGGCGCGCTGCAGACCGCCGGACTGCGCATCTACACCACGCTCGACCTGAGTCTGAACCAGTACGCCGAGAAGCAGATTGACTACTACGTCAACAAGCCGCACGCCAATCCCTGGTATGGTGTGGGCGACTGCGGCCCCGGAATAGACTGCCCGCTAGCGCAGTCAAAGAACGCGCACAACGGTTCTGTGATTGCCATTGATCCGCGCAATGGCGACATCATGGCGATGGTCGGCTCGGCGAACTACAACGACAAGAGCAAGGCGGTCGCCGGCGCTTTCAACGTCGGCATCGCGCCGCGCTCGATGGGTTCCGCCTTCAAGCCAGTCGTCTACGCGACGGCCTTCCAGATGGGCTGGACGCCTGGCACCATGCTGCACGACCAGGCGATCTGCTTCCCGCAGGAGGGCGGTGATGACAAGGACACGCCCGCGACGGCCTGCAAGGGGCACTACGTCCCCCAGAACTACGACCAGAACTACTTCTCGGGCACGTTCCCCGCTCGCTATATGCTGGGCAACTCGCTCAACATCGCGGCGGTCGAGACGATGTCGTTCGTCGGCGATTCGCCGGCTACCTCCGACGCCTTTGTCTCGATGTCGCACCGCCTCGGCCTGACTGAAATCTCGAAGGACCGCATGGGCCCGACGACCGCGCTGGGCACACAGGAGGTCTCGCTGCTGGAGCTGACAGGCGCGTACGCGGTCTTCGCCAATGGTGGGCGCCGCGCGCCGCCGCGCGCGATTCTGGAGGTGGACAACCTCTCGACAGGTAGCGTTCTGTACAAGGCGCCTCCGGTTCCGCAGGTAGCACAGGTGATGAGCCCCGAAACAGCCTATATGATCACCAGCATTCTCACCGATAACCGGGCACGTGCTCAGGACTTCGGTTTCTTCAAGAATCCGATCCACTGGGAGCCGTTGCGCGGCGAGAACTACGCGCTGGCGTGGGCGGCCAAGACCGGTACCTCCTCAGGCGCGACGGGACCACGCGACATCTTGACCATCGGCTACACGCCGTACCTGGCGGTGGGCGCCTGGCTGGGCAACTCTGACCCCAACGACGACATGGCCAGCGACATCATCGGTGTGGCCGGCGCCGGCTACGTCTTCCACGACGTGATGCTGTGGGCGCTGCAGAAGTACCATTGGCCGACGGATTCCCAGTTCCCCGTCCCGAGCGATATGGCGCTCGGCACCTTCAACTGCGACACCGGTCTGGCGCCCTATAAGGGCGAGACCGCGGCTCAGCTCAAGTGCTCGCAGAATCCGCCGTCCTACTCCGTGGAACAAGACGGCCACTGCAACGACTTCCGGCACTTCTGCTGGAAGCGCCTCTACACCGACGGGTCCGGCCGTGCCTTACCCCAGGTTAGCGACACTGACTGGTACATCGTAGGCCAGGCGCCGACGATCTCATGAGCCGTAGAGAGCAGTGTCAGTACTTGTAGACGTGCGCCCGCGCCTCTTCTTCGGGTGTACGCTCGGCGAAGTGGCGGCACTCCAGTCGCTTGACGGCGATGTAGGCGCGGGCGAGCGTCGGGCCGAGCGCGGCGGTCAGCACGTCGTCGGCTTCCAGCGCATCGAGCGCGGCGTCGAGCGAGGTGGGCAGCCGCGTGATGCCGCGCCGCTGCCGCTCCGCGTCGCTCCAGTTACCCGGATCCACGTCCACCGGCTCGCCCGGCTCGAGGCTGCGCTGGATGCCGTCCAGCCCCCCCGCGATGAGAGCGCCGAGCGCGAGGTAGGGGTTGCCGCTGTGGTCGGCTGGCTTCAGCTCGAAGTTGGTGGATTCCGCCTCGCGGCCCCAGAAGCGCGACGGGATGCGCACCGCCGCCTCTCGATTGTCAAAGCCGTAGACCGTGTAGGCCGAGCTCCAGAAGTGCGGCAGCAGCCGGCGGTAGGAGTTTGGGCTGGCGCAGGTCAGCGCGAGCAGACCCGGCAGGTGCGCCAGCACGCCGCCGATGAAGGCGTAGCCGAGCGCGCTGACGCCGCCGCGGCCATCGGGATCGTAGAGCAGGTTGGCGGCGGCACGCTCGGCGCTCGGCGCGCCCCACAGGCTGAAGTGGATGTGCGCGCCGCTGCCCGCCTGATCCAGGAAGGGCTTGGCGGCAAATGAGGCGATCAGGCCGTGGCGCTGGGCCACACCGCGCACCGTCTCGCGCACCAGCAGAATGTTGTCGGCGGCGCGCAGGGCGTCGGCGTGGGCCACCGAGAGCTCTTGTTGGGCGGGCCCCAGCTCGGGCATGAACTGCTCGACCTGGATACCCTGCCCATCAAGCGCGGCAATGATATCGTCTATCACGTCGGCGGAGGAGTCGAAGCCGATGCTGCTGTAGCAGAGGCTGCGGTCGAACGGCTCGTAGTCGCCATCCGGCGTCTCGCGTGCGAGATAGAACTCGTGCTCGACCGTCGCCCGCACGGCGAAGCCGGCCTCGGCCGCGGCGGCCAGCATGCGCTTGAGGAAGCTGCGCGGGCAGGCCTCCCAGGGCTGGCGGCTCTCGGTGGTATACAGGTCGCAGAGCATCATGCCGCTATTGGGCGCGTAGGGCAGCACGACAAAGGTGTCGGGATCAGGCACCAGCCGAAACTCGCCGATCGGCCCCATCCCCGGCACGTCGGCCAGGGCGTCCACTCCGGCGAAGGCCTGCATCGCCAGCGACTGCCCGATGCCCTCGGCCATCCGCCGCTCCAGCCCATTGATGTGGGTCGCCTTGCCGCGGATGATGCCGCCATTGTCGCAGTACATGAAGCGCACCAGCCGCAGCTGCGACGCCCACGCGCGCTGAATGACGGTTTGGGTGTCCATCGCTGGTCTCCTTTGTGTACGATCATGCATGTCACGCGCACGATTGCCGGGTATGTCGCGCCGATCGGCGGCCATCATATACGCAACGTTATGCGCGGGCCACGGTAGCCTGTCAAGCGCGCCGAAGGGGAACGCGGATGACCCAGATAGATCTCTCAGCCATACCGGTCGTGGATAACCACTGCCACGGCTTCTATCGCCAGCAGCGCTTCGACGGTCTGATCGCCTGGCGCCGCTGCTTCACCGAAGGCGGCGACGCGGAGCTGCCCGCCCGCCACGTCGCCGCCACGCTCTCCTACCGCCGGATGCTGCACGCGCTGGCCGACTACCTGGAGTGCGCGCCGGAAGAGGAGGCTGTCTTCGCCGCTCGCAATGCGTGTGACCCGGAGGCGCTGATCGCCGATCTGCTGCGTGCGGCCAACATCGAGGCGCTGCTGGTGGACCAGGGCTATCCTCCGGCTGGCACGACGCTGCCGGATGCCGACGTGGCGACGCGTGCCGGCTGCCGGGCGGAGCCGATCCTGCGGCTGGAGACGCTGATGCAGGAGCTGATCGTCGCGTACCCGACGCTGGACGCGGTGGTAGAGGCCTTGCGCGCGGAATTGGCCGATCTGCGCGCCGCCGGCTACGTCGCGCTGAAGAGCATCGCCGCCTACCGCACCGGGCTAGACATCCGCGTCTGGCCGCCGATGGAGGCGCTGGAGGCCTTCCGCCATGCGCGGCGCGAAGCCGAGGCGACCGGCACCCTGCGGCTGGCGCACAAGCCGCTGCTCGATGCGCTGCTGCACGTCGCATTCGTCGAGGCCGCCCGGCAGGAGATCCCAGTGCAGTTCCACACCGGCTACGGCGACACCGACGCCGATTTGCGGCTGGCCAATCCGCTGCACCTGCGCGCCGTGCTGGAGACGCCGGCCTACCGAGCGATGCCAGTGGTGCTGCTGCACGAGTGCTATCCCTACACGCGCGAAGGCGGCTATCTCACCGCGGTCTACGGTCAGGTGCATCTGGATGTGTCCTACGGCATTCCCTTCCTCAGCCTGGAAGAGATGCGCGCCTTCACCCGTGCGGCGCTGGGCGTCGCGCCGCTCTCGAAGTTGCTCTATAGCTCGGATGGCGTGGGCGTGCCGGAGCTGCACTGGCTCAGCGCGCTCGACGGCCGGCGTGTGCTGGGCCAGGCGCTCGGCGAGTGTGTGGACTCCGGCGAGCTGACCGTGCGGGAAGCGGAGGCAGCGGGTGGTGACATCTTGCGGGAGAACGCGCGCCGGCTCTATCGCCTGTAATGCCAGGTGTCGCCTACGCTTCCGCTTTCCAGCAGGCGGCGAAGAAGTGGCGCTGCGTCGGCTCACTTCGGCAAGACAAAGGAGATACGGCACCATGGCAGACCAAGATCCCCTGCTGACCGGCATCCTCGACGGCTGGCGGCGCTACAACGACCTACTGGCTGACGCGCTCTCCCCGCTGTCCGATGAGCAGCTCGATCTGCGCATCGCACAGCATCTGCGCTCGATTCGCGAGCTGGCGACACATCTGGTCGGCGTGCGGGCGGGGTGGTTTCACCGCGGACTGGGCGAGGGCGGCGAGGAGATCGCGGCGATTGCGCAGTGGCAGCAGACGGAGCAGCCGCCGCGCAGCGCAAGCGAACTGGTTGCTGGCCTGGGTACCACCTGGCGACTAATCGAAGACGCCGTCACGCGCTGGACGCCGGAGCAGCTCGCGGAGCAGATCGAAGTTGAGCGCTACGGCCGGCGCTCCACGTTGACGCGGCCGTGGGTGACGTGGCACGTGCTTGAGCACGACCTGCACCATGGCGGCGAGCTCGGCTACTCGCTCGGCATGCACAACCTCGCCGCGCCGGGTGTATAGCTGGGCACCAGATGGATTGACCGAGGCGAAACCGGTGCCTTCGCTGTTCGCAATCACACCAACTCAACGCCAACGGCGCCAATTGACGGCTCCCGGCTCGGAACCAGCCGTGACTTCACCCTTCCATCTCGCGAAGGTGCCCAACACTTCCCCCTTCTCGCGCTCGGGCGCCTGGAAATGTTCGAGGGTGAGGCTAGTGCGTCGTTCCTCAATAGTGGCTCAGAATATGCGCAGCGGCTGGGGCGAAGGAGGCGCCCTATGCCCAAGCATCTCACGGCTCGACAGCCCCGCGAAGCGCTCGAGGAGCGCCAGGTACGCACGCTCGCTCACAACGTCCACGCGCCGGCCGACCGGATTGCCCATGGCCAGATGGTGGCCCGCAGTTGGGATGGGCTGCGGACGCGCCAGATCGCTGACGAACTCGGCTGCCATCCGCAGACCGTCCGGGATCACCTCCACGCCTTCAATGAGCGCGGAGCCGACGGGCTTGGGATGAAGCCGGGCTCCGGCCGCAAGGCACGACTGACGGAAGAGGAGCGCAGCGCGATCCTGGCCCTCGTGAAACTGCCGCCGCCTGGCAAACCGAACTACGAATTGACCGGGGAGTTGGCCGCGCCCGACCCCGACGGTGAGCCGGAGTGGACGCTGGATACGCTGACCGCCGCTGCCCGGGAGGGAGGGATCGAAGTGGCGCGCAGCCAGGTCCGGCGCATCTTCCGGCGTGAGGGCGTGCGCTGGCGGCGCACGCGGCTGTGGGCGACCAGCAAGGATCCCGATTCCGCCCCCAGGACTCCCCAAGGGCCTGCATCGTCGCGCTCTATACCGCTCCACCTGCCAAGGCGACCGTCCTCTGCGTCGACGAACTTGTCCCCCGACGCCCGCTGACCCCGCGTAATTTCCCACCGGCCTCTGGTTGGTCACTGACGGGGCATCGCATCAAGGTTCCGTTGGATTATGGGCGTGGACCCGAGAAGACCTGGGTCTACGGCGCGGCTCTCGCGTGCGCGACGGGCAGGCGTTCACCCACACAGCGCCCTCCCGCAACACCAGCGGCTACCTGGGATTGCTCCAGACCCTGGACCAGACCCATCCCCGCGGTGATCTCTACCTCGTCGCGGACAACCTGGCGAGCCACAGCAGTGCCCCAATTCGCGACTGGTTGGCGGCGCACCCGCGCATCCAACACGCCTTCATTCCCGTTGGGGCGGCGTGGTTGAACCTGATCGAAGGCTGGTGGCGCATCTTCCGCCGCAAAGCCTTCACCGGTGTCTCGCTGGCTAACGGCGAAGACATCGCCTACGCCACCCGCCTCGCCACGTGCCGGCTCAATCGCCACGCGCAGCCCTGGGTCTGGGGGCGTCCTGCCTCACCACACCGCACGCTGCGACGCTGTTTCGTCTATCGCCTTTGAGGAACGACGCACTTGAAAGTGTCTGGGAACAGCGCGAGCACGGCGGAACGGCGTGCGCCCCGCCGGCCGAGGAGGCGCGCGGCGGTCCGGAGCATGGACCCGGCGCGGGACCTCACCCAAGGGCGAGGGGAAGACTAGCCCCGCCACTCACCCCGATGACGGGCGCCCGCACCATCTCCGCGCTATACTTGCGGATGGCCCACCCACGTTGGGGTCGCCCGGGCGCTGCGATGGGGCCGCTGCCCTCCCGACCCTTCACCTGGGCGGGGAGTACGCGGCGACGGACGGACTGGCCGGTTGAGACGGTCACGAAGGAAGAACCACCGGAGACAGAAGGAAGGGAGCGCTCTATGAGTTTTACCCGAACAGTCGAAGCCTCGCAGACCGAGGCGATAGCGGCACCATTCCCCAACACCAAAGGGACCGTCACGCTCAAGGTATTGAACAGTGATCAGTCCTTGGGTCCTGCAGTGGCCATCCTGCGAATGGAGCCGGGGAGCGAGATAGCAAGACACGTGCACGAGCGAACGACGGAAACGTCGTACGTGCTTGACGGTGAGTTCATCAACGAGGGCATCACCTATCCGGTGGGCACGGAATGGAATGTCAAGCCGTTGACGGCGCACGGCCCCCACACGACGAAGACTGGCTGCACGGTACTGGTCACGTTCAGCTATCCGTCTGCGCTCGATGATTTCACCTTGGCCTAGCCATGTGAAGGCGGACACTGACCCAAACGGACGGGGCAGAGGGCCCTGGTGAGGTCGTCCATCTCTTGCATGGAACGATGTCGGTTTCACCAGGGTGTCCAATTGAGATGATATGGCTCTGCCGAACTCTCCCATCAGATGTTTGGCAGAGCCACATAAGCTTCCAGAGGGCATTTTGCCAGTCGCCACAACTCCATTCAAGGGAGGAACAAGTGGGCAATGTGGTAACCATCGGACAGGCATCCGATCTCGGCGAGGGCGAGATGAAGCAAGTGGTGGTCGCGGGTACCAAGGTAGCCATCGCGAACGTCGCCGGCCGCTTCTACGCCTTTGGTGACACCTGCACACACCTGGGCTGTTCGCTCTCAGAGGGCGACCTCGAAGAGACGACGGTGACCTGCCCGTGCCATGGCAGTAGGTTCGACGTGACCAGCGGCCA
>DASUBU010000017.1:0-38590 GCA_035763125.1 Ktedonobacterales bacterium
GGAGGACCACGTCAACCAGCGTCTCCAGGCCCTCACGTGCGAGCACATTCGCGGTGTGCACCCTTACCCGCCCACCGTCCTGCTCGTCACCGGGGCCACCCAGGAGCACTCCGCGGACCACAATCCGAACCACGTCGCACCCGACGGCGCGCAGTCCCGCCAGCACTGCGTGCGACAACAGAGGGCCATATGCCTGAGGCGCCGGCAACACCAGCTCGTCGCTGGCAAAGAGACTATTTGCGGGTCGGCCGCGCGGAGTGAGGTTGACATCGGCGCCCACAGCGGGTGGATCGCCGACCGGCACAGTGCCTCCGCCGAGGTCGCTCGCCGTGCTGACACTCTTCTCCGGCGGGTGGCTTGGCACGAGCTCGTCGAGCGTACACCCGCTGAGATGCGGCCACAGCTCTGCACGCAGCGCCGATATCACCTCTCCCAACGAGCCAACGCCGAAGTTGCGTAGCACCAGCAGATCCTCAAGTGTCCATCGGGCCAGCTCGCCCATGGTCCGGATGCTGTGTCGGCGTAGCACATTCGCTACGCGCACTGAGAGACCAAGTGTGAGCGACCAATCCGCGCCGAGGTCATATCCGCTGGCGTTCAACGTCTCACGGAGGTGACCTGCGATCAGCGGCATATGTTCGAGTGTGTTCCATCCCAAGGCGATCTGCCGCGTTCCCGCAGGTGTGCGCATCTCAACGTCAGACGTGGTAGCGAGAGAATGAGCGAAAACCGCCTGCTTGAGTGCCTCTGGATGGAGGAAGACCGCGCTGAGGACGCTCACGGAATCCACGTCGTAATGCACCATGCCGACTGCGCTACCGGCATCGTCTGATGTCTGTTCCGGGAAGGTGCCACTGGGGTAATTATCCCATTGGCTCTCGCTGCGGTCGTCATGTACATCCACGGCGCGTTGCGCGACATCGTCTCCGATATTGCCCAGGTGGCCCGTGCTGGTCTCTCCACTGGCAAGCATATGTGGTCCGTTACTCTCGGCATTGCCCATCAACTCGCCAGCCTGTGGCATGAGCGTTCGCCGCACGATGGACAAGCGCTCCTGCTGGTCCGGCGAAATGTAGGTGTCTGTCAGCGTCTTCTGGAGCACATACCGCGATGAATTCTGGCAGAGGAAGTCGAAGAGCGCCGCGTCAAACGATGCTCCAGTCACGTCCTGTAAGTGCTGCGGCCGGAACGTGCCCGCCGGAGCACTTCGTGCACCCCCTAGGAGCCTCGGTTTACCTTCCAAATGCCAGAAGCCATCATCAGCAAGCCCCAGGAAGGCGAGCTCGAGATTCGCCTGCCGTGCCTGCATGGCGGTCAGGATGGTCCAATACCGGCCGAAGCGGCCGACGACCGTAGCATCAGGTACGATGAAGTTGTTTTCGATGACACCTTCCCCAACCAAATCGCTGACGGCAAGCAGGAGGAGTGCCTTGAAGGGCGCGTTCTTGCGCGCGGCGGTCCAGTGAAATGGAGCGCGCGACGGATGCAGGTGAGAGAACGCTCGGATATAGACGTCGAGCATGCAGGGGAAGCTCTCGAGCACACAGCAGGGAGACAAACCAGGAGCGAGCGCGAGCAGGCAACACAGCGCAGGCCGATGCTCTGCTGCTACAAATCCAGTCTAGCAGTCTTTCATTTGGCCGTCAATTGAACTGCCCAGCCAAGGTCTTGGCTGACTTTCTACAGTCTGCGCCTCTTGCTGCTCGCTGTTCGGGTGTATTATGCGCCCGCTGTGGGCGGTTTACGGCCGAATGGACTTCCACTGCGCGCTATCTCTCTGCAGCCATCGATACGATTGCCGATGTCCTCCTGGGTGCGATCAACGGCTCCCGCACCTTTCCTTCCTCATCATCAGCAGTAGCAGCAGCGCCGTGTGGTACCATCTAGCCGGCCACAGCCCCCGCACTAGACATCCGACAGGTGGACCCAGGTGCCGCTGGTCGGTCGATGCCTTGCGTGGCCAAGTACCTGCAGGCTTGGTCATGCAAGCAGATTGCTCGCTCCCTGCCGACAGCTGATCCGGTAGATCAGGACGCCTCGCTCGCTGGTAGCAAAATGGTAGCAATGCCGAGAATATGAGCCTGTCCAAGACGAGATTATGCGGGCAAGTCGCGCGAAGAAACGGCTTGAAATCAGAGTTCATGGACGTAGCTGAGTAAGCATCCTGGGTTTCGTAAACAGCAGGCCATCGGTTCAAATCCGATCACCGGCTCCCAAGGAACCCGGAATCCCTCCGGGTTCTCTTCGTTCGCGCGTCCGTGTGTTGGGGGCCAGGGGCAGATACGCCGTCGTCCCGATCGCCATCAATTGGCACCACGTCAAGCCTCTTGAATTCGAGGTTTGAGCTGACCTTTCTAGCGTATCTCAGGCAAAACTGGTGTCACACACGCCAACAATCTGGCGCAACGTGAGTCGGTGAAGCGCGATCTCGTGGTGTTGGATGCACGCGATTCCGGACGGACCGCTCGCCTGTGTGGCTTCGCGGAACTAGAAGCTATCTCATAAACGGGTGGTAAGCTGCGTCTTCGAGGAGGATGCAGCAGCCCATGGACCTGACGGATGAGCAATGGACAGTACTCGAGCCACTGATCGGCGAGTTGCCGCGACGGGCCGATGGACGCGGCCGGCCGTGGCGCAGCAGCCGGGAGGTGCTCAACGGCATCTTGTGGATCTTGCGCACCGGTGCGCAATGGGCCGACCTGCCCGAGCGGTACCCGCCGTACCAGACCTGCCATCGGCGCTTCCAACGCTGGGTGAACGAGGGGACGCTCGAACGGGTGTTGGAGGCGTTGGCGGCCGACCTCAAAGACCGCGGCGGGCTCGATCTCTCCGAATGCTTCATCGACGGCACGTTCATCGTGGCGAAAAAGGGGGCGGCTGCGTGGGAGCGACCAAGCGGGGCAAAGGTACGAAGCTCATGGCAATGGCAGACCGCGCTGGTCTTCCTCTCGCCGCATGTGCCGCCTCGGCTACGCCCGCGCGCAGGTTACCCTCGTTGCTCCCACGCTCGACTCCCGCTTCGTAGCGGACCTGCCCGAGCGCCTCATCGGCGATCGCGCCTACGACGCCGACCCACTCGACGAGGCGCTCGTGGAGCTGGGGATCGAGATGATCGCGCCGCACCGGCGCGGTCGGACACGGCCCAAGACGCAGGATGGCCGTCCGTTGCGCCGCTTCCGGCGCCGCTGGAAGATCGAGCGGCTCTTCGCCTGGTTGGGCAACTTCCGTCGGCTGGTCGTCTGCTACGAGCGCCACGCGCTCAATTACCTCGGCTTTGTCCACCTGGGTTGCATCCTCATCCTGCTCCGGCAGGGATTTATGAGATGAGTTCTAGTCGCAGACGCTTCTCGCGCATGGCAGAGTGCACAGCCCGCGCAGCGCAAAGCGCAATCGGCTCGCCAAGCTGGTGCTTGCGGAAGTGAGCGTACAAAGCAGGCGGGCGGCAGCAGCGAAGTCGCGGCACGAGCTGGCCGGATGCTTTGCCCTGGACTATGCGGCGCGGTCCCAGTTGTCACTCACGTGTGGGAACTGGCGGACCCGACGGGATTCGAACCCCGGCTTCCATAGCCCAAGCAATGAGGCCCGCGCTCGTCTGCCATGGACTTCCTCCGCCGGCTTCCCTGTGCACGTGACACGCTGCACCACGGGGCCCTCCGAGCCTCCATCGGCTGTGCGCGCCGCATGCTCTCCAACCAATGGCCGATGAGTCGCGTCCGAATCTGCTCATAGCGAGTCGCGACCGCGAGACATATCGGTATGCATACGTGGAAAGCGGGGGAACCGAGGCTCGAGGACGCGGCCGGACTCGATCTGCATGCTAACCCCGCTCAGCACGCGATAGTCGTCCGATTTGGCGTGCCAGTGCGGACAGGCTGGACCCAATTGACGACACTGTGGCGACAGGGCAGATGTGATATACTGGCAAGGTAAGTTGATCGCGCACGCATCGCACTAGGTGTCGGCGCCGGCGCAATCGTGCGCTGGGTCTGCCCTCCTCCCCCCACGGATGTTTCTCTCCGAGTCGGTCGAGTGGCGCACAGGTTGGCTTGTTGTAGTGCCGCTGGGCGCACGGCGCGCCGCGCCGCCGCCCATCTCGGATTGAAGGAGCCCACGTGGCCACTCGTATCTATGTAGGGAATCTGCCCTACTCTGCTGATAGCCAGCAGCTTGCTCAGATGTTTAGTGCGTACGGCGTCGTCGTTGACGCCACCGTCGTCATTGACCGCGCGTCCGGCCAGAGTAAAGGGTTCGGATTCGTCGAGATGACGACCGACGACTCGGTGCAGCAGGCCATCAACGGCCTCAACGGGACGACACTTGGCGATCGCACGCTCAACGTGAACGAAGCTAAGCCTCGCCCCGAGCGGTCGGGCGGCTCACGTCAAGGGTCGGGCTATGGCGACCGCTCGCGCCGCGACGACTATGACCGCGAGCGCCACTGGTAGGCGTTTGCGCTCGCATTCACCTCGCTCGGCGCAGGCCATGCTTATGCTAAGCGTCTGAGCATACCTATTGGCGGCGGAGGTTCGCTTTTGACCTCCGCCGCCAATAGCGTGTTGTATCCCGCAGTGCCGAGTCAGCAGCCGCTAATTGTGGCGGCAGTCCGATGGCGCGGGATCGCGGGGGCATCCTCATCCCGCTGCGCTGTGCCGGCCAGATTGGCTCGATGATTGGCCGGATGAGTTTGCCAGCTGCGCGGGCACGCTGGCATGGCAGATGCCGCCAGCGCGCACTGTCACATGCCGCGACATCGGAATGCCCGATCCGCGGGTTGCTGGAGAGGGGAATCCGTGATGTCACATCTGCCGGGCTGGTTCTCCCTCGTTGTCGGCATCATAGCGCTCGTTCTCATGGCCGCCGCTGTCGCCCTCCTCGCGCGCCGCGCGAGGAGGGCGAGCGGTCGCGGAAGCTCGCTGGTGGACCGAGAGGGCTCATCGTTATCCAGGAATGACCTGCTCCGCCACGGTCTGCGCTTGCAGGCTACGATCACGGATGTCCGGTCTCCTCGCACGCTGTTTCCTGTTGGGCAGAACAGACAGCAGACTGCAACGACCGCCACGGGCTTCGATCCTGATACCGGCCTGCCGCGTCGCTTCACCCAGCGCAGCGATCGCCCACTGGGGCGCCTCGGCGACCCGGTCACCGTCCTCATTGATCCCGCACGTCCGCGCGTCTACCTCATCGTGCGATAGGTATTGTGCTGCCGCTGCCATCACGAGTAGTGTGTTCTGATCGCAGCCCACGGGCGTCGAGCGTGCCCGCTCACGCCTCGCGTACTCCATAGCTCGCCAAACTGATCTGGCCGACGCTTCGCCGCCTGTTGGCTGCGCACCAGCACCAGTCCGGCATGAGTAGTGCGTGCCGCACAGGTAGCGGGTAGAACGCCCCTGCACGCGCGCTAGGCGCCTCCCCGGGTGATTCTAGCAGCCAGCTCTACTGGCTCTGAGTCTGTGGCGTGGACAGTGCGAACATGTGAGACAACTGGCGATGAGACTGCTGCTACTGACGCGAACACTGACGCGAAAGACGTCGACGTGTGCGCCCCTGTGGAGTCGGCGGTTTCCCCTACGTATCAGCGGTGACATCCATCAGGATAGCAGTGGAACCGTATAGCAAGAGCGTTTAGTGAGAGGAAGCTTGACTCATGGCGACGTTTACTGTTGGAGAGCGGGTGCGCGTGGCCTTTGATCCAGCACGGGGAGCGCTGTTCACGGGGAGTCCTGATGTGCCGCCCAGAGGCGCCCCCGGTCCTGCCGGTGCGGCCCAGATCGTTATGGTGCTGCCGCCACAGCGGCAGGGCCAGGGACAGGGCTACGAATGCCAATACGTGGTCCGGTTCGACGATGGTCTACAGAGTATTGTGTGGGAGAGCGAGTTGCAGGCGGTAGCGCCACTCCACGCTGCGCAAGAGGCGGCAGATAATAGTGTACTCGGGTGAACTCGGCACATCCAACCAGACCGAAGGCGCGCTCGCATGACGCAGCGGGATAGCCCGTGAGAGCGCCGTGGAAACACCACTGGTGACGCGACACCGCCAGTCGCATCACGCCGGCGGTTCGGCCACCCGTCCTTCCAGAAACCGGCTCGGGCGGCGTTTCCAGCTGTACGTGGATAGACTCTGCTGCCGGATCCGTTCGACCGCGCTGCGACCCTACTCTCGACGCATACTGCTGACGTTGGGTTCGATGCTCACCAATGCCTGCCGAAATATGAACACCTGTCCACCAATGTCGGTATCCACGGTGATGCCTGAGTCATCGAAGCTGTGCAGAGTCCCAACATAGCCATTTGCCTTCATGAGTGTTCGGATGGTGACCAACCTGCCAAGCAACCCATTCAGATAGGTATTTGCCAGTGTGTTGTTCGCAGTTGTGTCTATCGTCGTGCCGACCGTGGCATCTGCCATCGTCATGTGCTCCCTCGATCTTGTTCAGGTGCGCCCGTTTGTCTCTTGGCTGCTTGGGAACCACTGGGCCACTGGGTCGTCGCGCGATGCGCCGCGTCTCGTACGCAGCCCCGCCTGCCAACCCCTATTCCGCCATGGCGACACCGACGAACGGCTTCTTGTTGCATGAAAGACAGAGCGTGAAGGCTTCTGTGTGGCTGGGATTGCGCAGCAGCATCCCACGGTGCCCGCGCAGTGCGGTGGATTCGCCGCGCCGCTGCCGCGTGATGTGACGGGCATGCTTCTCGCAGCATGGTCGCTGGCAGCGATCGCACGTGCAGGTCGCCTGTTGCCCGCAATTCGACGTGTGGCATGTGATGCCCGTCGCACTCGGAGTCAATACATCCATGCGTTCATCCTCCTGCCACCTGGGATCACGCCCCTGAGGCTATCGGCAGGAGACCCTCTGTTTGGCTCGGCAACGACGGATTGCGTGACACACCATACGCTCTGGCTCATGCGGTTACCTCGGTCCGTTGCTGGATGGTTGCTGGTCGAGCTGAGCACAACACCGCGCGTAGCCTTCAATCCACCCCGCTCGATATTCCAGCACACCAGCCGCGGGACTGGCGGCGCCGAACAACGGTTTCATCTCTCGCTGACATCTGCCTTGCAAGTACTGCGGCACACGCTCCACACGCGGCCAGTCGCTTCGCGCGGCCACGGCGCCTGCACGCATCCCAGCCAGGTAGAGCTCGCCATCTATTGCTTGGGCCTGAGATGCTCGCTCCCAATATGAGAGAGTATGCTCCGACATCGCTCGATCTCCTGGCTCCTGTATCGTCCTGCCTCGGTGCGGTACCGAGCGGACAGCCGGCTTCTGGCGAGCCAGCCATACCACCAGCCGTGTCAAAGGAACAGGTGCGCGACGGTGTAGGCGAAGCCTGGGATGGTCTCTCCCCCGTCCAGGCTCTCATGGGCACTCAGGGTCCGCTGCAAAGTCCCTGCTGCTTCCGGTGTGCCCGCACTGTCAGGTGCCCACACAGTGACCTGCCGGCGCGCCGGCCAGACGACCCACACGAGTCGCGCACCAGCCGAACGCCACAGCAGAACTCTTTCCGTGATCTCGGACTCTCGCTGGCTGGGTGACGCGATCTCGATCACGAAGTCCGGCGCTACCCGCATCAGAACATTCGCGTGCGCTCGCACGGGTGCGGGTATGGCCTGAGGCACGTGTGAGAGGCGCTCGGCGCTGATGTAGGCCAGGGCCGGAACCAGCACCGTCTCATCCTCACCAGGGGCACTCACCACGAAACCTGTCTGTGACAAGATCGTGCCACCCGTCGCCGTCAGAGCGGTAATACGCCCAATCGCCTGTGCAAGGTCCGCCACGATCAGGTCGTAGCGCAGGTCAGGAGAAGGAGCCAGCGTGAGGTGGCCCATTGTGAGCTCGTGGCGCTTCGGTGCGTCGGACAGCGCCAACCAATCGTCTGCCGACAGAATCTCGATGGGGGGTGGCACCTCGGCTGAGCCTATCCGCGGAACGTCTGACATGGATGCTTCTTTCGCGAAGGCGCGAGGCGCGCGCCCGGTGAGCTTCATCTGCCTGGCGACGGGGCTGGCAACGTCGAAGTGGTGACTTTACGCAAACAAGGGGTGTGCCACGCGCGCTCGGTAGCACGCCAACGCAGGCCCTTGGCCAAGAGGACGAGGGGGGCCCGAAAACCAGGGAGGGATACAGAAGAATGGGAAGTCCCGCGTACACAGGCGCCGAAGAGATGCCGATTTTCGGCTCTTGGGCGAGTGTGGGGGTGCGCGCCTGACGACGGCGCGCCGGGGGGCGTGCGCTCTCTATCGTGCAGTATGTCACATACGGCAGCTGCACACAATGCGAAGCTGTTGGGCGCCGGGCAGGCTGAGCCATGCGCAGCAAGAGCTCACAGGCTAGGTGCCGCATACCCTAGCCCGCGCATGTTGCCGGCGGTAAGTATCTCAGACGCCGCACCATGAGGCGTGATGCTGCCACGGCTCCGGCGCCTGAGTCGTCGTCGCCGCCGTGGCAGGCACGCCTCCTCAGAGCGGGCGATTAGATGCTGCTTGCTACTGACAGTGATTGTTCGTCTGCCCGGACACTGTCAATCGTGTCGCTAGGTGCGGACGGCTGCTGGCGGCGCATGAGCGCGCTCGGCACGCGGTAGACGTCGGATGCCAGACCGAGGCGTTCCAGTGTCCAAATGAGATAGCCGGAGACGTCGACCTGCCACCACCGCAGGCCGTGGAAGGCCGAGCGTGGGAACGCATGGTGGTTGTTGTGCCATCCCTCGCCGAATGCCAGCAGGCCAACTACCCACTCATTGCGACTGCGGTCGGGGGTCTCGTATGCGCGCTTGCCGAAGGTATGGCAAACGGAGTTGACGCTCCAGGTGACGTGATGCGTGAGGAACAAGCGGACAAGCCCGCCCCAGAGCAGTCCCGTCCATGCGAGCGTCCAGCCGCCGAAGAGGAAGCCTACGCCGAAGGGAATTGCCAGCGAGAGCACGGCCCATATCAGGAACGTCCGGCTGATGGCGCGCACGATGCGATCATGCACCAGGTGGCGGCAGTAGATCGCGGGATCCGCCTCGCCGTCACCGAAGATCCAGCCGAGGTGGGCGTGGAAGAAGCCGTCGACTGGGCTGTGGGGGTCGCCCTCGCGGTCAGCGCGGGCGTGGTGCTTGATGTGGGTTGCGGCCCACTCGATTGCCGGCCCCTCGACAGCCATCGACCCTAGAGCGAGCAATATGAACTTCACAGCCGGATGTGGTTGGAAGCTCCGGTGGGTGAGCATACGGTGGTAGCCGACGGTGACGCCGAAGGCCACCAGAGCATACATCACCGCGAGCAGCGCCAGGTCGAGCGGGTGCACGGCACGCTGCCATAGCAGCCGAATCGCCACGAGGGTGGCCGCGAGCGGTACGACGACGACGACCAGGACGATGGTCTTGTAAAGGAGCCTACGTACACGGTTGGGCAGCGCGTTCGCCTGGTGGGACAGCAACGTGATTTCTCCACTCATGGGTGTTTCACTCAAGATGTGTAACCTCTGTAGGAGCGCAGTAGCAGGACATAAGTTTCACTCGATCCGCGAGGACTTCGCGCCACGAGAGTGGAAGGTGCGCCCTGACCGGGGACGGACGACGCGTACGCCGCCCTGTGATCGGAAGACGGCAACGGTCGGAAGTCGGAAGGTGGTAGACTGATCCTGATCCTATCCCGATCCCACTGGCGGCGTGTCGCGTTACACTGCGTGATATGTGGCCACAGTCGCGGTCGCCACGCACCACAACACTGCTTAAGCATCTCAACGCGTATGATGGGCACGCCACGCGCGTAGTCGTCGTCTGGCTCTCTTGAGGACGGACGGTGCTGGGAACCCGAAAGGAGACAGGGCGATGAGACTGCAGCCACTACAGCAGTGGAAGTGTGACGCCTGCGGCCAGATTATCGAGCGCCCGGATGTTGGTTGGGTCGAATGGCTTGCCGGCCCTACGCAGGGCACAAAGGCGCACGGATTTCGCATTGTGCACAATTCGAATCTATGCCAGTACCCCTCCAGCGCGCGCGTCCATGACATCCATCTCCTCCATCTCGTCGGGTCAGATGGGCTGGCCACGCTGCTGTCACTCCTGGCGCCTGGTAGGCCTGCTGGCAACCGTGAAGATGGGGTGACGAGCATAGACGAATGGGCGGAGCTTGTGCGTCGTGTGCAGGTGCCCCACTACGAGGAGGCACGGCAGTACTGGGCCGATGCCGATGCTGACGGATTCTTCGCCGAGCCGGAGCAGCAGGCGCCCTACAGCCAGGCTACGCTCATTCGCGTCCTCGAACGGTACGGACATGCCACGACTGGCACCGACAGCGCCGGTGAGGTGCCTACTCGTGAGACCCCCTCATAAATGGCTGGAAGCCCAAGTGTGAGCTCGGCACCATGCCCCATTGGGGTCCGTGAGATGCGAGCCCCAGGCCACGGCTATGGCTGGGGTGGACGGTGAGATCTACAGCCCGGCCCTCCGCCAAAGAGAGCCATTGCGTCGCTTCTTGACGGCGCTGGGCGTTGCATTCACGGCACGTCAAGCGCGCTGAGGTCAGCGTAGGCCGATGAGTAACCAGACGCAAAGCGAGGAAGAGCCTACTCGCAGCCAGCCAGGAACGAGACAAGCTCGACGCGAGCGCATCGAGCTTGTGACGCTGGTGTTCTTCGGGCGGACCCGACGGGATTCGAACCCGCGGTCTCCGGCGTGACAGGCCGGCGTGTTAGGCCGCTACACTACGGGTCCCCTCCGCACCGCTCTCTCGCGGCGCGGCACCGGGAATCGTACCATAGCGCCGGTACGGCTGTCAACCGTGCGCGCCCGCCTCGCCAGCGGCATCGAGCGGCGGGGCATTGAGTCCGAGCACGCGGTCGTCGCCCTGGCGGCGCGTGATGTGCTGCTCATCCATCAGCTCCAGAATCGGCAGCATGTACTTGCGCGTGGTGCCAAGCAGATCGCGCGCCTCGGCCACCGTGAGCCGGCCGTGCGCCCGCAGATGCGCGACCACACGCCGCACCGCCTCGGCATACGCCGCCGGCTCCAGCAGCAGCGATTCGCCGGCCCGCAGAAGCGTCCCGCGCTCCACCAGCGCCACCATCAGCTCAGCCCCTAGCTCGCGCTCGACCTCGGCACGCGTGGGCGGCTCAAATGGCGCAGACTTGAAGCGCACCAGCAGCTCCGTGACGGCGCGTTCCTGCTCCGGCGTAGGGCGCGGCTCGTGCGCCGCCAGCCGCAGCGAAGCACCGCGGCCGGGCGTCTCGCTCGTATGCTCGGCAAGCTCACTCGCGGCCACAAGCCCCGTGATGACAGCCTGCGCCTCGCGCGGCGCCAGGCCCAGCCGCGCCCGCCACTCCTCGCGCGGCATGCCGGCTCGCAGCGGATACTGGCGGTGGTAGCCGGCGAGCAGCGCGAGCGCATCGTCGCGCAGGCGGCGCCACGACTCGGCGGCGTAGACGAATCCGCCTATGGCAGCGGCCAACTCGCGGGCGCGCAGCTCGTCCAGCGCAGCGACGGTATCCTCCGGCGGCAGGCCGGTCAGGCGGGGCAGCTCGCTCACCTCACGACCGGCATAGCCGCGCGGCTTGTGGCCAGAGCCTGATCCAGCACCAGCGGCCGGACGCAAGGCCGCCAGCACCAGCTCGGCCGGATCGCCCCTCGCGAGCACGTCGAGCCGCGCCAGCACGGCAGAATCGCGCCGACGATGGCGGCGCGGATTCAGCTCGACGATTGTCCCGCCGCCGACGGTGAGGCTGGGCGAGGGCTGGCGCAGGATGAAGCGGTCGCCGCGTGCGACAGCCAGCGGACGCGCGAGCCGCAATTGCGCCCAGCCGCTCGCGCCCGGCAGCAGCTCGTCGGCGTCGAGCAGCAGTACGCGCGCCATCACCTCGGCAGCGCCCGCGTAGACCTCCAGCTCGGCGTTGTGGGCGATGGCGCCCGGCGCCGAGGCCGCCACCTCGATGCGGACGTCTAGCGCCATGCTTGGGCGCAGCGTGCCGGCGAGCGCCAGCACGTCGCCGCGCCGCAGATCACTCTTCGCCACGCCGGCCAGATTGACGGCCAACCGCCCGCCGGGAACGCCCTCCTCCACGGCCTGCTTGTGCGTCTGGAGCCCGCGGATGCGCCCGCGCGGCCCCGCCGGCAGCGTCACCACCTCCTGCCCTACGCGCAGGCGGCCGTCCTGCAGTGTGCCGGTGACGACCGTGCCGAAGCCAGCGACGGTAAAGACGCGGTCAATCGGCAGGCGCGGGCGCGCGAGGTCGCGGCGGCCGGGAGCGGTATCAAGCGCTGCGTCAAGCACGGAAAGCAGCTCAGGCAGGCCCGCGCCGGTGGTGGCGGAGCAGGCGATGATGGGCGCGCCGGCCAGCGTGGTCGGCTTCAGGCGCTCGGCCACCTCCTCGCGCACCAGCTCCAGCCATTCGTCGTCTACCAGGTCGCACTTGGTCAGCGCCACGACGCCCGAGCGCACACGCAGCAGATCGAGGATAGTGAGATGCTCGTCGGTCTGGGGCATTACGCCTTCGTCAGCGGCGACCACTAGCAACGCCACGTCAATCCCGCCGACGCCGGCCAGCATGTTCCTGATGAACGCCTCATGGCCGGGCACATCCACGATGCTGGCTTCGCGCCCGCTGGGCAGCGTGAGCCAGGCGAAGCCCAGGTCAATCGTCATGCCGCGGGCCTTCTCCTCGGCCAGCCGATCCGGGTCAATGCCGGTGAGCGCGGTGACGAGTGTAGACTTGCCGTGGTCTACGTGGCCGGCGGTGCCGATACAGGCCATGGTGTGTGTCCTCGAATGGGGGCGCGTCGTGCGCGGCGAGCGGGAACCCGATACCTGATCGGTAGTGTATCGCACACGGGCGGCACATGGGGAGGCGGAGGCGCAGCCTGGCATGAGGAGGAGGATTGAACACAGAGGACACAGAGGACACAGAGAGGGCGGGGAGCGGAGCGGGGGAGTGGAGCGCCGAGCCGCCTCGCCCTCGTGCACACTCGAAGAAACGTCCTCCCCCAAAGCAAGCTCCTGGCTCAATCAGCGAAGGCGATCCTGCCGAGCTTGCGAGAAGCTATAGCTGAGGAGCACAACTGGAGCCGCCATCAGCACACACGCAACGGCGGCAGCCTGGATATAGGGGGACGGGTAGGCACACGTGTTGAGGCGGAACGTGTGATCGAATGCCGAAGAGAGCGCAGTAATCGGCGCCTGCACAACTGGCGGCGGGTGGTCCAGGGCCGCGCCGTACAGAAGGCCCACGCCCGCGACCGAAGCCGCAAGCAGACCTGCGAGCCAGCCCCACTCCCTGTGCCTGGCGGCGAATCCAGCCGCCACGCCGCTGCCGATCAGCGTGGGTGGGAGTCCAAGCACGCCAACAAGGACTAGGTAGAGCTTAAAGAGGAATCCCCTGGGGCAGGCGCCTTGCTGGTACAGAGAGACGTCGAGAAGAAGACTGAGGCCAAACACCGCCAGGGAGCCAAGTGCCAGAACACGTAAAGCAATGCGCATCACGCCCCCTCGTGTACCGCAGATTGGATTCATCCGCCGAGGACTCAAGCGGGACCTGGCGCGCTGGCGCCAGCCTTCGCCTCCTCGCCCGCCTCGGCGTCGGGGTTGCTCGTGACATCTCGCGTGTGTGCCCGCGCGGATCGCCGCTTGCGCTCCTGGACTGCCCGGCGCAACGAGACGGCGGCGGTGTAGGGCCAGTAGAGCGCGGGCCGCAGGACGAGGTCCTGGGTGGGCAGCACGCGCCGCTCGTAGCCGCCGAAGCCGCGCTTGAAGAGATAGACGCCGTAGAGGTCTTCACCTGGCTCCAGCTTATCGGGAATCGTGCGCCAGTCGTAGTATTTCGCGCCGCGTGCCTTGGCCCAGCGCATCGCCTCCCACTGCAACGGGTGGTTGGGACGCAACTTGCGGTGCTCGGGGCGGTCGGAGGAGGCGCCGTGCAGATACCACGCCCACTCGCCCAGCACGGCAACGGTCAGCGCCGAGGCAAGTTGCCCCTCGTGCTCGCCCAGGTAGAGCGCCATCTCGGCGGTGGCATCGCGCGCGGCGGCCTCGGCCGAGTAGTGGGCCAGCATCTCGCGAAAAAGCTCTTTGGGGTAGAGGTGAAAGCCGTCACGGGTGCCGGTCTCGACCAGCAGGCGATAGAAGGCGTCCAGGTCGGCCTCGCCGGATCCTTGCCGGATGGTCATGCCGTTCTTCGCTCCGCCACGAATGTAGCGCCGCCAGGAAGGCGACATCGCGGCCAGAATGTCGGCCTCAGAGCCGGCGATATCGGTCACCCAGGAGCCGCGCAGGTAGATCTGATGGTTGGTCGGGCGGAAGCCGAGGCGGGGGAGCGCGGCGGCCCAGGCGGCGTTATCCTGCGGCACGTTCGGCTCCGCGCGGATCATGAAGGCTCCGCGCTTCTTCGCCTCGTGCCGCACGAAATCCACCAGCAAGGGCAGCGCTGGGGAGCCAGGGTCGGCGCAGACGGGGCCGCGCGGCGCGTAGAAGAACGGCGCAGGCACACCCTGCGCACGGCTGCGCACCAGCAATATCGCGGCAAGTAAGCCTCCCCGCTCATCCACGACGCCAGCACGCAGCGAGCCGTTCGCCGCCTCGGCACCCTGATGCTCCGGCCACTCGTAGGTCTGCGTGATGTGGCCGGTGGGGTCGGCGGCGACGAACTGGTTCCAGAGCCGGCGATCTTCGATGAGCTTAGCGTGCATGGTGCCTCGATGAGCGGGCGCGCCCGGTTCGCTGGCGCCCTGCGAATGACTCAGAGGGCGAGTATAGCAGAGGCGGCGCGCGGCGGGCAACGCACAGGGGACCGTCGGGGTATGCCTGCTCCTCGGCCGGCTGCGATACCCGCGCGAAGCCGCTCGCGTCAGAACAGGAGCGGCGGGATGACGAGCGTGCCGAGCGCTGTGACGGCCAGCAGTGTAGCGTACGACCGGCGTAGCGGCGCCGCTACCCCACAGGCGACCACTACGGCCAGTGCGATGAAAGGCGCTACCAGGCGGGCCGAGGCCCACGTCCCCTCCCATTCGTGCGCGGCGGTGAGGGTGACGAGTACGGCGTTGACCAGCACGACGAGCGGCACCGGATCCACCAGCAGTGCGCGCAGCCCTCGCTGGCGCATCCAGACCAGCGCGACGAGCGCCGCGGCCACCAGTGGCACCGCCACGAAGACGATCATGTGCCCGAACTCCGGCGTCTCACGCTGCGCCCACAGGCCGGCGAAGGGCAGATGCACGCCGCGCGTGGTCGCCACGCTGCCCTGCAACCCCCACACGCCGAAGAGGGCGCGTAGCGCCGCCTGCCAGGCGATGAACGGCCCCAGCGCGATGCCGAGGAAGAGCGCCGCGGTGCCCCACTGGCGGCGAGCAAGCCACGGCAGCACGAGCAGCGGCAGCGCGACCACCAACTGCTCGCGTGTCAGCAGGGCGGCGGCGACCGCGGCGGCGCACCACAGCGGGCGCTCTTTGCGCAGGAAATAGACGGCCAACACCGCCCAGAAGACGGCGAACGGGTCTGCGAGATCGCGCAGCATGCCCTGCAGTTCGCCGAGATAGATGGCGGCCGCCGCGCCCAGCCAGCGCGAGGCGCCCGCCTCGACGCAGAGCTGCCCCACCAGCAGGGCGGTCAGCAGGATGGCGACGAAGTTGATGGCGTAGAGGGCGAAGTGCAGCGCCTGCGGGTTGCCCAGCGTGAGCAGGCGGGCCGTCATCGGGTAGAGGATGCGCTGCTCGCGCAGCGGCGAGGCATCAATCGGACAGTGGGCGCGATCTGCCGGGTGCGTGCAGGTGAGGATTACGCCGGGGTCCTGGGCCATGTAGTAGTAGAACTGCCCGTCATAGCCCGACAACGCCACCGCATCGGCCTGGTCGCCAGCGCGCATCGCCCAGCGCACGCCCAGGTCGTTGAACGCCAGCCAGGCAGGGACCGCGGAGATTTGTGGGCCGTCGCTACCCCATCCCCACGGCCGGTGCCCGAAGTCGAAGCGCACGTAATAGACCCAGGCCGAGAGGATCAGCACCGCCGCCACAGCGGCCAGCGGCACGAGGGGACCGGTCAGCGCCAACGCACGTCGCAGCGCGGAGGGGCGTCGCAGCGCGGCGAGCATCCGCGTAGGTGCACCGGACCCAGAGCTCTGGTTAGCGATGGTGTCGCCCTGCGCCTCCGGCTTGCGCGTCCAGCTCGTCACGGCTCCCTCCTGGGTTCTCCTGGCGCGATCTTCCCATCGCTGATTCCTGCAGTTCCCCACCCATACACACTATCCCATGCGTGTCGCCGAGGTGGGAGGCAGGCTCCGCACGACACGTTCCAGGCTGGTGTCTTCGCGGGGACCATCGCCAAGCGATGTTCGACCGACACATAACGGATGTTCGTCTATCCCCCTAACGAAATACCGTTCGCTGCGTTGTGATATCCAAGCAAGCCAATCTGTCGGCGCCCAGTGGCTTGCCAAATCTGCGCGGTTGGTGAAGGAGTGTCTGGCGGCGGAAGGTAGCCGCCTAGTGGTGGAGTGCGGCAAGTGGAGTATGAGGCGGCGGAAGACGGCCGCCTGGTGGTGGAGTGCGGCGGAAGGTAGCCACGCCAACAATACCCTTGCTTGGCGTTCGCGTGCGCCTGATGAGAGAGAACCGAGCCCACATCACACCTCTCTGCGATTTCAAACCGGTCGGCATCTCCACCTACGGTGTTCTGCCACGCCAGCCAAGGAGAAAGGAGGTGATCTAGCCAGCGCGGTCGCTCACTCACTGGTGAGTGAGCGGTCATCTGATGCGTCGCTCGGCAGCTGCCGAGATAGACGCCAACGAGTCTGTAGAGAGGTGAACGAGATGCATCGACTGGGTAGGCCAGGCCTGCGGGCGAGTCCGGTGCGCATATCTGCTTTAGGATTCGCTTTTGCTCTCCTTCTGAGTCTGCTTGTATCGGCCCCAACGGTAGCCGCGGCGCCAAACTCTATGACGGGCGCTCAGGCCGCCAGTGCGCAGGGCAAACCACTCAAACCGTTGGTGCGCAGCGCGCTCAAACACGATACGACTCCCAACCTGCGGACGATGAAGCCGCCGAAGGTGCCCCAAGGAAAGACCAAGATCAAGGACGTACCGCTGCACGATGTGCCGCACGGCCACCTGACCACGGCGCCCAAGAGCGGCAGCGCGGCCCTGCAGACGAACGTCGTGACCAACGACATGCCGAGCTTCGGGCAGAACTTCGAGGGCGTCGGCAACGTCAACGGCGTTCTTCCGCCAGATACCCAGGGCGATGTGGGTCCGAACAACTACGTCCAGATGGTCAACCTGAGCTTCGCCATCTGGGATAAGCAGGGAAATCTGCTGTACGGACCGGTGCCCAATACGACGCTGTGGCAGGGGTTCGGGGGGCCGTGCGAGACGTTCAACGGCGGCGACCCGGTCACGATGTACGATGAGGCGGCGGACCGCTGGTTCATGAGCCAGCTCGCCTATCCAGGCGGTGCGGACGGCTACCACGAGTGCATCGCGATCTCGCAGACCGGCGATCCCACCGGCGCGTGGTACCGCTACGACTTCCTGTACAGCCTGGACACGCTGAACGACTACCCTAAGTTCGGCATCTGGCCTGACGCGTACTACATGAGCGCCAACGAGTTCCTCAATGCCGCCACCTTCACCGGTGCCGGCGTCATGGCGTTCGATCGCACCGCGATGCTGGCTGGACAGCCCGCCAACTCGATCTACTTCCACGTCGGCGACTCCAGCGGTGTCTACGGAAACCTGCTGCCCAGCGATGCCGAGGGTCAGGCGTTGGGTTTCAATCCCCCAGCTGGCGCGCCGGATCCGTTCCTCATGTTCGACGACGACGCCTGGGGGTTCTCGCCCACCGACCGCCTTTTGATGTGGGATTTCCACGTTGATTGGGGCACCCCGGCGAACTCGACGTTCGGCAACAACGGCGTGCCCAACCGGTTCTTCGAGACCGCGCCGTTCGATTCCAATCTGTGCAACTACTCTCGTAGCTGCATTCCACAGCCGAACACCTCGGTGGGCCTGGACACGCTATCCGACCGGCTCATGTACCGGGCGGCCTACCGCAATTTCGGCGACCACCAGGCCATCGTGCTTGACCACAGCGTGGACGTGAACGGCAGCGACCACGCTGGCGTCCGGTGGTATGAGCTGACCAATCCCGGCTCAGGGTGGTCACTTGACCAGCAAGGCACCTATGCGCCTGACACCGACAACCGGTGGATGGGCAGCGCGGCCCTGGACGCCTCTGGCGACATTGCCATCGGGTTCTCAGTGTCGAGCTCGAGCACATTCCCATCCATCCGCGTGGCGGGGCGGCTGGTCAGTGATCCAGCCGGGGACCTGTCACAGGGCGAGACGACCTTGATCGCCGGTGGCGGTTCGCAGACCCACCCCGCCTCTCGTTGGGGCGACTACGCCGCGATGCAGGTTGACCCGACAGACGGCTGCACGTTCTGGTTCACTACTGAGTACATGCCGACGACCAGCAGCGCGGACTGGCACACCCGGATCGGGTCGTTCAAATTCCCGAGCTGCTCAGCTGGCCCGCATGGCACCTTGACCGGCACAGTGACGGATGCCAGCAACAACCAGCCCATCGCCGGCGCGACCGTCAGCACGAATGTCGCCAGCACGACGACCGACGGCCAGGGCCACTATAGCCTGACGCTCGCCGTGGGCACGTACGACGTGACGTTCTCCGCCTTCGGCTATGCCTCCAAGACGGATAGCGGCGTGGCGATCAGCGACGGCGGCACGACCACCGACAACGCGGCGCTCACCCCTTCGCAATCGGTACACGTCGCCGGGACTGTAACCGATGGGTCCGGCCATGGCTGGCCGCTCTACACGCGGATCGAGATCACCGGACGCCCCGGTGGGCCGATCTACACTGATCCGGCGACCGGCCACTACAGCGTTGATCTGCCGGCGAATGCCACGTACTCGGTGAAGTACACGGCGACCCTGCCCGGCTATCAGGTGGTCAACGACTCGATTGTGGTCGGCGGCAGCGATGTGACGCACGATGTGGCGATACCCGTCGAGCAGACGTGTACCGCGCCCGGATACCACTTCGCCTACGGCACGCCGGTGCTGAACGAGCCATTCGACGGCTCGACCATGCCGGCTGGGTGGACCGTGGTGGATAGCCAGGGCGAAGGCCACGCCTGGCAGATCGGCGACCCCGAGAACCGCGGCAACCTGACCGGCGGCAGCGGTAACTTCGCCGATATCAACTCGGACTTCTACGGTCCGGGCAATCACCAGGACACCTCGCTGATCAGCCCCGCGTTCGATCTATCCAGTGTCTCCGCCCCGTACCTGCGGTTCCACAACGACTACGTCGGGTTCCCGGGTCAGACCGGCGATGTTGACGTGAGCACCGATGGCGGCCAGAACTGGACCAACGTCTGGCATCACGGCAGCGACAGCGTGCCAGGGCCAGACCTGGAAGAGGTAGCGATTCCACAGGCCGCCGGCCACAGCTCGGTGCAAGTGCGCTTCCACTTCACCTCCACGTGGGGCTGGTGGTGGCAGGTTGACGATGTCTCGGCGCTCAACCGGGCCTGCACGCCCGTGCCTGGTGGGCTTGTGGTCGGCACCGTCTCCGATGCCAACACGAATGCCGGCCTCAACGGCGCGACCGTGACCAGCACCGATAAGCCGGCCGAGAAGGCGACCACGGCGGCCACGCCGGATGACCCGAACCTCGGCGATGGTTACTATTGGATGTTCTCGTCGCTGACCGGCGGGCACCCGTTCAGCGCGACCAAGGGCGGCTACCAGGCCGACAGCCAGACGGTGAATGTGGCGGCAGACGGCTCGACGCGCGCTGACTTCACCCTCAAGGCCGGCCGCCTGTCAGTCAACCCGACCTCGGTGTCGCAGTCCCTGGTGCTGGGCTCGACTGGCACCGCGACAGTGACGCTCAGCAACACAGGTACCGCCGCGGCGGACGTGAAGCTGTCCGAGCGGGGAGGCGCCTTCCAGATCCTGACCCTGCAGGGCTCGCCCCTACGCATGGTGCACAGCGAGGACGACGAGTTCACGCCCGCCTGGCTCGGTGGCCAGAAGGGTGATAATGAGGCTGGCGTCAGCGCTGGATCGCCACGTGATCCGACGTGGTCCACAATCGCGCCGTATCCCAACGGCATCATGGACAACGGCGGCGACATCATTGATGGCAAGGTGTACGTGGTGGGCGGCGTGGACGCCACCTTCGCTACCACGGCGAAGGGCTTCGTCTACGATCCGGACGCCAACACATGGACGCCTATCGCCGATATGCCGGTGGCGCGTGAGAAGCCGGCCGTCGTGGCTGCGAACGGCTTGCTGTACGTGACGGGCGGCTGGGATACTTCCGGCAACCCGATCTCGCGGACAGATGTCTACGATCCTGCCAGCAATAGCTGGAGCACAGTGGCCGCGAATCCACATCCAGCGGCGGCTCCTGGCGCCGCGGTGGCCGACGGCAAGATCTACCTGGTCGGCGGCTGCGCTGACGCGTTCTGCACGACGACCACAACTGTCGTGAGCTATGACCCCGCGACCGACACGTGGAATACGCTCGCGGCGTATCCGCACACCGACGCGTGGGAAGCGTGCGGCGGAATTGACGGGAAGGTGTACTGCGCCGGAGGTACCGACGGCGCCGCCACCTTCAAGAACGGCTTCGCCTACGACCCAGGTAGCGATAGCTGGAGCCCGATTGCCGACATGCCGATCGACCTGTGGGCCTCGGCCGTGGGCGCCCCGAATGGCATGCTGGTGGTCAGCTCTGGGGTGACCAACGGCTTCAGCACCGTCACCAACCAGGGCGTGGCCTACGATCCGTCCACGGATAGCTGGACGGCGTTGCCGAACGCGCAGTTCCCGCGCTACCGCTCAGCCGGCTCGTGCGGGTTCTACAAGGTCGGCGGCTCGTCCGGCGGGTTCAGCCCGACGGCGGAGTCTGAGCACTTGTCCGATCTGGACCAGTGCGGCGCGACCGACGTTCCGTGGCTTGCCGAGACCCCGACGACGGCGACCCTGCAGCCGGGGCAGAGCGTCACGGTGACCATCACTCTGTCGGCCACCACCGCCGCGACGGTCACGCAGCCGGGGACGTTCAGCGCCCAGCTCGGCGTTTCGACCAACACGCCGTATCGGGTTGATCCTATCGGCATCACTATGACGGTCACCCCGCCGAAGGGTTGGGGCAAGATCACCGGCACGGTGACGGGGACCGACTGCAACGGCAATTCGACGCCGTTGCGGGGCGTGCAGATTCAGGCCAACGGCAAGGGCTACAGCTTCTCGCTGAAGACCGACGCCAACGGCAAGTACACCTTCTGGGCTCCGGCCGCGAGCAACTCGTACACGCTGATCGCCAGCAAGGACGGGTGGGTCGCCCAGACGCTCAAGACCAACATCAAGGCTGGCAAGACCGTCACGGTCAACTTCGACCTTCATCCGCCTACCTGCTAGCTCCCTAGCAGCAGGCCTACAGGCAGCGGCCCCGTCACCCGTGTGGTGGCGGGGCCGCTGTCACGTTCGATAGTCGCTTGCCCTGGATCGTTGCGGGCTGGCGACCGCCGCCTAGGCTGGCGCCGAAGATTTCGCATACTTGCGCTTGAGGCCAGCCACATCCATACCATGCAGGCGCGCGAGATTCTCGCCCAGAATCTTGCGCTTCGCCTGCTCGGTCAGCTGCGGATAGCCGTAGCCCTCGACCAGGTCTTGCGGGATCTGGAACTTCCAGAAGGCATCCAGCGCCCACTTGGGATGCCAGATGGGTGTCTCCGAACCGTAGATGATCTTGTCCTCGCCGGCCCAGAACAGCAGCTTGCCCAGCCACTCGGCGAACTGGCGCGGTGAGCGAACGACGAAGTTGATCGTCGCGGCGATGGAGGCGTAGAGGTTGGGATAGCGCACCAACTGCCAGCACGTCTCGTCAATGAACGGCAGTCCGACATGGAAGATCACGAAGTTGATGTCGGGGAAGTTGGCCGCCGCGCCGTCCATGTCCCACGTCTGCGTCGCCTCGATAGGCTGCGGGCCTAGCGGCACGCCCTTATGCACCCCTATCAAGTTGATGCCGAGCTGCTGCGCTTTCTCGAAGATCGGGTACGCCACGCGCGGATCGTCCATGCGCCAGGGGAAGGGCTCGCCGTAATCGTAGCGCACGTTATAGAACTTGAACGCCTTCGCGCCGTACTCCTTGACCTGCACCTCCATCTCGTCGAGCGCCTTGCGCCCCTCCAGTGGATTCACCGTCCCCCACAGCACGATGCGCTCGGGATCCTGCTTTGCCAGCTCCACGCAGCGATTCACCGGCGAGAGGCCGTCGTAGAAGAGATCCGTCAGTGGCAGCGGCATGGCCACCAGCATGTCGGTATCCGACTCGTCGAACACGAGCCGTGTGATATCTTCCGGCGCCCACTTGCGCAGGAACTGCTCGGCCGGCAGCTTCGGTTCGTTCTCCGGCGTCAGCACCTGATGGAAGGCGTAGAGGTGGTTGGCGAAAAGCTCGCCGCTCCTGCCCATCGCGTTGGACGTGTCGAAGTTGAACGGGTGCGCCACGCAGTCGAATACCAACGCGTCGTTGCCGATCATGCTGAGCCTCCCTTCAGCCGGGCCTCGCGCAGTGGCAGCAGCCGCTCCAGCGGGAGCCGCAGCTTCGCGCGCGCCTCGGCGCTCATGCGCTCCGGCGTCCAGGCCGTGCGCCAGATGATGTCCGCCTCCACATGCTCCACGCCGGGCAGCTCGCCCACGCGCTCGTGCACCATATCCAGCAGCCGTGCGGCGAACGGACACCAGCCGCTCGTCAGCACCATCTCGATCTTCACGTCCCTGCCGGCGATTGCCACCTGCTCGATCAGCCCCATATCCACCACGCTGATCTGCCGGTCGCGACAGCAGGGGTCGTAGCAGGCCGCCAGCGCCTCGAAGACCGCCTCGCGGCTCGGTGGCGCCTGCTCGCGGGCGCCGCCGGTTACCTCTTCTTCGCCCATCGCTTCCTCCGCTTCTCTCAGGGACAGGAATCGCCTCCGGCTGTCGCGGCCTAGCTGCTAGCCTGCCCTGCCGGCGCCTGCTGCGCGGCGGGCGTCCCGGTTGGCGTGGCTGCCGCGGGTCGCTGCTCGGGCATCAGCACGGCGCGGCCGACGATCTTTCCGGCGTCGAGCGCATGCAGAACGTCGTTGGCATCCGCCAGTGGGAAGGTCTGGCTGGCGATCTGCACCTTGCCCTGGTGCGCCAGCTCCATCAGCTCGACGAGATCGTTGTAGGTGCCGACGAGGTTGCCGATGATGCTCAGCTCGCTGAAGATCATCTGCAGGGTCGTCGGGGCCACCGTGCCGCCGTAGCCGACGATCGAATAGGTGCCGCCCTTGCGCAGCATCTTGAGTGCTGTCTCAGGCGTGCCCTTCTCGCCGACGAAGTCCAGCACCACATCGGCGCCGCCGCCGGTGAAGTCCAGCACTTCGCGCACCCCGCCGTCCTGGCCGCTGAGCACGGCGTGATCGGCGCCCAGGCGTTTGGCGAAGGCCAGCCGCTCCTCGGCCGTATCCACCGCGACGATGCTGGCGGGCGTCATCACTTTCAGAAGCTGCACGCCGAAGTGTCCCAGGCCCCCGATGCCGATCACCGCGACGGTGCTGCCCGGATACGTCAACGGCACGAGCTTCTTGACGGCGTGATAGGCCGTGATGCCCGCGTCGGCATAGGGCGCCAGGGGCACCGGGTCGGTGCCGGGGGCCAGCGGCACCACCGCGCGGATGCTGGTGCGCACGTACTGCGCGTAACCGCCGTCGTGGCCGTCGAGACCGGGGAAGTACGCGTTGGTGCAGTGCATATCGTTGCCCGCGCGGCAGGCACGGCAGAGGCCGCAGGAAGGCTGCGGGTGCAGAATCACTGGGTCGCCGGGCTTCACCGTGGTGACGCCCGCCCCCACCGCCTCGACCCAACCGGCGTTCTCGTGGCCGATGGTATAGGGCAGATGGGGGTTGCCCAACGCCTCACGCCAGATGCCCTCCAGGATGTGCAGATCGGTGCGGCAGACACCCGCCCCGCCAACGCGCACGATCACATCGCTGGGCTGTTCGATCCGCGGCTCCGGCACGTCTACCAGCCGCACCGGCTGGTTGTAGTCGAAGATTTGCACCGCTTTCACGCTTGCGCCCTCCTTTCGCCGGGGATGCCGGCGCTCTCCGGCTCCTGGCCGCCCGCGCAGAGCGCGTCGGCGTCTACCTCGACTCCATGTTGCACGCGGTTCAGGCCGGTGCAGAGCAGCGTGTTGAACGCGCCGTTGAGGCGCACCATGCGCGCGGTGCCCAGGAACGCCATCACTGCGGTGCGCTGCGGCGGCAGCGGCACGCCAGCCTCGGTCGTGAAGAGTGGGTCATCGTCCGCCACCGTGGGCAGTCCCAGCGCCGCGCGCTTCTGAACGAGCATCGCGAGCAGGCGCGCCAGGCTCGGCAGCCGCCGCCACGCACCCTGCTGTCCGGCATGCTCCTCGCCAGCGTGCTCCGGCGCCCGACGCAGAAGCAGCGCGTCGCCATCGGCCCGCAGGTCCGCCGCGCGCAGCCGCGCGAGCCGCTCCGGTGTCTCGCCGGCGCGCAGCAGCGCCCGCATGAGCTGCTCCTGGCGCACGAGGAACGCCTTGCGTGCGAAGGTCAGGCGCAGCTCGTCGAGCTCGCCGTCCGCCTCGCCAGGGAAGGTCTCTGAGAAGGGGCGCCCGGCGTTGACCGCGTCGGCGATCTCGTCCTGCGCGAAATGGTCCATCAGGCGAACGGTGACGCGCTCCACCCCTGGTGCGCGGCCGATCCGGTCGCGCAGATCGGCCGCCATGAGGAACGCGAAGTTGGCGGCACACCAGAACGTCGGCAGGCGCAGGCGCACCTCGACCTGCGCGCCGCGAATCTCGACGCACTCCACGAAGCCCAGCGCACTTAGCGGCCGATCGAGCTCAGGGTCGAGCACCTCGCCGACGCGCGCCCATACGTCGCGCTCGTCAATCACGGCTCGGCTCCCCTCACGCCTGCACCGGCGCTGCTGGCGCCGCTGCGGCCCGCTGCTGGGCGACATCATCCGTCGCGATCTTCCGCGCGTGGGCGGCGGTATCAATGCCGTAGAGGCGGGCCGCGTTGAGGCCGATGATCTTCTCTTTGACCTCGGGCGTGAGGTCAACATGGTACTCGTCCTTCAAGTCCTGCGGCAGCTCGAACGCCATAAACTCGTCAATCAGCCACTTCGGCTCCCAGATGGCGTAGTCGCTGCCGAACAGCAGGCGATCCGGGCCCAGCCAGTAGAGCAGGTTCGCCATCATCTCGGCAAAGGTGCGCGGGCGGAAGTGGATCCACGGTATGACCACCGCCAGGCCGGCGTAGATGTTGGTATCCTGCGCGGCGATGAAGCAGAAGTCTTCCAGCCGCGGGATGCCGGCGTGCTCGACGATGAAGCGCAGATCGGTGAAGAGCGAGGCTGGCTCGTCTATGTCACTGACGTCGAAGGCATCTTTGTTGAGCGGGTAGATCGTCGGTCCTTTGTGGATGTGGAGGTTGACGATGCCGAGCTTCTGGCACTCTTCCAGGAACCGCATGGCCTCCGGGCTGGTGAGCTTCCACCCCTTGGAGCTGCCCTTCCACTCAGCGGTGTAGAGCTTGACGCCCGTGATGTCGTACTCACCCTTCAGCCGCCGCAGGTACTCCAACCCGCGGTCGCCGTCGCGTGGGTCGAACGAGCCGTTGAGGATGAAGCGGTCGGGGTGGGCCTTCTTGACGACGCTATCCTGCTCGGTGGTGTTGAAGCCGTTGATGAAGAAGTCTTTGAGATACGTCGGCTGCAGGATCGCGATGTCCACATAGCCGTTGACAAACTCATCGCGTACCAGCCGCGCTTCGCCGTACTTCTCAAACTGGTCGAGCGGCCAGAGTAGCTCGGTCGGCGTGAAGAGCTGGTGGTAGCCGTGGAAGCACTCGATGAACCCCTTGCCGTACTTGTTGGCCTGGTTCTCGGGGCTGCCGTCCCAAAAGTGCATGTGGCCGTCAATAACGAACACTTCGTGGCCGTCTTGCCTGGTGTACATCGCACGATCCCTCCGCCCGGCTGCTGCGCCGGAACCGTTTCACTACTCGGAGACAGCGATGCGGATCTCCCGGCGCGCGGCGACGTGGAGCGCCCGCACGGTCGGGGCAGGTGGACGCACTGCGCGCATGAGCCTACGCGACGAATCCCTACGCGACGCACGACGACAGCGGCGACGATGGCGGGGCTTTGCCCGGCCTTCAAGGGAGGTCACTACGCGCGACGAACGGGAAGGAGGAGAGGGCGCGATGCTGGCCGCTCTCGGTCAAGATCGCCCGGTTCCATGGGCGCTCAAGCGCCTGCGCACACAGTGAGAAGTGTGAATCTGGAGGATGCGCGACAGCACATAGCTTGCCGTCGCCCGCGGCGCAGCTCTCATGCGCGCCGCACTCAATGCGCATTCGGTAGCCGTGAGTGTAGCATGTCATACGTCTCTATCGCAAGGAGCGGTCAAGAGCACGCACGAGCAACTCTGCCTACGCCTTGGTAGCCCACACCTGTGACCCGTCCGAGCCGCGCAGCGCCAGCACCTGCGGCGGCGTCGGCGGGTTGCCGCACACCGCCGGCCAACCCCAGCGGCTGACGAATACGAGCCCCTCGCCGGCGAGCGGATATCCTGACGTCGCCTGGTCAAATTGCCATGCCAGCGAGCCATTCCCGGCACGCCACGCCTCTAGGCGGCCGGCCGAATCCTCGAGAAAGATCATGCCCTGGTCTACCTCGGGCGACGAGAGCACTTTCACCGGGTCCACACGCCCTAAGTCATGTGACGCATGCCACACGAGTCTCCCCGTCGTGACGTCCAGCATGAAAAGGCCGTGCTCGGACGCCACAAAGACATGGCCGTCCAGCAGAGTCGGGAATGCGATCGCTTGGTCCATGTCGCCCAACGTGGTGCGCCAGAGCTGCCGGCCCGCTGCCGCGCTGAGTGCGCGCGCTGTGCCGTCGGACGACGAGATGTACACCGTCGCACCCGACGCGACAACATTCGCCAGGATGAGTTGATCGAGTTGGGCCAGATCGTCACGCACACGCCAGAGCTGCGCACCGGTATGGGGATCGAGCCTCGTGACCGAGCCATCAGCCGCCGAGACGTAGAGCGCACCGGCTGGCGCAACCGGCGTAGGCGTAGAGTAGGGAAAGCCTCTGGCTGGCTCTGGCAGCTGCCAAAGAACCGCGCCATCCTCTGAGCGCAGGGAATAGAGGGCGGTCCCGATGCTCACATACACCGCGTCATCCAGCACGACCGGCAGCGGCAGCGAAACCCGGCCGCCCGCCTGCCCTGCGTCCGCCGCGGACTGCGGCGCGAAGTGTGACATCCAGAGCAGGTGCCCGTCGCCTTCGTCCCACGCAGCGACGGAACCGTAGCCAGCCGCTTCGTAGACCACGCCGCCCGACACGACCGGCGGCGGCTCGGGAACGCTCAGCGTAGGTGCGACGCCCGGCAGCGCTTGCGTGCGCCACATCGGCTTGCCATCCGATGCTCGCCATGCTGCCGCGCCGCCTATCCCAGTACTCGCGATTACCGTCTGGCCGTCCACCACTGGCGCCGCTGGTTGTTGGTAGAGGCTTGAAGATGCGCTCGCATCGGAGGTGTGCCAGAGGAGCTTGCCATCGCTCGCCCGCAGCGCGAAGACCTCGCCGCGATTGCCGTAGACCACACCGCCGGACAGTGTCAGCGCCGCGCCCGGAATCATCGCAACTGACATCTCGCCGCACGGGCGCCCCGCGCAGGCTGGCAGCGCCAGCGCGATCAGCGCGCTTAGCGCCATCAGCGCCGCCGCTCCGCGCACGCCCAAATGTCTCTCGATCCCGCTCATCATTGCCGGAGTGTCTCCCATCATCTCCGGGCGCGAGGCCAACACGGTTCCGCGTCTTCCCAACCAGACGCCATCAAGCCGCTCACGGTTCCCGAACTCAGCGCATGACGGAGGTGCTAGCCTCCTCATCACCACTTTCCAGCCGATGGGCTAGAATAGGCTTCAGGAGTTGGCCCGTCTTGCGGACGCGACTCTGCTGCCCAGACGATCTCATATTCCTTCCTCCCATCCCTCTGAATCCTCCGCGCCCTCCGTGGTGAAAGAACCCGACATGACGACCGACGATGCCGGTAGCGTGAAATTCGAGCTGCGTGGGCGCGACCTGGCTCTCATGGCTCCGGCTGCGCTGTGGGAGTTGTCCGATGACGCAGTCTTCATGGCGCTCTTTGGGCCGGACGAGGCGGGCGGCGCGGCGGTGCTGCTCTCGCGCGACCGGCGGGGACGCTGCTGGCGCGCGCGGCCCTTCGACTTCCCGCGCCTGCGCGACGCACTGACGGCGCACGGCGCGTACGCCGTCCACGTCGCCTTCGACGAGCACCCGCTGCTGCCGGTCGCGCCGGAACTGGCGGTCACGCCGCGGCCGTATCAGGAGGAGGCGCTGATCGCCTGGCGGGCGGCGGAGTATCGCGGTGTGGTCGTGCTGCCGACCGGGGCGGGCAAGACGGTGCTGGGCGCGCTGGCAATCGCCGATCTGGGGCTGCGGTCGCTGGTGGTGGTGCCGACGATTGACCTGCTGCGGCAGTGGCAGGCAGCCCTGCTGCACGCGCTGGGGCTACCCGCGGAACAGGTGGGCGTCTACGGCGGGGGCGAGCACGCCATCGCGCCAATCACCGTCATCACCTACGAGTCCGCCCAGCTCCATCCCGAGCTGCTGCGGCGCTTCGGGCTGCTGGTCTTCGACGAGTGCCATCATCTGCCGGCGCCTACTTACCGCCAGATCGCCGAGGGCGCATTCACGCCCTATCGGCTGGGGCTTTCCGCCACACCAGAGCGTGGCGATCAGGAGCACCTGGCGCTGGCCCAGCTGATCGGCCCCGAAGTTTATCGCCGCGCGCCGGAGGAGCTGGCGGCCGCGCGCTATCTGGCGGCCTACGACGAGCACCGGCTCGGCGTCAGCCTTGCGCCAGAGGATCAGGCACGCTACGAGGCGGCGCGCGAGACCTATCGGGCGTATCTGCGCAGGCACCGCATCACCATCACCTCGCCAGCCGACTTCCAGCGCAAGGTGCTGTGGGCCGCGGCACGCGACCGTGGCGCCCGCGAGGCGATGCTGGCCTGGCGTGAGGCGCGCGCGCTGGCGCTCAACGCGCCGGCCAAGCTGGCGCTGCTCGAAGAGATCTTCGCGCGCCACGCGGCCGAGCGCGTGCTCGTCTTCAGCGAGTTCAACAGCGTCGTCGCCGCGATTGGCGAGCGCTTCGCGCTGCCGACGATCACCCACAAGACGCCCGCCGAGGAGCGCCGGGCAATCCTGGAGCGCTTCCGTGACGGCCGCTACACCAAGCTCGCCAGCGGCCGTGTGCTGAACGAGGGCGTGGATATCCCCGACTGCGGCGTGGCGGTGATCGTCAGCGGAACCGCCACGCGCCGCGAGTACATCCAGCGACTGGGGCGTGTGCTGCGGCCGAAGGAGACCCGCGCGGTGCTCTACGAGCTGGTGACGGAAGGGACGAGCGAGGAGCGCGTCTCAGAGCGGCGAAGGGAGGCGCTCTAACGATGCGACTGGCGCTCTCGGATATCAAGAAGGCCATCACGCGGCGGGCGGGCGAGGTCTACGTCGCGCCGCGGCTGCTGCGTCCGCGCCAGCATATCCGCCCGCTGGCGGAGCTGATCGCGCTCTACGAGGCCAGCCTACGGACCACGCGCGCCGAGTTCCCGGCCGACCGCCCCGCCGAGCTGATCGGCGACTACCGGCTCGCTCGCGGCCTCTGCGCCTGCCTGGCTGAATGGTACGTCTGGCAGTCGCCGGCCTGGCCCGGCCCCGCCACACCAGCCGAGATCGAGGCACTCGCGGCCGCCGGCATCGCCTCGCCGGTGGATCTGCGCCTGGCGCTCTTCGACACGGTGAACGCGGACGGCACGGGCTATCTGGCGACCGCTGAGCGTGAGCCCGCACTGGATGCCTTTGCCGCCGGGCTTGGCCTCAGCCGCGCGACGCTCGGCGCGCTGCTCGTGCTGGACCGTGAGGAGCGGTCAGTACTGGGGCGGGTCCGCGACGCGGCCCCCGCGCCGGAGGCGCTCGCCACACGCTACAACCAGCTTGCGCTGGAGGCGATGCTGGCCGCTTCCTCGACGGTCGAATGGACGCTGCCAGCGGAGGCGAGGCTGGGCACCGCCGTCAAGCGCGTCTGCTTCCTCGCGCGGCGTATGGGGGTGTATTACGAGCTGACATTCGAGTCGGCGGACGATGGGCATCGTCTTCCCCTTCCCGGCGCGGCAGGCGGGCGTCCACCGGACGCCCCAACGAGTCGGCCGGCAGACGATATGGACGAGCCGCCGGAGACAGAGCGTTGGAGCGGTGGGCTACTGCGCGTCGCCGAGGAGGACGCCACGTACTCGGCGGGGCCGGGGAGTGAGGACGCATCTGGAGGCCTGGGGCCGCCGGGCCTATCTGCGCGGGCTGGAGACACCTCTGCGCCACGCCCAGTTGTACGGGCGTCCACCGGCCGTCCGGCGGGGCCGGAGAGTAAGGACGCATTTGGGCGAGGCAGGCCTCGCCACTACACCGAGGGCGAAGAAGCCCAGCGGGATGCTGAAGGCTCGCCCGCCTTGCGCATTACGCTCTATGGCCCGCAGGAGGTGACGGGCGCCGCCAACCAGTATGGCGAGCGGCTGGCGCGCCTCTGCCGCGCCCTGCTGGGCTACCGGCGCTCCGCCGAAGCCACTGCCGGCTCTGCGCCCGCGCTGGCGGGTGAGGGGCTGCGCGGCGTCGCGCGCGTCTATCTGCACGGCCGGCCGCTGACGTTCCTGCTCGACGACGCGCTGCTGGCGCTGCTCGCGTCGGCGGCGGACGACGACGAATCGCTGCCCGTACCCTCTGACCAATTCGACAGCGCGCTCGAAAGCCGCCTCTTCGCGGAGTTTGCCGGGTTGGAGCGAGCCGGCGAGGCGCACGGCTGGCGGATCGAGCGCGAGCCGGAGCCAATCGTTGCGGGCGAGACGATTTACATCCCCGATTTCGCGCTCACCCGTGGTGCGCGACGCATTTATCTGGAGCTGGCCGGCTACTGGCGTGCGGAATACCGTGAGCGCAAGGTGCGCAAGCTGCTGGCGCTGCGTGGGCGCATGCCGCTGGTGGTCGCCGCGCCGGAGCCCGCGCGCGAGGCCTTCGCCGCGCTCGATAGGGCGTATCCGCTGCTCTTCTATGGCAATCGGCTCAGTGCGCAGACCCTGCTGGCGCTGCTCGACAGCACCTACAACGATGCAGCCGAGCGCCTGGCCACACTCGACGCGCAGGCAGTGCTGCGTGCCGTAGGGGCCGCTGGGCGCATCCTAGCGCACGAGGCGATGCGCCTGCTGGCCTGCCACACCCGCGCCGAGCGCGATACCGCGCTCGCCCGGCTGTCTGAGGTGGCCGCCGCACTGGGCCAGCCGCAGCCGGTGTGGGTGGCTGGCGCGGGACTCTGCTCGCCATCCTGGCGCGAGAGCATCGGCGAGCGTCTGGCGGCGCTAGTCGTCGAGTCCCCCGGCGGCCGGCTGCCCTTGGCCGTACTGCGTGAGCGGATCATGGCGGACGATCCCGCGCTTGCGGGCGCCGACCTGACGGAAGAGGCGGTCGAATCGCTCGCTACGCATGCTGGCCTGGAGGTGGCGCGCGCCTCTATCTTCGCCGCCGAGGTGATCGCGCCCGGGGTGCCCTCGGCGCCTGTGGCAGCCGTTTCGACCGACGCGCAGGAGGGGTCCGCCCAACCTCGCCAGTCCCGCGGCGCGCAACCCCGGCGGCCCACGCGGCGTAAAGTGCATGAAGTGAACTATGCCGCGCCCGCGCTGCTGGACGTGCCAGACGGCGATGTTGCGCCGAAGCCGGACGTGTCCCCCGAATCCGATTCCTAAGACTACTCAGCAGGAGGTGCGCCGTGAGCGAGGACGACCGCGGCCGGGAGCAGCACGCGCTGCCCGGCGGAGACGGCGAGCAAGGCGGCGAGATCCCTCCTGATCCAATGCAGCACGACGGCAATCACCGCGTCTCATCCGGTCATGTCCTCGATCATGACGAGCTGGCTGTCGAGCTGGAGCGCCAGGCGCGCGAGCTGGTCCAGGCGGTGCGTGAGTCGGCTGGCGATCTCGGCACGCGGGTGCGCGAGGCTTTGGGTCACGCCTCGTCGCTCTGGGATGAGGCGCATCCTGGCGTGCCCGGCCCGAGCGCCGTTTCGAATGTGGACGAGCGGCGTGCTCGCGCCCTTGCCGCGCGCTGGGTGGCGCGCGATTTTCTGGTGGAACCAGACCTGCCCTCAGCGATGACCGTGCATGGCGTCGAGAGCGGGCACATCTGGCGGGTCGAGCTGCGCGAGCGCGGCGAGGTGCGTGTGCTGACCGAAGGCACGGAGCCCTACAGCGGGCAGCGCCCAATGGAGCCGGGACCTGTGCTGCCGGTCTGGGACTACGTCTTCCCTGCGACGCCGGAGATCGAGTCGGGCGAGCGCCGCGAGCGCCTGGCGGGGACGGGTAGGCTGGTGGCATGCGCGCGCTGTAACGGTACCGGCCACCGACCGTGCGCGGCCTGTGAGGGCAAGGGCTTTGTGCCCTGCCCCGACTGTCACGGCCGCGCCAAGCTGCCTTGTCGCCGCTGCCGGGGGCGCGGCCACATCGCCGATCCTGACGCCGAGCGCCGTGCACGTGCCAGCAAGCCCTACCTCCAGATACAGGCCGAGCGCGTGGCGCTGGATGCCCGCGATCGCCTAGCGGACTTCGCCGAGCGGCTGCGCCAGGATTACGCCGTGCCGCTGCCGCCGCCGCACGAATGGCTCCCCGCCGCGCCAGCCTCCGGCGTGACGATTCCTTGCCCCGACTGCACCGACGGCACGGTGCCGTGCTCGTGCCAGACGGGCAAGCGGGCCTGCCAGACGTGCCTGGGGTCCAGCTTCGCGACATGCAGCGCGTGCAGCGGCACCGGGCGTGTCGTACGCCACAAGCAGGTCCTGCGGCGCTTCGACACACGCATTATCCACCGCACGCTGCCCTACGACCAGCCAGCGCCAGCGCATTGGGTGACGCCGGAGATGCTCAAGAAAGCTGCCGGCGAGGACGCCTGGGAAGGCCCGCTCGACGCGCTACTTGCCAGCCGGCCGGAAGAGGTGCCCGAGGAGGTTTGGTCGGCGGCGGCAGCCTTCGCTCGTACGCCGGGCGAGCCGCAGGCCTCCAGCCCCGCCGCGCCGGACGAGCGCCGCGTCATCTCGCGGCGTCTGCGTATCTCGCGCGTGCCAGTCGCCCGTGTGGAGTACGCCTTCGCCGGCAAGCCGTTTAGCTTCGTCGCCGTTGGCCGTACGGGTGTGGAGAAATTCTGGGCGCAGGAGTTCCCGCCGCGCTGGAGCCGCGTGGGCCGCTTCTTGAAGGCGCTCACACGCGACCTGCAAAGCGAGGGCGCGCTTCCTCCGGCAGCCGGCTCGAACGGCGAGCAGCCGCGCCGCGGCCTGTTGAGCAGCCTCGAAGACTTCCGCCGCGAGCGACGATCCGCCGACTCCGGCCAGACGACGGGCGACGAGGACTGAGATAGCAGAGGCTGTCAAATCCTCCTGCCGCCGCGCACCTACCACGTCAAGCGCACGCCCTCTCAACCACTGCCATGCTGCCGCGAGGGGGTGTGGCTTGTACTGGGTTGCTCGGCCCTAGCGGCCGAAGATGCCCACGCCGATCAGCACGATGCTGAACACGAGGGCGAGCACTAGCGCCAGCGCGAAGGCGGCCAGCGCTGGGATCAGCACAATCCACCAGGCTTTGCCCTGCGTTACGCGCTGCGCCGACTGCGTCGCGAGCACGGTCAGGTAGATGCCGTAGAGGAACGCGGCGAACCCGACGATGCCGCCCAGGATCGGAACGATCCCGATGACAGCCTGGATCACGCCGATCGGCACCCATACCAGCGCGAGCACGTAAGCATACGTCAGGAACGATGCGGTGCCGCCGAACAGCCGCGCGATGAGCTGCAGGACGGCCGTCCAGATGAAGAAGCCGATGAAGGCGCCGATCAACGTGCCGATTGCACTGCCGGCGTTCGGCCCCGGTTGGTTCACCGAGCGGAACTCCAGGCCGGTGATGTAGCCGAAGATCGCCTCCGCGAGCGCCAGAATGACGAGGCCGATCCAGACGTCCTGCCAGTTGGCCCGTGGCAGCTCCGCGTCGAAGGTCGTCACATACGGCCGCGTCAACACCGCCTGGTACTTCTGAAGTAGACCCTGGAAGCTAAACGGCGCGGTGGGCGGCGGGTAGCCGGCCTGTCCGGGTGCATAGCCGCCGGGTGCTGGTTGGTACCCGCCTGGGGGCGGAGGGTAGCCCCCAGCAGGTGGTGGGGGATATCCGCCGGCTGGCGGTGGTGGGTAGCCTTCGGGGGGCTGCTGATAGCCTCCAGGGGGTGGAGTATAGCCCTCGGATGGCGGTGGATAGTTAGCCATGTCGCCCTGCTGGCCCTCGTTTGCGTTCGTGCTCATCTGTCTGCCTCCCTTTCGGATTGACTGGTTGCGCCGAGCACGTTCCATGCGGCTGCAAGAGTATCCATCGGTCCGGAACGGTCCGTCGCGCGGCCAGGGATCTCAGCGCGCCAATCCTTCGCGTTTCTGCTATCGCACAGCAAGAGGCGCGCCGGAATCTCCGACGCGCCTGATGGATGTGAAGTGATCGTGAGAATGCCAGCCACATGGGAGATTGTATGGGCGCATTCACGTGGCTGGGTGATCCGAGCGTGCGGACAAAGGCCGCAAACTAGAGGACGCCGCGCACAGGACGAGACGCAAGATAATACCAATACCACAGGCACAGCGAAGCGTCCGCTGTGCCTGCAACAATGGCGCTATTCGGTAGGAGAAGCCGCGATGGACCTTCCTACGCCATGCCAGCCTAGTACGCAGGCGTCGGCGGACCGCCAGCCCACTTCACCGCGATATCGCCGATGATCGGGAACTTGACGAACTTGCCGGTAAAGCCGGCGATCAGCCCCCAGATGAAGAGGGCGAAGATCCCCAGTCCTACCAGGGTGCCGATGCAGCCCATCAGCGCGGCAATCCCGAAGCCTGCTGATGCGGCGGCCGCGCTGTTTGTGACAGCCGCCCCGGTGAGCACGATGCTGTCTATGATGGAGAGCACAATCTCCAGGGCGATGGCGGCGATGGCGAGCAGGATTGACTGCGCGGCGTGGAACCTGACGAAGCGATTGGTCTTCTCGATGAAGAAGAAGATGAGCCCGACAATCGAGATGTAGCTCAGCCCTGCCGCGATGTTCGCCTCCATGCCGAGGGAGGTTGGGCCCCAGCGGTTCGGTGTCACGGCGGCTTGCGGCGCGTAGCCCGGCGGCGGGGGATAGGCGCCTTGCGGTGGCGGTGGCGGTGGGTAGCCAGGCATGCCGCCCTGTTGGCCCTCGTTCGGATTCATGCTCACGTGTCGGTCCTCCCAATGCTGGAGTGACGTTTCGTGGCGGACACATTCCACCTTGCCCGTAAGAGTACATGATCGCCGCCATCTTGTCTATCGTCAGTTTCTGCTTGCTCGCCCACCATGCTCCTTTCCCACTCCTTTGGCGTTTGGCACCTTGCGCTCGCGCGCCGCAGCTTATCCGCTCGCTCCTTGTGTTTGACCCTCCTTCGGGCGCTGGCCTATAATGCCTCAGACGGCAACGCCGCGTGGCCTCGCGGCGCACGCCGTGCGGATTTCTCCCAGCAGCGCGCAGCGTCGCGCGCAATCGTGGACCCGACCAGCGATCGTGGTCCCTCGAAGGAGCCGACGATGGCAGATGATACGACTACTCCTGTGCTTGTGAGCGCCGTGCGCACCCCTATCGGGCGCTTTCTGGGCGGTCTCTCGCCGCTCTCGGCCACCGAGCTTGGCGCGCTCGCCATCCGCGAAGCGCTCAAGCGCGCGGGTGCGCCGCTCGATCAAATTGACGAAGTCATAATGGGCAATGTGGTCTCGGCTGGCGAGGGGCAGGCCCCCGCGCGGCAAGCGGCCATCGCCGCGGGCGTCCCCGACGACGTGCCCGCCGTGACGATCAATAAGGTGTGCGGCTCTGGCCTCAAAGCCGTCATGCTCGCCGCGCAGGCGATCAAGGCGGGCGACGGGTCGCTCTTCGTCGCGGGCGGCATGGAGAGCATGAGCAACGCGCCCTATCTGCTGCCCAAGGCCCGCACCGGCTATCGCATGGGCGACGGGACGCTGGTGGATAGCGTCGTGCGCGATGGGCTCTGGTGCGCCTTCGAGGACGTCCACATGGGCGAGGAGGCCGAGATCATCGCCGAGAAGTTCGGCATCTCGCGCGAGGCGCAGGACGAGTTTGCCTATCAGAGCCATATGAAGGCGCAGGCGGCGACCACCTCCGGCCGCTTCGGCGAGGAGATCGTCCCGGTTGAGATTGCTAGCAAGAAGGGCACGACGCGCGTCGAGCACGACGAGGCGATCCGCCCCGATACGACGCCCGAGGCGCTCGCCGCGCTCAAGCCCGCCTTCCGCACGCAGGGCGGGACCGTCACCGCCGGCAACGCGCCCGGTCTCTCGGACGGCGCCGCGGCCACCGTCGTCGCCAGCGCCGCCAAGGCGCGCGAGCTGGGGCTGCCGGTGCTGGCACGCATCACCGGCTATGCGGCGGCGGCCATCAACCCGAAGTACATCTTCGCCTGCCCGCCAGCCGCGGTCCGCAAGCTGCTGGCGAAAACCGGCCAGAAGATGAGCGACTTCGACCTGATCGAGGTGAATGAGGCATTCGCGGCGCAGGTGCTGGCCAACGGCCAAGAGCTGGACTGGGACTGGACGAAGGTCAACCCCAACGGCGGGGCGGTCGCCATCGGCCATCCCATCGGCGCCAGCGGCGCGCGCGTGCTGGCCACGCTGGTCTACGAGCTGCGGCGGCGCGGTGGGGGGCGCGGCCTAGCCACGCTCTGCCTGGGTGGCGGCGGCGCGGTGGCCATGTCGGTCGAGGTGTGACGAGAGAGGGATTCACCGCAGAGGTAACGGAGGAAACGGAGGGCAGAGGAGATCGAGTAGTGGGTCGCTGGCCACGGTCAGACGGTCAACAACCATCACGCGATCTCCAGCCCGCAGAGGCCGCAGGCGCGGGCTTGGCGGCCCAAGGGGCATCCCCAGTGAGGACAGGGACATCCAGGCGCGATTTCAACCGCCGGCCCTCGTCTGGCATGCCTCTCCGCGCGGATAGATCCGCCGGCCCCTCACCCACCCGCTGGATGCGCTCGTGCTGCATATGCTGTAGAGAGGGAAACATCACCATGCTCGACCAGAAGCCCCGTCCGCAGAAGACGCCGAAGTCCGCGGCCGGCGCGAAATCCGCGAAGAACGGCAGCGGCGCGCAGCCGCGGCCTGACGGCGAGCCGCTCTTCAACCCCGACGCCGTGGCGCGGATCGCGGAAGAGCAGAACGAGTGGGAGGCGGGCAGCGTCGCCCGGTCTACCAAGCGCCTGCCGGAGTCGAAGGCCGAGTTCACCACGCAGTCGGGCATGCCGATCAATCGGCTCTATACCCCCGCCGATCTGCCGGGCCTCGACTACGAGCGCGATCTTGGCTTCCCGGGCGAGTACCCCTATACGCGCGGCGTGCAGCCGACGATGTATCGCGCCAGGCCCTGGACGATGCGCATGTTCGCCGGCTTCGGCACCGCCGAAGAGACCAACGAGCGCTTCCACTATCTGCTCGACCAGGGCCAGATGGGCCTCTCGGTCGCCTTCGACATGGCCACGCTCTACGGCTACGACCACGACCACGAGATGGCGCTGGGCGAGTTCGGCAAGTGCGGCGTGGCGGTCTCGTCGCTGGCCGACATGGAAATCCTGTTCAAGGGCATCCCACTCGATAAAGTCACCACTTCGATGACCATCAACAGCCCCGCGCCGGTGATCTGGGCGATGTATATCGCCGCCGCCGAGAAGCAGGGCGTCCCAATGGAGCAGCTCGGCGGCACGCTACAGAACGACATCCTCAAGGAGTACATCGCCCAGAAGGAGTTCCTCTTCCCACCGGAGCCGTCGCTGCAACTGGTGGTGGATACCATCGAGTTCGCCACGCGTCACATGCCCAAGTGGAACAGCGTCTCGATCAGCGGCTACCACATCCGCGAGGCCGGCGCCACCGCCGTGCAGGAGCTGGCGTTCACGCTGGCCGACGGCCTGGCGTACGCCGACGCGACGCTCGAGCGCGGGCTGGCGATTGATGAGTTCGCGCCACGCCTCTCGTTCTTTTTCGACGTGCACAACGACTTCTTCGAGGAGATTGCTAAGTTCCGCGCGGCCCGCCGCATCTGGGCGCGGCTGATGCGCGAGGAGTACGGCGCGACCGATCCGCGCTCGTGGATGCTGCGCACGCACGCGCAGACCGCCGGCGTCTCGCTGACGGCGCAGCAGCCGGAGATCAACGTGGCGCGCGTCGCCGTTCAGGCGCTGGCAGCCGTGCTGGGCGGCACGAACTCGCTACACACCAACTCGCTCGATGAGGCACTGGCGCTGCCGACCGAGAAGGCGGCGCTGATGGCGCTGCGCACGCAGCAGATTATCGCCAGCGAGAGCGGCGTGACGAACACGATTGATCCGCTGGGCGGCTCATACTTCGTCGAG
>DASUBU010000018.1:0-20878 GCA_035763125.1 Ktedonobacterales bacterium
AAGCTACGAACCCGCAGCAAGTGTGCTCCGCTGTATGTGACCGTTGCGCTGTCTCTCGCGCAGGATGGCTCTACTGACGATGGCTTTACTAAAGAACACTCGTTTGACCTGCCATCCAGCATGGGTGCCTCGTGCACGTCACTCCGGTGTTGCACGATTACGTATGACGCTCAGAGGCAGCGCCACCCATGTAACGTATCAGGTGCGACAACATGCAGAAGTACATGTTCGTTCGCCATCCGCTACGTGACGATCAAGCGTCGTGGGCACCAAGGGATTGACGACAATTTTGACGACAAGGACAACAAACATCGATGAACGAGCGTGAACGATATGACCTATATTCTCGGGCATAGTGGGATCTGGCGGCCATGGGCGAACCAGGATGAACGAAAGAAAACGAGCTCCAAAACCGCAGGTTGCAGGTTCGATTCCTGTCCCACCTGCCCCGGCAAACCCTTCGGGCCGGTAGTTCATGGTTGGAGCGACTCGTGACGCTCCCCTACGCGTCCACCGCCTCGATCACGATATCCTGCGCGCCCTCCCACAGGACCTTGCGGCCCATCTCACGGAGCTGTTCGTGGCCATCCGTGATGGTGATGAAGTGGTTGCCGGCCAGCCCGCCGAGCTTGCTGCCGAAGGCGCAGGAGCCGTAGGGAAAGAGAATCTCGGTCTCGCTGTAGCCGCCGGGATAGAAGAGAATCTGGCCCGGCGCGGGGTAGCGCGTGGCGTCCTCCCACGGCACGTCGAGCTTGAAGTCGCCCAGTGGAATCCAGCACGCCTCACCGCTCCAGCGCGCGTGGATGATCTTCTGCCGATAGGGCAGCAGCCTGGCGAACTCAGCGCAGGTCTTGGGAGACGCTTGCTCCTCGAAGCGCGCGCTGTAGACGTACGGACCGACAGTGATGCGCAGGGTAGTCATGGGCTATCACCCCTTTGGCTTTGTAGAGCGAAGAGCACGCGCTCGGGCGTCATCGGCTGCTGGCTGAGCCAGACGCCGGTCGCGTCGTGGATCGCAGCGGCCACCGCCGGGGCGAAGGGCACCAGCGCCATCTCGGCCACGCCGCGCGCGCCGTACGGCCCTTCGGGGTCGGCCAGCTCCAGGATGATGGGATAGACCTCCGGCGGCATGTCGAGAATCGTGGGCAGCAGGTAGGTGCTGAGATAGGGCGTCAGCACGCGGCCGTCGCGCACCTGGAAGTCTTCGAGCAGCGCGTAGCCCAGCGCCTGCGCCAGACAGCCCTCGATCTGCCCCTCCACCTGCTGGCGGTTGATCGCCCGCCCCACGTCGTGCACGCTGACGATCTTGAGCACCTGCACCTGGCCGGTCAGCGTGTTGACCTCGACTTCGACGGCCTGCGCCGCGTAGCCGTAGCAGTAGTTCGGCCGCCCCGCCCCGGTGACGGGATCGAGCGCGGTGGTCGGCGTCGGGCGGAACTGAATCGTCGCCTCGGCGGCGTACTCCTCCGCCGCGCTCCACTTCGCGCGAGCGGCAAGCGCAGCGTCATGCACGGCGCGGCCACCCATCAGCGTCATGCGCGAGGCGGAGGCGCTGCCGGCGTTGGGCGCTTCGGCGCTGTCGTCGGTCACCATCTCCACGCGCTCCAGCGGGATGCCCAGCGCCTCGGCGGCGATCTGGCGCAGGGCGAGGTGCGCGCCCTGGCCCACGTCCGCCGCGCCGATGCGCACCCGCGCGTGCTCCAGCTCAGCCGTGCCGAATAGCTCGACGGTGGCGGTGGATTGCTCAGGGAAGCCGAAGGAGTAGCCGACGTTCTTGATGCCGCAGGCGAGGCCGACGCCACGCCGCAGGTGGGGCGCGGGATGCGCACGGGGCTGGCCATAGCCCAGCCGCGCGCGGGCCTCGTCTAGACAGCGCTCCAGCACCGGCAGCGCGCTGACGCCCGCCGGCACGGGATTCTGCGTCGGCTCCAGGCTACCCTCGCGGTAGATATTGCGGCGGCGCAACTCGGCAGGGTCCATGCCCAGCGCGTGGGCCAGGCGCGTCACCATGCTCTCGGCGGCGAACTGGGCCTGCGGTGCGCCGAAGCCGCGGAAGGCGCCGGCGGGGAGGTTGTTCGTGTAGACTACGTAGCCGTCCACGGACAGATTGGGAATCTCGTAGCAGCCGGTGGCGAAGAGCGTCGCGCACTTGAGCACCTCGACGCTGGTGGAGGCGTAGGCGCCGCCGTCGGCCAGCACCTCGGCCCGCACGGCGGTGATGCGTCCCTCGCGCGTCGCGCCCCACGTGCAGCGGATCGTCATCGGGTGCCGCTTGTGGTGGGCGATCATGGACTCCTCGCGGCTCCACTGCAGCGCGACCGGCCGGCGCAGCTTCCAGGCGGCGAGCGCGAGCAGGTGCTGGATCGAGAGGTCCTCGCGCCCGCCGAAGGCGCCGCCAATCGCGGCGTACTGGACGACCACCTGCTCGGGCGGTAACTGGAGCATCTCGGCGATCTGGCGGCGGTCTTCGTGGAGCCATTGGCCAGCGGTGCGCACGACCAGGCGGCCATCCGGCTCGACCCAGGCGACGCCGGCCTCCGGCTGGAGGAAGGCGTGCTCCTGCCAGGTCGTGTGGAACTCGCCGTCGAGCACCACATCGGCCGCGGCGAAGGCGGCGTCGGGATCGCCTTTGCGCAGCGGAACATGCAGCAGCACGTTGCTCTCGCGCTCGGCATGCACCAGCGGGGCGTCCGTCGCGAGCGCGGCGCGCGGATCAGTGACGGCTGGCAGGTCGTCGTACTCAACAGCGACCAGAGCGGCTCCCGCTTCGGCGGCCTCCTTCGTCTCGGCGGCGACCAGCGCGACCTTGTCGCCGGTGAAGCGCACGAGATCGCCGCACAGCGCCGGCTGATCGGGCTCGACCAGTCCATAGGCGTTGTACGGCACGTCGGCGGCGGTCAGCACGGCGACCACGCCGGGATGAGCCAGCGCGGCTTCGCTGTTGATGCGGAGGATACGCGCGTGGGGCCGGCCGGCGAAGACCACGCATAGATGCAGCATGCCGGGGCGGATCAGGTCGGCGGGATAGGCAGCCTCGCCGGTCACTTTGGCCAGTGCGTCCGGCCGCGGGACGGAAGTCCCGATCAGGCTTGGCGGGGTGGGGACAGGGATGGTCATGCGTCCCCTCCGGCGGCCAGCACAGCGTCAATGATCTTGCGGTAGCCGGTGCAGCGGCACAGATTCCCGCTGAGAGCCGTCTGGATCTCGTCAAGGCTGGGATGGGGCCGCTCGTCGAGCAGCTTGGCGCCGGCCATCAGCATACCGGGGATGCAGAAGCCGCACTGCACCGCACCGTGCTCAATGAACGCGCGCTGCAACGGGTGGAGGTTCTCACCCCCCGACCCCAAGCCCTCAGTGGGGGAACCCTTCTCCATGCGCGGCGAGGGGGAGGCAGAGGCGAGGCCCTCGATCGTCGTGACCTGCGCACCGTGTGCCTGGGCCGCGGGAACGAGGCACGACATCACCGCTTGCCCGCCGAGCCAGACGGTGCAGGCGCCGCACTCGCCCTCGGCGCAGCCCTCCTTCGGGCCGGTCAGCCGGGCGTCCTTGCGCAGCGCGTCAAGCAACGATTTGCTCTCTGCGCCGGGCGGCAGCTCGTATGGCCGTCCGTTGATGGTGGTGGCGATGATGCCGGAGAAACGTGACTCCGGTTGCTGCGGACGGAAAGGAGTCAGAGGCAGGGCTTCGAGCAGGATAGGGGCAGCGGGGAAGCCGTCGCGCTCGCGGCCGCTGGCGAGGCGACGCAGGCCCTCGGCAACCAATCCGGAGAGCGCGGCGAGCCGGTACCGCGCGCTGCCGCGCACGTCGTCAATCGGCGTGACGTCCTGAGTAGCGAGCCGGCCAGCCTCGGCGCACGCCTCGGCGTCCAGACGCCGACCGGCGAGGTAGGCCTCGGCGGAGGGGGCGCGGACGATGGTGGGGGCGACGCAGCCGAGCGCGATGCTGGCATCCACGACGGTCTCGCCATCCAGCGTCACCACGAAGGCAACGTTGATCACCGAGATAGCCTGCGCGCGGCGCAGTCCCAGCTTGAGGAAGAGACCGCGCTGGTTGGGTCGCAGCGCGGGGACTCGCACCTCGCGCAACAGCTCACCGGGCCGCAGCGCCGTCTTGCGCACGCCGTGGTAGAAATCACGCAGCGGCACGATCCGCTCGCCGCCGGCCTTGCCGGTGAGCACGAGCGTGGCGTCGAGCGCGACGAGCGGCGTGATGGTGTCGTTGGCCGGCGAAGCAGTGACGAGGTTTCCGGCGACGGTGGCGCGCGTCCGAATTTGGGGCGCGCCAACCTCCCAGCAGGCCTGGGCGAGCGGGAGGACGCGGGCGACGCAAGCCGGCGAGGCGATGACGTCGTTGTGGGTGGCAAGCGCGCCGAGTGCCAGTGCGTCGCCATCCTCGCGCACGTACTTGAGGTCGCGGACGGCGGTCACGTCAATCAGCGTCGCCGTAGGCAGGATGCCGCGCGAAAGCTCGACCAGCACATCGGTGCCGCCAGCCACGAGACGCGTGTGACCGGCGTGCTGATCGAGCAGATCCAGCAGCTCATCGAGGCTGGCTGGGCGCAGAAAGGTTTGCCACGGCATCGTGGTGGGTCCTTCGCTGGAAGCGGCTCGCCACGCGAGTGCTACGCGCAACGGCTAGACGTACGAGGTCCAGGCAGTGGAGTCGTCGTCGCGGGCGGTCTCGTCGCTGCCGTCTGGGGACTGGGCAGCGCCGGGGGCGGCATCAGGGGCGCCGGGCCGGTGCAGGCGCGTGAGGCTGTCAATCTGCGAGCGACGGTAGAGGCGCATGCGCTTGATACCCTGCCGATAGCTCTCGAGCAGGCCGCGGCTGACGTACGCATAGAGAGTGGCGGGCTTGACGCCCAGCAGCGCGCAGGCCTCCTGAGCGGTCAGGAATTCCTCACCGTCCATCACAATCATAGCCGCCTCCCAATGCCGTCAGCAGGCTTTCGCCGCACGCCCGCCGGGCTATGGGGCATGCCCACCTCACTCTCACGCCAGTATAAGCTGTGCGGCGGTTGGGCGTCAACGCGGTACCACCGTAAGCACTAGACAAATCAACACAAATCAAGGTACATTGTAGAGTGGCGGCGGCGAGCGTCGCACGCCCAACCCCTGCTCCACGCACTGTCGCGGCGGGCAGGCCGGATTCCCGATCGAGTGGTTCCTGTCAGCGCAGCGAGGAGCACGACGATGACCTCAGCGAAGGGGCTTGATGGTGTGGTGGTCGCCTCCACCAAGGTCGGCCACGTATTCGGCGAAGAAGGCCGGTTGGTCTATCGCGGCTACGATATCGGGCAGCTCGCGGCCAAGGCGACCTTTGAAGAAGTCTGTTATCTGCTCTGGAACGGCAAGCTGCCCAACCGCCAGGAGCTCGCGCAGCTTAACGAGCAGATGCGCTCGCAGCGCGCCCTCAACGATGCGGCCGTCGCCGCGCTGAAGGGGCTGCCGCGCTCGACTGTGCCGATGGACGCGCTGCGCACGGTGGTCTCCGCCGTGGGCGCCGCCGATCCCATTGACGGGCACCCGACCCAGGCGCAGGCCATCCGGCTGGCGGCGGTGTTTCCGACGATCGTCGCCGGCTTCTACCGCCACAGCCAGGGCAAGGATCTGGTCCCGCCGGACCGCACGCTCAGCCATGCGGCAAACTATCTCTACATGCTGACCGGTGAGCAGCCGCCACAGAACCACGTCGCGAGCCTGGATACGTACCTCGTGCTGCTGGCCGATCATGGCATGAACGCCTCGACCTTCACCTGCCGCGTGATCGCCTCGACCGAGTCGGATATCTGCTCCAGCATTGTCGGCGGCATCGGCGCGCTGAAGGGGCCGCTGCACGGCGGCGCCCCCGCGCTGGTGATGGACATGCTCGACGCCATTCGCGCGCGGCCCGAGGCGGATACCAACGCCAAGATTCGCGCGTATGTGGATCAGACGCTGGCGAGCCACGGCAAGCTGATGGGCTTCGGCCACCGCGTCTACCGCACCACCGACCCGCGCGCCGAGATCCTGCGCGAGATGGCGCGGCAGGCTTCGACGCCGGAGTTCTTCGCGCTAGCGCGCGGCACCGAGGACTACGCGATCGAGGCGCTCAATCGCGACAAGCCGGGGCGACGGCTCTACACGAACGTTGAGTTCTACTCCGCGGCGGTGCTCGGCTCGGTTGGGCTGCCGCGCGAGTACTTCCCCGCGACCTTCGCCGTCAGCCGCGTGGCGGGCTGGACGGCGCACGTGCTGGAGCAGATGGAGGCCAACCGCCTGATCCGGCCGCAGTCCGAGTACGAAGGGCCGCAGGGCAAGCAGTTCCAGCCGGTAGATCTGCGCGCGTAGCACTCGTCCGCACCGGCAGTGCCAGCCTCCTCGTGCATGATCTGCAGAGGGGCTGGCACTGTTTCTGTCAGCCAACATTCCCACGCGCGCCGGTCAACACAAATCAATGTGAAGGCGAGCGCCCTGCGAGTCTTAGTGACGGATGTACCAGCAGGCTGAGCGTCGCGGCGGCGTAGATCACGCCGAAGACGAGCATGCTAGGCTCGACGCCGATGGCAGGTGCCAGCAGCCCCGCGATGAGGCCGCCCAGTGGCGCGCCGAGCATCGCTCCAGCGGTCAGCGCGCCGAAGACCCGCGCACGCATTGCCGCCGGCACGCGCTCGTAGGCGATGGTATCGTAGAGCGGATTGACCTGCCCGATGAAGAAGCCGCACACCGCCTGCACAGCGATCATCGCGACGGGATGGGGCGCCAGCAGCACGATCCAGAAGAAGCGCGAGGCGCCGCCGAGCGTGTAGCTGACACCCAGCGTGAGCCCGCGAGGAAGGCGATGGCCGACAGCGCCGAAGGCGATCGTGCCGGCAAAGGCAGCGCCGCCAAAGGCCGCGATCAGCGCGCCCAGCACCGCTGCGTTGCCGTACACCTGCTTGACGAAGGCCGGAGCCAGCACGCCGCTCTGGCCCGCATCGAGCATGTTGGTAACCAGCACGACAAGGGTCGCGCCGCGCAGCCACGGATCGCGCCACAGGAAGACGAAGCCGCCCGCCAGGCGCGCGAAATAGCCACGCGATGGCTCGGCGACGCTCGACACTGGCTCCCGTTCCTCAGCGGTCTGCGGCGCGGGCGGCTCATCGCCTGCTGTCAGCTGGGGCGCGAGCCTGGCAGGCACGGCCAGAGCGACGGCCAGCGCCGAGAAGGCGAAGGTGGCGGCGTCAATCCACAGCAGATTGCTGGTGCCAATCACGACAATCAGAATGCCTGCCAGCGGCGCGCCGACGAAGCGCGAGAGGCGCGTCATGCCGTCGGCCGCGGCCGTCGCGCGCTCCAGGCGAACACCCGCGAGGCGCGAGAGGTCTGGAATCAGCGAGGAGCGCGCGGTGGCGCCCGGCGTGGTGAGCAGCCCCGCGATAAAGACGAGCGCCAGCAGCGCCCCGAAAGGCAGCCCCACGGTCGCGTACAGCAGCGGTATCAGTGCGACACCGAGCATGCTAGCGACGTCGCTGACAACGCTGGCGCGCTGGAAGCCGAGGCGGTCCACGATGGCGCTGCCAAGCACCGCGGAAAGTGCGACCGATGCGGTGGAAAAGAATGCCGTGATGCCCGTCTGCGCGACACTTCCGGTCGTCTGCAGCACGAACCACGGCACCGCCAGGAACATCAGTACGTCTCCGGCGCCCGAGACGACGTTGGCGGCGTACAGCCCCACGAGCGGCTGGCGGCGGCGCGACAATCGCATGGTGGGCTGCGTCTGGACCGTCATTATCTTTGCGGCCCCTCGGCTGAAAGCGGCGCAAACGTCTCGGCATCGCAGACGATGGCGAGCCGGTCCGCGCTGGTGACGCTCTCGAAACGCGAGACGACCGCCGGGCGGCCCTGCGCTTCGACGTGCTCGTGCCGCAGCGTGCGGATGCGCGGGTGACGCCGGCGGAAGACGCGTCCAGCCGGCGTGACGAGCGCCAGAGAATCAAGCGACTGCCAATTGTCGAGATCACAGGTGGCGCAGATGAGGCGCAGGCCCTGGTCGTTGCCAAGCGGCGAGGGGGAAGCGTAGTGCGGGCGGTCGCCGCCGCGGGGCAACATCCGGCCGCAGCTCGGACAAGGGATGTGACGGTTGCACAGGTGTGGCTGGTAGTAGCGTGCTACCCAGGCGAGCTCGCGCACATGGGCGCGCTGGTAGCCGCGAACACCGCCCAGGACGTCGGGCGCCTGCATGTGGATGTGGAAGAGGCTAGGGTCTGGGGAGCACTCCGGACAGCGCAGCCACAGCTCGCCCTCAGCGACGTGGTAGCGGCCGAGCAGGTGATGGCGGCCGCAGATGGTGCACCACAGCGGCGTCGTCTCCCACCCATAGCGTGCGTAGAGGTCCGGCGCATGCGACGCGAGCTCGGCGCCCAGCCCGGTGGTGAGGATGCGCCGCAGTGCCAGCTTGCCCCGCTGGAGCCGCATCGCGACAGCAGCCGTGTTGGCGCCCAGGTGTACGGCCAACTCCACGAGCGGCGTCTGCTCGACGTAGTGCGCGAGCAAGGCGGCGCGCGTTTCCGGCGGCAGCAAGGCGAGGGCACGATCAAGCAGCGCCGCCAGCTCCTGCCGCTCCAGGTCAATCTCCATATTCACATCGCTGGCGAGCTGATCGTTCCAGTCCGGCGGCGACGGCGGATCGTCGTCGGTCGCATGCGTCGGGGGCAGCGCAAGCGTATGGGCGGCATCGCGTGAACGGGCACGCAGCCAGCGCAGCGCGAGGTTGCGGGCGATGCCGGCAAGCCAATGCGGCAGCCGCTCCGGCTCACGCAACCGCTCGGCATGTCGCCACGCCGCGATCAGTGTCTCTTGCGCCAGGTCTTCGGCCGCGGAAGGATCGCCGGTCAGTCGCGCGCAGAGCGCCACGAGCCGTGGCCGCTGCGCCTCAAGACGAAATGCGTCCCGTGCGGGATGTTCCACGCCGAAGCCGGCATTGATATGCTCCACGAGTGTCCCCTCACTGCTGCGATGGTGGTGATGCTACCACTACGTCGCCGCGAAGGGACGCAAGATAACGCATCTTCGCCGATCAATTCTCGCCGATGCGCTGGAGCTTGAGGAAATTGGGGCGCGGCCGGCCAGCGGTGGGCATGCCGCCCATTACCACCACCTCGTCGCCGGCACGCATGGCGACCTCCGCGCGCAGCCACTCGTCCACCCAGGCGATGCGGTCCTCGATGGTGCCATCCAGCGGGCCGCGATGGGGCATGACGCCCCACCACAGCGCCAGGCGCCGGTAGACCGTCTCGACGGGGGTGAAGGCCAGAATCGGCGCGCGGGGCCGCTCCTTGGACATCAGCCGGGCGGAGGCGCCGGTGCGCGTGAGCACGACGATGGCGGCGGCGCGGGCCTGCTCGGCAAGCGTACGCGCGGCGGCGGCGATGGCCTCTTCGAGCGAGCGCGTGCCCTGGAGACCCGTCCGCTCGCCATGCGCGAGCATGCTGACATCGGTCGCAGTGGCGATGCGCGCCATCACCTCGACCGCCGCCACTGGATACTGCCCGATCGCCGTCTCGGCGCTGAGCATCACGGCATCCGTGCCGTCCAGAATGGCGTTGGCGACGTCGCTGGCCTCGGCGCGTGTCGGCCGGGGATGGGTGATCATGGATTCGAGCATCTGCGTCGCGGTGATCACCGGCAGGCCGAGCGCGTTGGCTTTGGTGATGATGCGCTTCTGAACCAGTGGGACGCTTTCGAGCGGCATCTCGACGCCAAGATCGCCGCGCGCCACCATCACGCCGTCGGCGGCCTCCAGGATGGCGTCCAGGCGCTGGACCGCCTCGGGCTTTTCGATCTTGGCGATGATCGGGATGGCGCGGTCGGCGGAATAGAGCGCGTCGCGTGGGCCGTGATGGTGGGTGGGCGGCGCGTCGGGCTGGGCGGCGATGAGCTGGCGCACCAGGCGCTGCGCCTCGCGTACGTCCTGCGCGCGCCGCACAAAGCTGAGCGCGATGTAGTCCACATGCTGGGCGACGCCGAATGTCAGGTCTTCGCGATCCTTGGCGGTCAGGGCGGGCGCGCTGACGGCCACGCCCGGTAGGTTGATGCCCTGGTGCTCGGCCAGCTCGCCGCCGTTGACGACGCGTGTGTGGATATCCGGCCCGGCTACCCTCTCGACACGCAGCTCGATGGCGCCGTCCGAGAGCAGGATACGGTCGCTGGGCTTCACGTCTCGCGGCAGGCGCTCGTAGGTGGTGCTGACCGCCTCGGCCGAGCCTTCGATAGGCCGCGTGGTGATGGTGAAGGCCTGCCCCGCACGTAGCCCCACACTGTGGCCGTCGGAGAGGCCGCCGGTGCGAATCTTAGGGCCCTGCAAATCCTGCAAGATGGCGATGGGCGCACCCAGGCGCTCGGCCACGCGGCGCACGCGGGCGATGGTGGCGGCGTGCTGGTCGTGCGTGCCATGCGAGAAGTTGATGCGGGCGACGTTCATACCCGCGCGGATCAGCGCCTCCAGGCCCTCATCGCTATCACAGGCGGGGCCGAGTGTGCAGACGATCTTGGTGCGCCGCGCGGTGAGGTCCTCACCCTCCATCTCCCGCTCTTCAGAAGGAGCAGGGGAGGAAGTCATGCCTGGCGTGTCGCGGGTCATCCGCGCGCTCCTTCGCCGGCACCGATCGAGGCCAGGAAGCGGCCCCAGGCCGCGGTGACCTGCGCGCGGAGGTCGTCGAGCGCGCCGGAGTTGTCAATGATTTCGGTGGCAACCTCGCGCTTGGCCTCCAGCGGCGGCTGGGCGGCAAGCCGGAGCCGGGCCTCCTCAGGGGTCAGCCCGCGCGACTCGATCAGCCGGTGAAGCTGCACTTCGTGCGGCGCAGTGACGAGCCAGATGCCATGGCAGAAAGGGGCATAGCCCGACTCGACCAGCTTGACGGCGTCCAGCACGCCGATGCCCTCGGGCGGCAGCGCGCGCAACCGGCCGACCAGCGCGTTCTGCACAGCCGGGTGGACGATGGCCTCCAGCCGCTGCAGCTGCTCTGGGTCGCCGAAGACCCGCTCGCCCAGCACACGCCGGTCAACGCCGCCCGCCGCATCCAGAATCTGCGAGCCGAAGACCTCCACCAGCCGCGGGACGAGCGAGCTGCCCGGCAGATAGAGCTCGTGGACGACCAGATCGGCATCCACATAGGTGGTGGCACCTAGCTCCAGCAGCATCAGGCCGACGGTGGTCTTGCCGCTAGCGATATTGCCAGTCAGGCCGAGGATATAGGGCATGAGAGTACGACCTCTGTTTCAGCTTGCCAGCTCATGCCACTCACTATACAGCATGTCGAGATGGGCCTTCTCACGCTCGTACTCCTCGCCCAGCTCGGTGATGCGCGCCACGTCCGCTGTGGCGCTGGCGGCGGTGATCTCCTCCTCGATCTCAGCCAGCCGTCGCTCCAATGCCTCGATCTCGGCCTCCACACGCTGCGCGGAGCGAGCGGTGGGCGCCTGCCGGCCAGATGTGCCGCCCTGGACCTGCGCGCGGGTGCGAGCCGCTTTGGCCTGCGCGGCGGCCTGAGCCTGCGCGTGGCGCGCACGCAGCGACGTGTAGTTGCCCTCGTGGACGCTGATCGCGCCATCCTCCAGCATCCACAGCTTGGTGGCGAGCGCATCCACGAAGTAGCGGTCGTGCGAGACGAAGATCAGCGTGCCGTCGTAGGTGGCGAGGATCTCTTCGAGCACCTGGCGGGCCGGCAGGTCAAGGTGGTTGGTCGGCTCATCCAGCACGAGGAAGTTCGCGCCCTGCAGTGTCAGCTTGGCAAGCGCGACACGCGCACGCTCGCCACCACTGAGGGCGGAGATTGGCTTGAACACGTCGTCGCCGCTGAAGAGGAAACGCCCGAGGAAGGAGCGGGCGCCTTCTTCGCTGAGGTGGCTGGCGCGGCGAATCTCGTCGAGCACGGCAGCGCGCGGGTTGAGGGTGTCGTGCGTCTGGGCGTAGTAGCCGACCTGCACGTTGTGGCCGAGGCTCGCGCGGCCCTCCAGCGGCTCTAGCTCACCGACGATCGTGCGCAGCAGCGTCGTCTTGCCGGCGCCGTTGGGGCCCAGCAGGCCGAGGCGGTCGCCGCGACGAATCTGCACATCCGGCACCTGCACGCGCAGCCCCGGGCGGACCTCGCCGCCGGCGCTGCGCGCCACCCCCTCTTCCCCAGGGCGAGGGGGACGGGGGGTGAGGCTCGTCGCGTAGCCCGCGACGAGGCGGTCGGTGGTGAGCACCGTAGCGCCCGACTCGATCAGCACACTCATCTTGAAGCGCAGGGCGCCGTCTTCGGGCGGCCGCTCGATCCGTTCGAGGCGGTCCAGCCGTGTCTGGCGGCCGCGGGCCTCTTTGGCGCGCTGGCCAGCCTTGTAGCGGCGAATGAACTCCTCCGTATGGGCGATCTGCTCTTGCTGCGCCTCGTATTCCTTGGCCCAGCGAGCCATGTACTCGGCGCGCAGGCCAACGTACCTGGTGTAGTTGCCCGGATACTCGAAGGCGCGCTGATAGTTGATCTCGATGGTACGCGTGGTGACACGGTCGAGGAAGTAGCGATCGTGCGAGACGACCACCACGGCGCCCTTCCAGGCGGTCAGATAGCCTTCGAGCCATTCCAACGCGGCCAGATCGAGATGGTTGGTCGGCTCGTCCAGCAGCAGCAGATCGGGCTCTTGCAAGAGCAGCTTGCCCAGCGCGGCGCGTGTCTGCTGGCCGCCGCTGAGGTGCACGGCGGGCGCCTCGTGCTGCTCGCGGGCGAAGCCAAGGCCGTCGAGCACCTTGCGCACGCGCGCGTCAATCGAGTAGGGGTCGGCGTGCTCGATGCGCTCCTGCAGATCGGCGTAGCGTTCGAGTGCGCCGTTGTAGGCCCCAGGATCGGCGAGCAGGGCGGGATCGGCGAGGCGCTTGGCAAGCACATCCAGCTCGCGCTCCCAGTCCGCGACCTGGGCGAAGACGGCGCGCAGCTCGTCGTAGAGCGTGCGCTCCGGGTGGATGCTGGCAATCTGGGGCAGATAGCCGACGCGGACGCCGCGCTCGATGGCGACCGCTCCGGCGTCGGGGAGCAGCTCGGCCGTGAGCAGGCGCAGCAACGTCGTCTTGCCGGCGCCGTTGGGGCCGACCAGGCCGATGCGGTCGCGCGACTCCACGCGAAACGAGACGCCGGAGAAGATCAGCTCGGCGCCGTAGGACTTGGCGAGATCGGAAACTATCACGAGTGACATATGGCGTTAGTGTACGCCGCCCGGCGGGCCACGGCAAGCGCAATGGCCGTTCGTCGCTCAAAGAGACGCAGGAATCTGTGCCAAGCGGAGAATGCGGACACGATGAGCGCGGGATGAGAGGATGCCGAGAGACCCCGGCGACCGCTAGCCGTTCCGCCTACTGCCCTGGGCAGGCTGGGCGCCTTAGGTTACAATGGCCGACAGGGCAGCCGGACGGCATGGGGGTCCGGCGCGAGACGGCGCGCGAGCGAGTGCGATCCGTCAGAGGGGAACAGGGCGGACGCATGGGCTGGAGTGAGCTGATCGGACAGCGATTGGGCGACGATGAAGAGTACGAGATCGTCGCCGAGCTGGGACGCGGCGGCTCCTCACGCGTCTACCAGGCACGCGACCACGCTCACGAGCGCGACGTAGCGATCAAGGTCATCCCCAGCGACGCCGACGACAAGGCCGGCTTCATCAAGCGCTTCGAGCGCGAGGCGCAGGCGGTCGAGACCCTGCACCATCCTAACATCGTCGAGGTCTACGGCAAAGGTGAGACCGAGGAGTTGGTCTACCTTGTCATGCAGTGCGTGACGGGTGGCACCTTCCGTAGCCGGATGGGCGGGCGCATGGCGGTCGCCGAGGCGGCGGGGGCGGCGATCCAGATGGCGCATGCGCTGCACCACGCCCACCAGCAGGGGATCATCCACCGCGACGTGAAGCCCTCGAACATGCTCGTAGATGCCGAGAACCCTCGCCGGCTGCTACTAACCGACTTCGGTATCGCCAAGCTCCTGGGGATGCGTGGGCTAACGAAGTCGGGGACGACGATCGGCACGCCGGAGTACATGTCGCCGGAGCAAGCCGAGGGGCGCGAGGTAGATCATCGCGCCGACGTGTATTCGCTGGGCTGCGTGCTCTACGAGGCGCTGACCGGGCGGCCACCGTTCACGGGGCCGACGCCGGTCTCGGTGCTGTATCAGCAGGTCCACGCGCGGCCACCCTACGTGCGCGGTCTGAACTCCCAGGCGCCGCACGAGCTGATGCAGGTGGTACAGCGGGCGCTATCCAAGCACCCCGATGGACGCTTCCAGACAGCTGAAGCCTTCGCGCAGGCGCTCTACCCCTTCACCGAGCGTTCGAGCGCGGTGTACCCAGTGGCCTCGTGGCCTCCTGCGGAACGTGCGATTGCCACGGATGATGGCGCGGCGGTAATCGAGCCCGGCACCGGCGAAGGCACAGGTGAGCGTCCATCGGGCGAGCGGGCGGCAAGTGAGCGCGGGCTGGGGGCGGAAGGCCTCGATGCGATCTTTCCCGACGACCCAGAGGCGCGTGAGGCGCGCAAGAGTGAGCTGGCGCAGCGCCCGACGCAGCCGCCCGCATGGGATGCATCTGACCACATTCCCATCTCGCAGCGTTCAACCGAGCCGCCAGCATCCCCCGATGCTGAACATCTGCCTATTACCGAACGCCCGACGCTGCAGCCATTTGCCGTGCCGATCTCCGACCGCAACACACAGCCGCCAACGCAGCGACGCAAGCGCTCGTCGATCCCAGTGTCTCCGCTACGGCTGCCCTCCAAGCCGACCCAGCCGCTAGACCTGCCGGTTGGCCCAGATGGGCGGCTGGACATCGAGGCGATGATGGCCGAGGTGGAGCGCCAGGCGGGGCAACCGAGCGCCGAAGAGCGAACCGCACCGCCAAGCGGTCCGGCGCGACAGCCTATCATCCTGTACACCGATGTCGATTCGACGCTCGGGCCAGGACCAGTCGGTACGAGCGAGGCGGAGATGGCCGGCGCGCTCCGGCGCTACGACTGGGACGACGCTGGTGGTGGCGGGTGGCGCCCGCGGCGCGCTGGTGGTGGCGGGTGGCGCCCGCCGCGGGCGGGCATCGCACTGCTGGTGGTCGTGCTGCTGGCTGTCCTGCTGGGTGTGGGCATCAATACGTCGGCACTGGGGCTGATACGCTCGACGGCCAGAGCGCAGGCCACGGTGACTACTGTTCCAGCTACCCAGGCGCCTGCCGCCACCAGCACCAGCACCGGCACGCCTGGCTCGCGCCCCACCGCCACGACAAACCCACAGAGCAAACTGGACGCTGCCGCGGCGGCTTCCTTCAGCGCCATCATTCTCTCGGCGTTCCCCGATCAAAGCTGCTCGCAGGCCAATAACACGACTCACTTCGCGCAGCGCACTGTCTACGTGGACCTGTGCACCTCGTCGAAGCTGCTGCCAAACCCGGTCAGCATTGCCGTTCGTCAGAACGGTGCTGTGATCTATCCCGTGGCGAACAACGTCTACCTGTCGTATCCAGGGCACTACTACTTCGGTCGCTACGCCGTAGCGCCAGGCAGCTACGACATGTGGGTTACGATGACAGTCCAGGGCAAGACCGCTACCGCCCGCGACATCCCATTCACGGTCGCCTAAGCGGCAGCCGCACCTCGAACACGCTCCCGCGTCCCACCACGCTCTCTACGCCCACTGCGCCGCCGTGCGCCTCGGCGGCCCAGCGCACGATCGCCAGGCCGAGACCGCTGCCCACTGCGGGTCCGTCCCCGCCGTGCGCGTCGCGAACCCGTGCGGCATCTACCCGGTAGAAGCGATCAAAAAGAAGTGGCAGGTGCTCAGCCGCGATACCGGGTCCATCATCCGTCACGCGCACCCAAGCCATGGCCTCCTCGCGGCCGTCACGATCCAGGCGACCCGTCTCCACGGTCACGCGCGTGCCAACGCCACGGCTGTGCTTGATGGCGTTCTCAACCAGATTGGCGAGCATCTGAGTAAGGATAGTGCGATCGCCGGTGATGGGCAGCTCCGGCAACGGACCAGCGGAGAGTGTCAGGTCGCTAGCGCGCGCTACCGGCGCCAGGCGCTCGACCGCTTCCAGGGCGAGGTCGCTCATGTCGTGGCGCTCGACATGTAGGCAAGTGCGCCCCGCGTCGGCGCGCGCCAGCGTTAGCAGGTTCTCCACCAACTGGCCCATGTAGGCATTCTCGGCCTGGATCACCGCCAGCGCCCGCACGTACTCATCGGGGGAGCGCATGCCTTCCAGCGCGCGGCCAGCCTCCAGGCCAATGATTGTGAGCGGCGTGCGTAGCTCATGGCTGGCATCGGAAGTGAACTGGCGCTGCCGCGCGAAGGCCGCCTCCAGCCGTGCCAACATGCCGTCGAAGGTGACGGCCAGCTCGCCTAGCTCGTCGCGTCGCGCGACATTCAGGCGCCGGCTCAGGTCGGTCTCGCCGATCTCGCGCGCCGTCCGCATGATGAGCCGCACTGGGTGCATCGCACGCGTGGCCAGCCAGTAGCCGCCCAGAGCAGCGACGAGCAGGGTGAGCGGCCCAGCGATAAGCAGCCCCGGCAGGAGCGTGCTTACAGCTCTTCCATCTTGGGCGGGCCGGCCAACGACGAGTATCGCGGCGTGCCGCGAGCCGGCGATGATCTGCGCGAAGTGCAGCGTGTACAGCTCCGTCCGCTGCTTGCCGAAACCCTCGACGAGCAAGCCGGTGGTCAGGAAGTCGGCGACCGACGGGTTGGCGCTGGCATGCTGGAGCGCCAGTGCCCGTACCGTCGCGGCAGCTTGATCGGTCAGCGGCCCGAAGCGTTGCGCCAGCGCCCCATGCGCATCCAATAGCAGCGCCAGATCGGTGGGTAAGAATGGTGTATCCGGCGAGATGTGCATGGGCGTGCCGGTCTTCAACGTGCTGGGATCGCCCCAGGGGTCTTGCAGGCCGAGCGCGTCTGTAGTGGGGTCGTAGGAGGCAATCAACTGCGTGGCGAGCGAGATCAGCCCCTGCCGCTCGGCGCTCTGCTCGCGCTGGATGGTCGTCGCCAAGACAATCCCACCAAACACGACGAAGACGATCGCCAGCACCAGCAGATACCATAACGTCATGCGAATGCGCACGCCGCCGAAGAAGCGTAACATGGCACTGAGCAGGCGGTGCCGCTGTCGCTGTGTGGGCATCGGGGCCACCTCTTATCACGAGTCGGCGGGCACGCGCAGCCGGTAGCCTACGCCGCGCACCGTCTCCAGCAGCTTCACCGAGAAGGGATCGTCAATCCGCAGACGCAGGCGCCGCATGTAGACGTCAACCACATTCGAGGTGGCCTCGAAATCGTAGCTCCATAGGTGCCCCTCGATCTGCTCGCGCGTGAGAATCTGATTTGGATGGCGCATGAGATATTCGAGCAGCGCGAAGAGCCGTGCGGTCAGCTCGATGCGCTGCCCAGCCCGCGCGACGTCACGCGTTGCAGGGTCGAGCCGCAGATCGCCAGCCATCAGCGCGGGCTCCTTCGAGGGTGCCTCGCGCCGCCATAGGGCACGCAGCCGCGCCAGTAGCTCACTCAGCGCAAATGGCTTGACGAGATAGTCATCGGCGCCACTATCCAGTCCGCGCACGCGGTCTTGCACCGTGTCGCGCGCGGTCAGCATCAGGATCGGCGTGTTGACACGCGCGACCCGCAGCGACCGGCAGACTGCTAGGCCATCCTTGCGCGGCAGCAGCACGTCCAGCACGATTGCATCGTAGGGCGTCGAGATCGCTAGCTCCTCGCCCTCCATCCCATCATAGGCAGCGTCCACCGCGTAGCCGGCATCCACCAGGCTCGCCTTGAGCGCGGCGCTCAGCCGCCGGTTGTCTTCCACCAAGAGGATGCGCATGGACGCCTCCATACATACCGTGGCGAGCTAGAGGGCGCGGGTGGCCTCTTCCGGCTCGGCGGTCGCCGTCCGAGGGGGGCGAAATGGCCAGCGCGGGCGGCGCGGCTCACGCACCCCGCTCCCGCCGTCACCACCGCCCCAGCCGCCACCGTCCGGGCCGCGCGGCCCACTCCCACGACCAAACCGCCAGCGCCGCCGGAAGCGAAACCGCTGGCCGACCGCCACCGCACGGGCGATGCCCAGCAGCGCGAAGCTGACGAGTGAGAACAGCACGACCAGCGCGACCACCGTTGCCATCTGGCCCGCCGCCAGCACGGCCAGCGTGGCGACCACCCCCAACGCAACCGCCACCAGCGCCTGAGGGACCAGCCAGATTCGAGTCTGCCGTTGCATCTCCGCACCCCTCCATCGGCGGCGCGTGATAACGCTTGCCGCCCTGAGTATCGCGCAGCCAGATGACACGCGGATGACAAACGCCGCCAGCGTGTCACGGCGCGGTCATGTTCGCCTGCTACAGTCGTGGCGGGCCGCGGAGACAGCGGCCTGGAAGGAGTACGTATGAGCAAGCCATCGGGTATAGCGCTTGAGACGAACAGCCTCGGCCGGCGCTACGGGCGCCGCTGGGCGCTGCGCGACTGCACGTTCGAGCTGCCAGCGGGGCGTGTGGCCGCCTTGGTCGGCCCCAACGGCGCCGGCAAGACGACGCTCCTGCATCTGGCGGTCGGGCTGCTGGCATCCAGCGCCGGAACGATCCGCGTCTTCGGCGCGTCGCCGTGGGAGCATCCGAAGTCCGTCCTGCCGCGGGTCGGCTTCGTCGCGCAGGATCATCCCCTGTACCGCGGCTTCACCGTCGCCGAGACGCTCGAGTTAGGCCGCCGGCTCAACCCACGCTGGGACGGCGCACTGGCGCTACGCCGCCTTAATCGGCTGGGCATTCCATTCGAGCAGCGCGCGGGCAAGCTCTCTGGCGGCCAGAAGGCGCAGGTGGCGCTGGCGCTCGCGCTGGCTAAGCACCCAGATCTGGTGCTGCTGGACGAGCCGCTGGCCAGTCTCGATCCGCTCGCTCGGCGCGACTTCCTGCGGGCACTGGCTGAGGCGGTGGAGGAGGATGGTGTGACCGTTCTGCTCTCGTCGCACATCATCGGCGACCTCGAGCGCGTCTGCGACTCGCTCATTCTCCTCTCCGCCGCGCATGTCCAGATCGCAGGCGAGATCGCTGCCATTCGGCGCGAGCACACGCTGTTGCGGGGGCCGCGCGACGGGGCCAGCGCGGTCGCGGCAGTCGAGGCAGAGGGGATGGTCGTCGAGCGGAGTATGGCCGACGGCCGTGCGACGCTGCTGGTGCGAAGCAATCCGCCACATGCGCTTCCGGACGGCTGGGAGGCGCGCGAGGCGACGCTCGAAGAGATCGTGCTGGCCTACCTGGGCCAAGGCGCCAGCGATCTGGCAGGCGAGCGCGGCGAGGTGGGCGCTGTGACGGTGGTGGACGATCTGGAGGTGACACGATGATCTGGCTTACCTGGCGGCAGCATCGCGTGGAGGCCGCCATCGTCTTCGGCGCGCTGGCTCTGCTCGCCGCGATTCTGATCGCGACAGGCCTGGACATGCGCAGCGCCTACGACCATCTGGGCATCGCGAGCTGCCTCAGCGCCACCAATCACGATCCGACCTGCCCAGACGCGGTCGAGGGCTTCCGCGAGCAGTACGGCCAGTGGGTGAGCGCCAGCGCCTGGCTGAATCTGATCCCGGCGTTGCTGGGGATCCTGGTTGGCGCGCCGCTGGTGGCTCGCGAGCTAGAGCACGGCACACAACGCCTCGTGTGGACGCAGAGCGTCACGCGCTGGCGCTGGCTGGCGGTCAAGCTGGCGTTCGTGTTCGTTGGCTGTCTTGCCGTCGCGGGGACGTTGTGGCTGCTGCTGGCATGGTGGCGCCAGCCGTGGGACACCCTCAGCGGCCGCTTCGGCGGCGCGGCGTTCGACTTCGAGGGGCCGGTGCTGCTGGGCTTCGTGGCGTTCGCCCTGGCGCTGGGGATTGCGTCAGGCGCGGTGCTGCGCCGCACGGTTCCCGCGATGGTCCTCATGCTAGCGCTCTTCCTGGTGGTGCGCCTGCCGGTTGAGCTCCAGCTGCGTCCCATCTATCAGCCGCCGCTGACGGTGACGAGCAATGTGCTGGCGGGTAATCCCGTTACGCGCGCGGACTGGATGGTAGACCAGCAATTCATTGATGCGCAAGGCCATCTCCTCGATTTCCGGCAGGTCTGGAGCATCTGTGGAGGCCAGGGAGTTGCTACCAAGCTCGATTTCCTCCAATGCGCGCACGATCACCAGTTCCAGTCGTGGACCGAGTATCAGCCGGCGAGCCGGTACTGGACCTTCCAGGCCATCGAGACCGCGCTCTATGCCGTGCTCGCGCTGGCGCTGCTCGGCCTTTCGGGCTGGTGGGTGCGCCGCCGGCTGAGCTGAGCCGACGTGTAAAGTTCTGGTAAGCTGGGCGACGGTCTCATCAATTTCTCATTTGGCCGCCGCCACTATCTACCCGATGCTATGGCGGGCACACTTGTTGCCGTGTTTTCGCTTACCTGCTCCGTACTTGGGATCTCGTGGCGCAAGGCTGCGGCCAAGGATCGGCCTATTCCGCGGGAGGTTGCGCATGCTGTCCGAACACACCAATCCGCTTGTGAAGGCGCACCCACACCGCTGGCGAGCGGCCGCCGTTCGGGCGGCTGCCCTGGTGCTGGCTCTGGTCGCGATCGTCGTGCCGCCTGAATCTCTACGCGGGACGATTGTGACGCTGCTCATCATCGGCGGTCTGGGCCTGATGGTCTGGCGCCTGCCCATGTCCGATAGCGACAACGAGTCCTGACCTTCCCCATCCAATCCACTCGCCAGCTTGCTTTCGCACTCCAGGTCTGCTATAGTGCAAGCGGCCCGCACCCCTGCTGGTCCGTGGTCCGGCAGGGATGAGCGAAGCGAGGCGAGCGGTGAGCGAACGGCTGATGGAGGCGGTGACGGCGCTGGCAGAGGCGCTTGGCGGCCCTGATGGAA
>DASUBU010000019.1:0-3504 GCA_035763125.1 Ktedonobacterales bacterium
GGCCCGTAGACGACGGCGAAGAGCGGCACCGTCAGCGCCGTCACCAGCAACGCGATGAGCCGCTCGATGCGTGGGACGGGCCATACCTGTTCTTCGATGGAGGCATTCACAGAGGATGTTTCCGCCCGTTCAGGGGCCATCGCGTCACATCTCCTCGTTGCTGGCACCACGGCACAACGGCACAGTCTCGTACGGAATGATACACCAGCGCAGGAGCGCGGCTTGGGGACGTGGGCGCGATGCAGGCAAGCAGATACATGCAAGCGACGACCTGCTCCGCACGTAGCGCACGGTTTGACGCCAGCCAGCCGCGTCGCGTATAGTGAAGGCACGCCGTCCAATGCGACGGCGTCTCTCCGGGAGGAGTAGGCGGCAGGCTGGACTGACAGCGAGGATGGGGCCGCCGGTGGATGCCTATTCGCCGGCTGGGTGAAAGCCCCCGCAGTGCGACGCCGCCGAAGGTCGCCCGGATCCATTGCCGAGGAACGCCGCTTTAGTCCCCTTCCGCGCCTGTGACGCGTAGGGGCGTCCGGTGGACGCCCTCCAAGGTCGAGGGGTGAGGGCCCCGGCGGCTAGTAGATCGGCACGGGAAAGCCCGTTACAGCAGACCCCGATCAGCGCTCGTTTCGCGCGCTGGCCTCGTAGGGGCGTGTTGCACACGCCCTCATATGACGGCTTCGCGAGCTTCGCCCGTCGGGACGGCAAGAGTGTGCCGGCGCGACCAGAACGTGTCCGGCAAATCGAGGTGGTACCGCGGAAGCGCGCATGCGCTCTTTCGTCCTCGCCAGGACGAAGGGGCGTATTTTGTTGGCCTCGTGGGCGGCGCCACAGGAAAGGAGCGGCAGATGAGCCTGCCAAAGCACTATGACCCGCAGCGGATCGAGACGCAGATGGCGGCGCTGTGGGAGCGCGAGCGTGTCTACGAATTTGACCAGGAGAGCGCGGCGCCGGTATACGCCATTGACACGCCCCCGCCCACCGTCTCGGGCCATCTCCACCTCGGCCACGTCTACTCGTACACCCACACCGATCTGCTCGCGCGCTTCCACCGCATGCTCGGCGAGAACGTCTACTATCCGATGGGCTTCGACGACAACGGGTTGCCGACCGAACGGCTGGTGGAGAAGCGCGAGGGCGTGACCGCCGGCCAGATCGGCCGCGAGGCGTTCATCGCGCGCTGCCTGGCGATCAGCGAGGCCGCGGAGCACGATTATCGCACGCTCTGGCAGCGGCTCGGCCTCTCGATTGACTGGCGCTACACCTACCGCACCATCGGCGACGAGGCGCGCCGCCTTGCGCAGTGGTCGTTCCTCGACCTCTTCCGCAAGGAGCTGGTCTACCGCCAGGACGCCCCGGCCATCTGGTGTCCAGAGTGCCGGACGGCCATCGCGCAGGCCGACCTCGACGACCTGGAGCGCGAGACAACCTTCTACACGCTCGCCTTCCGCCTGGAGGACGGCGCGCCGCTGCCCATCGCGACGACGCGGCCCGAGCTGCTGCCGGCCTGCGTGGCCGTCTTCGTCCACCCCGACGACGCGCGCTACCGTCAGCACATTGGCGAAGCTGTCACCACGCCGCTCGGCGCAAGCGTGCCGCTGCTGGCCGACCCGCTGGCTGATCCGAGCAAGGGCACCGGCGCGGTGATGTGCTGCACCTTTGGCGATACGACCGACATCGAATGGTGGCGCACGCACCAGTTGCCGCTACGCATCATCATCAGCCGCGATGGCCGGCTGACCGAGGCGGCCGGCGACTACGCGGACCTCTCGACCGCCGAGGCACGCGAGCGGATCATCACGGATCTGGAGGCGCGCGGGCTGTTGCTCGGCCGCGAGGCGATCATGCAGTCTGTCCGCGTTCATGAGCGCTGCGACACGCCAGTGGAGTACCTCACGCTGCCGCAGTGGTTCATCCGCGCGCTCGACTTCAAGGCTGAGCTGCTGGCGGCTGGCGAGCGCATCACCTGGCATCCCGCGCACATGGGCGAGCGCTACCGCGACTGGGTCGAGAACCTCAAATGGGATTGGTGCGTCTCGCGCCAGCGCACCTTCGGCGTGCCGTTCCCGCTGTGGTACTGCGACGCCTGCGCGACCGTCGCGCTGGCCGACGAGGCGGCTCTGCCGCTCGACCCGATCAGCACGCCGCCGTCCGCGGCCTGTGCGGAGTGCGGCGGCAGGTCCTTCACGCCGGAGCGCGATGTGATGGACACCTGGGCCACCTCGTCGCTCTCGCCGCAGATCGCCGGGCGCTTCTTCAGCGAGCCGGCACTCTACGCGCGCGTCTTCCCCTTCACGCTGCGTCCCCAAGCGCATGAGATCATCCGTACCTGGGCGTTCTACACGATCCTGAAGTCGCTGCACCACTTCGGCGCGCTGCCCTGGACGACGGTGGCGATCTCGGGTTGGGGACTCGCCCCACAGGGCAGCGGCAAGATCAGCAAGAGTCGCGGCGGCGGACCGATCGCGCCGATGGCGATGCTGGAGAAATACTCCGCCGATGCCGCTCGCTACTGGGCGGCCAGCACTGGCGCCGGCAAGGACTCGGTCATCAGCGAGGAGAAGATGGCGACCGGCATGAAGCTGGCCGCCAAGCTCTGGAACGTCGCGCGCTTCGCCGAGCGCTTTGTCGGCGACGGCGCAGCACGCGATGCACACGCTGAGCACGCGGCGCATCGGCGGCTGACGCCCACCGACCGCTGGCTGCTCTCGCGGGCCGAGCGGCTGATTCAGCGCATGACGGCCCTAATGCGCGGCGCTGAGTGGGCGGCGGCGAAGGCGGAGGTCGAGGCGTTCTTCTGGCGCGAGCTGGCGGATAACTATCTCGAGCTGGCCAAGGGCCGCCTCTACGACGCGACGGACCCCGGTCACTCCGCGGCGGTCCACACACTGCGCTCGGTGCTGCTGGCCGTCCTCAAGCTCTTCGCGCCGTTTCTGCCGTACGTCACCGAGGCGATTTACCAGGCGCTCTTTGCTGAAACAGAGACGGCGACGACGGAGGGCGAGGGATTCCACTCGATCCACCGGGCACGCTGGCCGCAGGCCGACGAGTCGCTCATCAGCGACGAGGCGGAGGCGACCGGCGAGGCGCTGCTGGCGGTGACGACGGCGGTCCGGCGCTACAAGAGCGAGCGCGGCCTCTCGCTGGGTGCCGAGCTTGCCCGGCTCCAACTTGCCACACCAGACGCCGGGCTGGCCGGCGCGCTGCTCGCGTCGGCGACCGATCTGCGCAGCGTCACGCGCGCCCACGAGGTCATCGTGGCCGAGCAGCTCGACCCGGCGCTGGAAGAAGCGCCAGCCGAGGGCGCCGTGCGCGTGGGGATCGCGCGGTAGTATCAGGCGGCGGACGACGATCGAGCCAGAGCGGAGGGTTGGCCCTCTCGCTCTGGCTCAGTGTCATCCACGATGAATGCTGCGAGATAGATGGTGGATGCTAGGCAGTCACACCTGCCTGCAGGCGGATGCCCGCTTGAGTCAGGTAAGGTGCCCATTTGTCGAACTTCGACAC
>DASUBU010000020.1:0-26342 GCA_035763125.1 Ktedonobacterales bacterium
GTCTTCTGTCTCTCCGCGGCGATGGGTCGGCGCACATAATCAGGCGGTGGAGACCCATGTCCCCAGTGGGGAGACCCCTGTCCCCACTGGGGAGGCCCCTGGGTCGCGACCTCCGAGTCCGCAGGCTGGAAGCATAGGAGATCAATTATTGACACTGAGCGCGTGTACGGACAGGGCATGCCGCGGCGCCGCCCATGGTATACTCTTTTGCGTACGGCGCGAGCGAAGGAAGTCGTAGTTCTTGGCCGCTCGCGGCTGCGATGCCATTGGGCTGCGCGCAGGTGGGGAGGACGGGGAAGCGATGTCGAGCCGCAGCGACCGACCGGAGCAACTCTCGCGCACCCCGCACCCCCCGGCACGGCGCGGACCTGGGTCCGCTCGTTCGTTACGCGGCGCCGGCACCACGCGCGGCCGTTCCCCCTCACCACCAGGCCCTGCCGCCGCTTCTTCTCGCGCGCCAATCCAGGCGCTCCCTCGCACGTCGTCACCGACCGCCCAGACAAGCACGGTGGATGCCCCCCTGCCACCAGAACACGCCCGCGCCGCCAGCCGCACGGCTGGTGAGCCCGACAAGGCTGCACCGGCCCTGGCGAAAGGAACTGCTGGGCTTCTCTCAGCGCTGCTCGCAGCCCCCGCGGCACAGATCGCGGGCACCGCGTTGCGTCGGTTCGTGCGCAGCGTCTGGCTGGCCGTCGAGCTGATCGGTGTCGGGCTCATCTTCTTGCTCTGCTTTCGCTCGCCTGTCACGGTGCGCGGCTTCTTTGAGCCGGCAGGGCTAGGGCTGGCACTGCTCTCAGCCGTGGGAACTACCGGCATCGTGGTGAGTGTTGTGCCGGCGCGGCTGTACGCCCGACTCGCGCCGCGCAAGGACTTTCGCTCGATGGTCGGGGGGCTGATCCTGGCGGCTGGCATTATCCAGGGCTGCGCCGCGGTGGCGCTGACGATGCTTGTCCTGCTGTTCCAGCGCATTCCGGCACTTGGACCAGATGGCGTGCCAAGCGCAGGCGCCTCGCTCGCCGCCGGGCTGGTTGGACTGCTGGCGAACACAGTACTGGTGGCCGCTGTAACGGTCGCGCTCGCCCCGCCCCTTGGAACGCAGGCGGCGCGCCTGGTCTTCCTGGCGTGGCTGTGTCTGGCGCTCTACTCTTACGTCGCCACGGGCTTCCTGGGGGATGTGCTTGTCGTGGTGCGGCTTCCGCTGCTCCCCTTCGCGGCCGGCTATAGCTTCGGGCAGTCGGGCGCAATCGGTCCAGCAGGCGTGCTGGCGCTAGGCGTCGAAGCCGCATATATCGCCGCGTTGATCACGCTCGCCCCGCGCTGGGTGCCGCTACGCAAGCGCCTCTCTTTCTAGGCGCGTCTGGCGAACTCTCCCGCACGTGCCTTCTGCTCCTGCCTGTAGCGTCGCGCCCTGCCCTGCCCTGCCCTTCCGCCACGATCCCGCCCTAACCTGCCGAAGGCGCCACCACCCACGCGGATAGCTCGATCGGGGTAGACTCGTGGGGTAGTGGGCGGATGCGGAATACGCCCACCTGCTGTGAGGCAAATGTGACATGCGTAGGCGAAGCCGAGAGAGCGGTGCGAGATGAACGTGCCACTCTTGTAGGAAGATTGATGAAGCGGGGAGCGTGTCGCGGGGCTGGCCGGTGCTGATTCATCTGTTGGCCACAGTGAATGGGCGCTTCGGCGTGCGCGGAGCGCAGCGGCGGGCAGACCAGCTACAAGGAGCGGCAACGCAGGGAGAGGGCGCCACGATCCAGGGCGCCAGGGGACGTGGGAAGGGGTGCCGAGCGTGCGCGCATCAGGGTCGTCCACCTCACAATTTGATCGAGAGGCCGTCCCAGTCTTGGTGATAGAAGATGATGAGGATATTCGCCTCGTTTTGCGCAACATACTCGAAGAGGCTGGCTATCGTGTGACCGAAGCTGCTACCGTGCGCGAGGCACAGGCCTACTTGCAGCGTGACACCACTCTGCCAAGCGTCGCACTGCTCGACTACCAGTTCCCCAGCGGCCACGCTGGCGCGCTGCTCCGTACCATCGCTGCCAATGCCGCCCTCGTGCGCCACTGCGTCGTGCTGCTGCCCGACATCCGTATCAGCTACTTTCCACCGGACGAGCAGCGGCTCATTGCGGCCCATTGCATCGACGTCGTGTACAAGCCGTTCGACATCGAGGACGTGCTGACCGCGGTGACACGCGCCGCCAAGCTATTGGCGATCAGTATGGCATTTCGCAGTCGCTAGCCACTAGCCGGCCAGCAGGGCACGGACAAGGCCAACGAGATCCTCCACGTTGAAGGGCTTGCGCAGCAGGACACCGTCGTAGATGCCGCGCCGGCAGAGCTCGAACGCGGTATCGCCGGTGAGGAAGAGGATGCGAGTGCCGCTAGTTTGGGGAGCGGTGCGCAGGCGCCGGTAGACTTCGGCGCCATCGAGATCAGGCAAGCTGACGTCAAGCAGGACAACGTCGGGTGGGCAGGATAGCGCTACGTCGAGGGCATGCCGACCAGCGCCGGTGGTCTCCAGTGCCCACGAAGAATCGCCCGCCAGCTCGAAGCCGTCGCGGATCATCTGGACGACTTTAGGATCATCCTCGACGACCAGAATACGGCGTCGCGCGACATCAGGATGAGCATTCGCGGGCTGCTCCTGTGGTGGGCGATCCAATAGCGCAAGGGCGCTTTCGGCGCTGGGCCGTGGAGAGGGCTGCTCTGCAGCCAACTGGGCGATGTGCCAGGCAGGCTCGGCAGGGCTTGTGCTCCTGGTCAGCGAGCGGCGGGCAGCGCGGGTACGCGGCGATGTTGTGTGCCGTTCGGTTATGCGCCTGCGGTCGCGGTGGAGCTGGCTGCCCATGCTAGTCGTCCTCGAAGGGTCCGCCAGGTGGCACACCCTGTGCTGGCGGGGGTGGAGCTGTCGTGCGCTGAGTATAGCATCGGCGCCCGTGCCGCCCTGTGCAGGTGGTACTAACGGACGCCGGCTGGTGGCGCGCATACGCCGCCGGCCGGAACTGTTGCCGCAGCATGGCTTGCTACAATACTCACGATTCAGGGACCGCCCGCCGGGCGCGCCGCACAACGCTCGGCGGCCTTTGGGATTGGTGCGCGCCATAACACAACCAAGGAGCAGGACATGCAGATCACCAGGAATGCCAGCGCGACCACGGCTGGGCCGAGCGAGTGGTTCACCGGCGCGGTCTATCTCGACCCGGTTGCGGCGCCATCTGCCGGCTCGCGCCTGAGCGCCAGCAGTGTCCACTTCACGCCGGGCGCCCGTACGGCCTGGCATACTCACCCCCACGGCCAGACCATCTACGTCACAGAGGGCATCGGCCGTGTGCAGCGGCGCGGCGGCCCCGTCGAGGTCATCCGCCCTGGCGACCGTGTGTTCTTCGAGCCAGGTGAGGAGCACTGGCACGGCGCCGCCCCCGACCGATTTATGACCCATCTCGCACTGTTCGAGGTGGATGACCAGGGTCACGGCGCGACCTGGGGCGCACACGTCTCCGACGAGGAGTACGGCCAGCAACCCAGGTAGCTCCGCTCCCCCTGGGCCAACTTGCTATGCCGGTCGCCAAGCGGGCGAGCGGCACTGGTGGCTGCCTGGCTCCTCTTTTGCCAGCCCGCCCCCTGGTCCTTCATGCCATCAGAAGGCGACGGCAGCAAGCCAGCCGCCGGCCAGCGCCAGCAAACCCACTGCTTGCAGCAGGAACGTCCGCCGCAGCGTGGCGGGTGCTGGGCGCGCGCGATACAGCGCGGCGGCGGCGAGCGACGGCAGCAGTCCGCCGGCCGTGGCGACAAGCATGGCGGGCAGGCGGGCGGGAATGGCGCCGGCGAGATCGAGCGCCCACATCGCCAGCAGCACGAGCGGCGGGGCAAGCCAGGCGAGCAGCATACCACGCCGCGGACCGAGCAGATGGGGCAGGCCGCGCAGGCCAGCGGCACGGTCGGCTTCGAGATCGGGCAGCGTATTGGCGACGTTCATCGCGATGCCCAGCAGCGCGCCGAACGGCAGCAGCCAGAGCAGGAACGGCTGCCAACGGCCGAAGACGGCCCAGGCGAGCAGCGGGAAGAGCGGAAAGTAGACGGCGAAGAGCAGCGCGCTGACCGGCGTACCCTTGAAACGGAGATCGTAGGCTACGCCCAGCCCTTCGATCAGCAGGCCGAGCAGGAACGCCGGCAGTCCCAGCGAGGCGAAGCAGGCGAGCGAGATGATGCTCGCGCCGACGACTAGGGTGAGGGCGTCGCGTGACGTGATGAGTCCGCGGACGAGCGGCTTCTCGCGGCGGCCCGAGGCGGCGTCAAGCGCGCGGTCGCAGTAGTCGTTGAGGCCGCCGATGGCGACCTGCGCCGCCGCTACGGCGAGTAGGACGCGCGCGAGCGCACTGGGATCGAGCGGCTGGCGGGCAGAGAGCGCGGCCAACAGGGCCAGCGCCGCTGTCATGACGACGTACATCGCGCTCGGCAGCGGATGAGTGACGAGCAACAGCCCGAGCAGGCGACCTCCCAGGCGCGGCGAGCGCACGGGGTGTGGCGGTGCGGCCATCGCTTACTCAGCCTTTCACGTCCGGGGCGGCTGTGCCTCCGTAGGACGGAGGGCGAAGCCCAGCTCGCGCGCGACGTCGAGAAATGTCTTGGGCTCCAAATGGGGCAGCCCATAGCGCGCGCTGAGGGTATCCAGCGTGGCGCGGCGGCGGTCATCGAAGACGCTGCTGGCGTTGTCGCCGGCCTGCACGCGCTGACTATACTCGAGGCCGATGCCGGCTGTGAAGTGGAAGCCCCCGAACGCGCGCAGCCGCAGCAGCAGGTCCCAATCCTCCAACGCCGGGAGCGTCTCGTCGAAGCGGCCCGCCCGCTCGAAGGCCTCGCGCCGCAGCAGGAGCGTGCCCGGCACGATATAGTCATCGTGGCGGAAACGCTGCTCGTCGTAGGCCAGGCCGAAGCGGCAGGTGGCGACTACCCGGGGCTCGGCCTCCTCTGCGCTGCCTGCCTCGACCTGGATCAGCGCCTCATCGTAGGCGGCGCTGGCGTCGGGATGATCCGCCAGCGACTTCGCCAGACGCGCTAGGTGCCCAGGCAGATAGCGGTCGTCGTCGTCCAGCAGCGCCAGCAGCGTCCCTGATGCCACGGCGATGCCGGCGTTGCGCGCGCCACCCACACCGCGCTGCTCCGGCAGGGCAATGTAGATGATCGGCCGGCCGCACTCCTGGCGATAGCGCGCGACAATCTGCTCGACCGGCACGCCGCCGTCGTTGACCACCACCACCTCGACGGCGGGATAGCTCTGCGCCGCGACGCTCGCCAGCGCCCGCCACAGCCGCGCCGGCCGCCGCTGCGTGGGGATGATGACCGAGATGGTGGGAGTGGGGAGCGACGTCATCCAGGCTGCCTCCATGCTCGCCGCCAGACCGGGTGCGCGTGAGACGTGTGCGGGCGCGAAGCAATGCCGCCATTGTACCATGCGACCGGACTACCACGTCTATGCGGAGCCGTCATGTCAGGTGGAAGGCATAGACATAGTTGGCGAGATCGCCAACGTAGAGGGTGTCCCCAACAATGGCCGGTGTGACGAGGATCGGGCCGGCGCACTCGTAGGAGCGGAGCACTTTGCCGTTCGCAGGATCGAGGGCATAGACGTGGTGATCTTCCGAGGCAACGTAGAGGACGCCAGCCTCGAGCACAGGCGCGACATTGAAGATTGGCGCACCCGTCTTGTAGGACCAGCGGAGCTTGCCTGTGGCTGCGTCGAGAGCGTACAGCACGCCATCGCCTGACCCAACGTAGACTGTGCCGTCGGAGACAAGCGCCGTCGCTTCGATCACTCCCCCTGTCTCGAACGGCTTCGGCCAGTGGTCGGCACCCGTTCGCGTGTCGAACGCATAGAAGCGGTGGTCGTCGCTGCCGATGTAGACGACGCCATTGGCGACGACCGGCTTGCTGTGCAACACCGAACCGCCAAGCTTACGGCGCCAGATCAGCGTATCGGACTTAACGGCGCTGTAGGCTTCGAGGTAGCTTTGGTCGGTGGCAACAAAGGCGACATTCCCGACGACCGCTGGCGCGCTGCTTGGATTGCCTGCAATAACGGTGCTCCACAGAAACCGGAGGTTCTGCGGATCGAGGCTGTCGATCTCCGGCGGTGATTGGCCAATATAGAGCCGCCCGGCGACAATGGCTGGCTCGGTGATGAATAGGCTCTCAGTGTGGAGCTTGGTTTTCCCCTGAGCAGCGATATCAAGGACATAGAGTTGCGTGTGCGCCCGAACGTAAAGCAAACCATTGGCGAGAGCCATCGCGTTGCTTATCACCTCGCGGAGCGGCTGGCTCCAGAGGAGAGTTCCGGCATCGGCATCGAGCGCGTAGACGGTGCCAGTATTGGAGGCGGTGTACACTACGCCGCCAGCGACAATCGGCGGGGAGACGATCTTGTCGTCAGCCGGGAAGAACCATTGCAGTCGCGGATCGTTGGTGGGCGGTGTGGGGGTGGGCGTGGGAGTGTGGACGGTGGGCGAGCCGCCCTTATTCGAGAGGAGCACGAGCCCACCGGCGCCAGCAGCGGCCAGCACCGCCGCGCCCGCCACGCCCAGGCCGAGCGCCTGCCGCCGGCTGATGCCCCTCTTCGGCGGCCGACTGTAGATCGCGGCGGCCGTCGCCGCCGGATCGGCCAGCGGCGGCAGGTCCAGTGCCTCGCGCAGATCGTTAACCCACTCCGGATGCGCAGTGTCGGTGGCGTCGAGCACGGTCGTCGTGCGGTCGAATGGCTCGCGTATGTAGCCGGAATCGAGGATCACGTTGACCAGCCTGCGCTGGTTGTCGCGGCCCTGGTGGTGGTCGTCGGCTTGCAGCCCCAGGAAGGCGCCAAGCGCCATGCTCATCCAGAACGAGCGGCGTGTGGAGGGCGTGCAGATGCGCAGGAAGACCGTACTCTCTGCCAGCGCCATCTGCACCTGGTTGCTGAGCTGCTGCGCCGCGCTCGCCTCTTGCCGGTCGAACCAGTAATCAATGCCCCAGGCATCCAGCGCCGCCAGCAGCCCGGCGCAGCGGCTGGTATCCTGGCGGTCGTGGCTGATGAACACCTTCCCCGGCATCTCGCTCCACTCCTTCTCCGGCTCCCTGACTCCTCGCGGTCGCCTGGCTCGGCTCCCGGCACCATCCGGATCAGCGCGCGCTCACGATGCGCTCAGCGCGTACAGCGTGTGGTTGTCGCCGGCGAAGTACACCACATCACCCACCACGATCGGCGTTGACCTGTTGTCATTGAAGTCGCGCGTCTTGAACCGCCAGACATACTTCCGCTGCTGCGCGCTGACGGCGTATAGATACGCCCCGGCCGTGACGTAGACCAGATCACCTGCCACCGCCGCCGTCCCGCCGACGAAATCAAGCCCCGTCGGATTGCCCGAGGCATCCAGGTCGGCGACCGGCGCTTTCCATAGCCCCTTCCCCGTGTTGGCATCCAGCGCGTAGAGGTACTGCTCCAGGCCGATGTAGCACACGCCACCAGTGATGGTCGGTGTCAGGTCCACATCGAAGCCGGCCTGGTGGCGCCACTTGAGGCTGCCGTCGGCGGCGTTGAGCGCATAGACATACTTGTCTTTGGAGCCGAAGTAGACGACTCCGTTGGCGACTGTTGGCGCGTCCACAATCGGGCCGCCAGTGAGGTGCTGCCAGACGACACTGCCGTCAGACGTCTTGAATGCGTAGAGATTGCCATCTGAGGAGCCAGCGTAGACCGTGCTGCCAGCCGCCGTTGGGCCATGCTGCAAGAGGTCGGACTTCACGGCCTGCTTGCTGCGCCAGCGGCGTGAGCCGTCGCTGATGTTATAGGCATCAATCGTGTCGTCGGCGGAGTAGGCAAAGATCGCGTCGCTGCCCAGGGCATACGCGCTGTCAAGGAAGATATTACCAGTCTGTGCCGTCCAGATCGCCGAGCCGTCGCTCGTGTTGAGCGCGTAGATGTCGCCCAGGCCGCTGTCGGCATAGAGGATCTTGCCCCTGACAAGCGCGGGCCCCCCGCTGACCTTGCCGTTGATCCACAAGATAGTGGCGTCGTCGGGCTTGAGTGCGTAGAGTCCATCTCCCGAGGTGAGGTAGAGTACGCCATCGCCCAGCGTGAGCGACAACCCTGCCTCGTCGTCACCCGCCTTGAAATACCACTTGACACGCGGGTCGAGCGTCTGCGGATTGGTGAACGGGATGACCTTGGGCTTGGGATACGGCGGCCGCACAGCCGCCTTGTGCTCTTGCGCCAGCACCACGCCGCCGCCAGCGACCGCGCCGGCCGTCACCAGCGTCGCGACGCCCAGACCAAGCGCCGCCCGCCGGCTCATTCTGCGTGCACGAGCAACAGTCAGCTCCAGTGCGTCTCGCAACTCGCTCAGCCACGCCCGCGGCGGGCGATTGCTGGCCTCGATGAGCAGGTCCGCGCGGTCTGAGACCGCTGGCTGATAGCCGGGAGCCAATACGAGATTGACGCTCAGCCGCCGGTTGCCGCGCTTGCGCTGCTGGTCGTCGAGCTGCAAGCCGCGAAAGGCGTTCATCTCGAGCGTCATCCAGTACGAGTTCTGCGTCGCGGGAGTGCAGACGCGGATGAAGATGTCGCGCTCGGCGATGGCCTCCTGGATGCGCTCGCTCAGATGCTGGCCGGGGTCGAGCTGCTGCGTGTCGAACCAGTAGTCCATGCCCCAGGCGTCTAGCGCCGCCAGCAGCGGCGCGCAGATCTCATTGTCGTTGTGGGTGTGGCTGATGAAGACTTTGCCGTTGCCGCGCATGCTCTCTCTCACTCCTGTGGCTATGTGCGCCGGTGGCGATGCCCGTTTGTGCGTCCGCGTCCGCGTTCCGTGCCCCGCCAGCCAATCCGCCTATGCTCCGAATGCGTACAGCGTCTGATCACCCGAGCCGAAGAGGATCAAGCCATCGGCGGCGATGGGATCCACGTTCGCGTAGCTCTTCGACTTGAAGGTCCAGCGCGCGCTGCCGTCATGGCGGGTGTAGGCGCGGACGATGTTGAAGAGCGTGTCAATGACGCAGACCGCGTCGCCACTGATCGCCGGCCGGCAGGTGACAGGTCCCTTGTTGTCTATAATTCCCGTGGATTCGTCGAGGTCGCCCACCGGCGCGCGCCAGTACGGACTGCCGGTGTCGGCATCCAGCGCGTAGAGGTAGCCGTCGTTTGAAGCGATGTAGACCACGCCGTCCACCACCGCGGGCGAGGATTGGACGTCGTCGCCGGTCAGGTACTTCCACTTCACCGAGCCGTCGTGCGCGTGCAGGGCATAGATATAGTTGTCGCCCGAGCCGAAGTAGACGACGCCGTTGACGACGGCCGGCGTCGAGATGATCTTGCCGTGGGTAAGCACGTTCCACAGCGGTGAGCCGTCCTTGGCGCTGACGGTGTACAGGTGGTGATCGTACGAGCCGATGTAGAGTGAGCTTTCATCTACCACCGGGCCGGAGGCGGTGTCGAGCAGGTGCGGCGCCAGCTCGATCGGGTCGGTCCAGAGCGGCGCGCCGCCTTTGGCATCGAAGGCGTAGAGATTGCCCTTCTCCGAGAGCAGATAGATGGTGTTACCTACCAGCAGAGGAGTCGAGTTGATGGTGCCGGTGTCACTCTTGGGCAGCTCGCTCGTCCACAGCGTCGAGCCATCGCTCGCGCGCAAGGCATAGAGTGACCAGTCCACGGCCGCAAAGACGACGCTGCCTTCGACATCAGGCACCACAAACGTAAATTTCGGGCTGAACTGCTTTTGCCAGAGCTGGCGTGGCTTGCCATGCGCGACGCTGGCGAGATCGTAGGCCGTCAGTGTGTAGCCGTTCATCACATACAGCTTGCCGGCCGCCACGACCGGAGCCGCAGGCACATCCTTCTTGCCGCTTGCCTGGTCAATCTTCCACACGACCTTGCCAGGTGCGTGCTTGGCTGTTGCTGCCGCGGCGGCGGTGGCCTCCGTGCGGCTGCGGTAGTCCAGAAAGAGCGCGCCGGCCGCGGCAGTGGAGCTGAGCGTGACAGCCGCGGCGGCCGTGTAGCCGAGCACCGACCGGCGGCTGACCCGTGCCCTGGTCGGCGCGGTAACGTCGAGTGCGCGGCCCAGCTCGGCGAGCCAGACGGCGCGCGGCCGGCTGGCGGCATCAATGAAGAGTGTGGCGTTGTCGAAGGGCTCGCGCGAGTAGTCGCCGTCGAGAATCAGATTGATCAGCAGCCGCTTGTCTCCGCGGCGGTGCCGGCGGTCTTCGGCTTGCAGGCCGCGGAAGGCGTTAGCCTCCAGGTTCATCCAGAACGAGCGCTGCGTGGCGGCGGTGCAGACGCGCAGAAACACATCACGCTGCGTGATCTCCCGCTGGATGCGCTCGGTAAGCTGCTGGCCCGCGCCCAGCCCTTGTGTGTCGAACCAGTAATCTACTCCCCACGCTTCCAGCGCCGCCAGCAGCGGCGCACAACGCGCGGTGTCTTCGTGCGAGTGGCTGATGAAGACTTTGCCGTTGCCGGCCATAGCATCCCCCTGCTGCTCCTTGGCCCCCCATCCCCTTGGCGGCCAGCCGGTAGCATAGTCTAATACGCGCAGCGCATGCAAGCTTTACACAGGGAGGTGGACGTAATGAGCGAGATCAGGGAGTGGCCCGCACGACGCGCCCGCCGCGTACGTCGAAAAGCGTGGCATGGGCGCGGGCGGATTCCGGCAGCGCGGTGGCGTCGGTGGTCGTCAGCAGCACCTGATCTAGTGCAGCCACCGCATCCAGCAGATCGGCTCGGCGTCGAGCATCCAGCTCGCTTAGCACGTCGTCGAGCAGCAGAATTGGCTGGTCGCCGGTCTCGCGCTCGATGTAGCGTAGCTCGGCCAGCTTGAGGGCGAGGGCGGCGCTGCGCTGCTGGCCGCGCGAGCCGTAGATGGCGAGGTCCATCTCGCCGGCAAGGAAGGCCATGTCGTCGCGGTGTGGCCCCACGGCGTTGACGCCCTGGGCCAGCTCGCGGCGGCGCACTGCGGCAAGGCCGGCACGGAACGCGGCCTGCGCGGCGGCCTCATCCTCGGGCAGCTCAGCACTCAGCGATGGACGGTAGACGAGCCGCAACGGAAGGGCATTCGGCTCCGGCTCAGCAGGCGCGTCCTCGGACGCCAGCGACGCATCGGCGTCGCTCATCTCGTCCGCATACTCGGCGTTCTCCGCCTCGCCGCGCGCCAGCTCGGCGTAGATGCGGGCGGCGTCGGCCTCCGCCCGCCGGAGAAACTCGGCCCGCGCGCGCATGATCGGCACCGCCAGGCGCGCAAGCTGCTCATCCCAGTAGCCCAGGGCATGTGGCTCGTCCTCGCCATCGCGGATGCGGCGCAGCAGGGCCGCACGCTGCGTCAGTACCTTCTGATACTGGCTCAGCGTACGGCAGTACGCCGGATGAACCTGGCAGAGCGTGACGTCGAGAAAGCGGCGGCGTTCGGCGGGGGTGCCGGTGACGATCTCGAGATCGGTGGGCGCGAAGACGACGACGGTCGCCTGGCCAAGCAGGTCCATCGCGCGGCGTGGCGTGCCGTTGACCTTGATGCGCTTGCGGAACGGTGCGGGCGGCGGCGAGAGCGAGCCGGCACGAGACGGCTGCTCGCTGCGTCCGGCGGTCGGCGTGCCCTCCTGGGGAGGTGCGATATCGGAGACGACCAGCTCGACGTGCAGCGGCCCCTCATGCCGCGCGATATTGGCCTCGACGCGCGCGAAGCGGCCCGGCGCTCCCCACCGCACAACCTCGCGATCACTGGAGGTGCGGAAGGAGCGGCTGGTGGCGGCCAGGGTGACGGCCTCAAGCACGTTCGACTTGCCCTGGGCGTTGCGTCCACTGAAGACGACGAGGCCGCGCGGGAGGGCGAGGTCGAGCGCCCGATAGTTGCGAAAATCGGTCAGGCGCAGGCGCTCGACGTACATGCCATCCTCCTCACCATGACGATTCCGCGCGGATAGGCCAGAACCGGCGGTGGGCGACTGTCGCCGAATGGATGACATTTCTGTCACCATTTGGGGCGAATTGGGACTTTGTACCCCCACATTTCTGAACAGGTTGTCATTGAAAGCCCAGCCGTATTCATCGTCCTGACATATCGGTAGCATATACTACACAAAGTGATCGCGATGCTGATGGTGGTGGATGTGAGGCGGTAGCCGGCGGCAGGTGCGGCGGTGAGGTGGTGGTGAGCCGCGCGGTGTCGGCAAGGCGATTGCGCACGATGGCCCTTTCCGGGGAAAGCAGAAACTGCTCCGGGAAGGGCCTCGTGCTGTCTGATGCGCGCTACTCCTCGGGCAGCTCGCGCTTGGTGTAGAGCACGCCGCCCGGCTGGACATGTGTGCCGGGCCGATAGTCGCCCCAGGTGGCGACCTGGCGCCACTCGGCGGTCTGCTCTTCCGGCAGGCCGAGCTGGCGTGCGATAGCAGCCGCCGACACAGGGATGAATGGCGTGCAGTGCAGCGCGATCAGCCGCAGCGCCTCGGCCAGCGAGTAGAGGGCCGTGCCCAGCCGCGCGCCGGCTGCCTCGCCCTCCGTGCCGCCCGCCTTGCGCCGTTTGGCTAGCGTCCAGGGCGCGGTGTCCTCGACGTACTTGTTGGCGGCGTCCACCAGCTCCCAAATGGCGGCCAGTGCCTCGTGCGTGGCGAAGCGGCTCATCACGGCCGCCACCCGCTCGGCGGTGCGTGCGGCCGTGGCTTGCAGCGCCTGGTCGGCGTCGTCATACGTGCCGGGCGGCGGCACAACGCCGTCGAAGTAGCGGCCGATCATGCTGACGGCGCGGTTCAGCAGGTTGCCCAGTCGGTCGGCCAGATCGGCGTTGATGGTGTGGACGAAGCGCTCCAGCGTGAAGTCGGCGTCATCGGTGGAGGGCACCGCGCGCAGGAAGAAATAGCGCACCGCTTCGGTGTCGTAGGTGTTGGTCAGCGTCAGCGGGTCGAGCACGTTGCCCAGCGACTTGCTCATCTTCTCGCCCGAGAGCGTGACAAAGCCGTGCACCAGGATGTCGCTCGGCGGCAGCACGTGCGCCGAGAGCAGCATCGCCGGCCAGTACACGGCGTGGAAGCGAATGATGTCTTTGCCGATGACATGCACCCGGTGCGGGTTCTCGGCCCAGTAGCGCTGGTAGAGCGGGCCGTCGTTCGCGTAGTCCAGCGCGGTGATGTAGTTGGCGAGCGCGTCGAACCAAACGTAGATCACCTGGCTGGGGTCGCCCGGCACGGGGATGCCCCAATCGCGGGCGCGGGCGCGCGAGCGCGAGACGCTGAAGTCCTGCAAGCCTGAGCGGATGAAGCTGAGCACCTCATTCTTGCGCGAGACGGGCGTGATGCGCAGCGTATCGGAGGAGATCAGCTCGTCGAGCTGCTGCTGGTAGCGCGAGAGGCGGAAGAAGTAGTTTTCCTCCTCGACCTCCTCCGGCCGTGTGCGATGCTCCGGGCAGAGGCCATCCACCAGCTCGGCCTCGGTGTAGAAGAGCTCGCACCCGACGCAGTAGAGCCCACGGTAGGTGCGCGTGTAGATGTCGTCGTTGGCGGCGCAGGCCTCCCACAGCCTGGTGACGCCGGCCAGGTGACGCGGGTCTACGCTCGTACGAATGAAGTCGTCGTACGAGAGATCGAGCGCCGGTTTGAGGTCGGCGAAATATTCCGCGTTGCGTGCGACGAGCTCTGCCGTTGGGATGCCCTCCTTCTCGGCGGCTCGCGCGTTCTTGAGGCTGTTGTCGTCGGTGCCCGTAAGGAAGAACACCTGCTCGCCGAGCTGGCGGTGATAGCGAGCCAGCGCATCGGTCAGGATGAACTCCAGCGCGTGGCCGATGTGGGGCCGCGCGTTGACGTAGGGGATGGCGGTGGTGATGTACCAGCGCGGACGCTGGGGATCGGCTGATTCACTCATGAAGTGCTGCTCCTTGGCTCAGATGATGGGAACAGAACAGACGAGAAAGACGATGCCTGGCCTGCGAAAGTGCACGCGGCGGACTCACCTGCCACGTGAAAAGGCCGCCCACAGCGGGCGGCCCTCGAAGCGCGGTGCACTGGAGGCGTGCGGCGTCAGGCGGCGAGCGGTATGGGCGACGGCTGGCTGCGCGGGAGACCGCGCGCCGGCATGCCCATCCGGGTGGTGACGCGAAGGGGTTGCATGTGCGCCTCCATGGGTATGCTCGAGAGTGTGCCGCGGCCATGCTAATCAGGGAGGAATGGCGGCTCGCCTTCATTTTAACACATGGCGCGGGCTGGCATCATCTTTGCGTTGCAGAGATGTACGTCGGCTTCCCCAGCCGCGCGGCGCTTTGCCGGCCGATAGGTATATCACCCGATGCTGGCACGCGCCCTGTTCTACATACCCGCCGGAGGGAGGCGCGGCATGACGCCATCACCCGATCGCCAGTCTCGCCAGGGTGGCCCGCCAGGGCTGCCATCTGGCCCGAATACACCGCCCAACCAGCCGAATCCGTGGCGACGCACTTTGCCGTGGATCATCCTGCTGGTGGCGATCCCGCTGATTCTGCTGGTGCTGTGGCAGCCAGGCCTGGGTAGCTCAGGTGAGTCTGTCAGCTACAGCCTGTTCATGCATCAGGTCCAGGACGACAACGTCGCCTCGGTCACGCTCACCGACAACTCCGTCACGGGCACGTTCAAGACGCCCGTGAAGTCAGACCAGTCAAATCAAACCAGCACGCAGTTCAACACCACTATCCCCAACCTGAATAGTGAAGATACGATCCCGGCCCTGCAGCAGCATGACGTGAAGATCAACGTCAGCAGCAGCAGCTCGAACATCTGGGTTACCCTGCTATGGCAATGGGGGCCGATCCTGCTCATCGTCGGCCTGATCTTCTGGATCTTCCGCCGGGCCGGCAATGCGCAGGGCAGCATCTTCAGCTTCGGGCAGAGCCGCGCGCGCATGTACATGGGCGGCAAGACCAAGACGACCTTCGCCGATGTGGCAGGCGTGGATGAGGCGAAGGCCGACCTCGAAGAGGTGGTGGACTACCTCAAGAACCCCACGCGCTACTCACGCTTGGGCGGGCGGCTGCCGAAGGGCATCTTGCTGGTGGGGCCACCCGGCACCGGCAAGACGCTGATGGCAAAGGCCGTGGCGGGCGAGGCGGATGTGCCGTTCTTCTCGATGTCTGGCTCGGAGTTCGTCGAGATGCTGGTTGGCGTCGGCGCCAGCCGCGTGCGCGATCTCTTCGAGCGGGCCAAGAAGACGTCGCCCTGCATTGTCTTCATTGACGAGCTGGACGCCGTTGGCCGCCAGCGTGGCGCGGGGCTGGGCGGCGGCAACGACGAGCGCGAGCAGACGCTCAATCAGATCCTGGTGGAGATGGATGGCTTCGATGCCCGCCAGGCAGTGGTGGTGCTGGCGGCCACCAATCGCCCCGACGTGCTGGACCCCGCGCTGCTGCGCCCCGGCCGCTTCGACCGGCAGGTGGTGGTGGATCGCCCGGACCGCACGGGGCGTGAGGCCATCTTCGCCGTGCACACACGCGGCATGCCGCTCGGGCCGGATATCAATGTGGACGTGCTGGCACGCGCGACGCCCGGCATGGTCGGCGCCGACATCGCCAACGTCTGCAACGAGGCAGCGCTGCTGGCGGCGCGGCGCAACCGCAGCAATGTCCTGATGAAGGACTTCGAGGACGCCATTGACCGCATCATGATGGGCGCCCAGCGTCCGCTGCTGCTGGCGGCCGAGGAGCGGCGGGTGATCGCCTATCATGAGGGTGGGCACGCGCTGGTGGCGATGCTGACCCCGGAGTCGGACGCAGTGCATAAGGTGACGATCGTGCCACGCGGCCAGGCGCTCGGCGTGACACAGATCATGCCGCTCGACGACCGCCACAACTACTCGCGGTCCTACCTGCTGGCGCGCATCGCCGTCGGGCTGGGCGGGCGCGTGGCGGAGCAGGTCGCCCTGGGCGAAATTACGACCGGGGCGGAGAATGACCTTCAGATGGTCTCGGCTCTCGCGCGCGAGATGGTCACCCGCTGGGGGATGAGCCAGCGCGTCGGGACGGTCTTCCTCGGCCGCGAGCGCGAGATCTTCCTCGGCAAGGAGATGAGCCTGGGCAACGAGCGCGACTTCTCCGAGCAGACCGCGTCGGTGATTGACGAGGAGGTGCGCCGCATCATCGCCGAGCGCTACCGCTACGTCGAGCTGGTGCTGGAGCGCTACCGGCCGCTGCTGGATGAGATCGCGCGCCGGCTGCTCGAGAAAGAAGTGCTGGACGCGCCGGAGCTACGCGCCATCGTCGCCAACGTCTCCCCGGCCGACGTGGTCCAACTCTGGGACGAGGTGAACCGCCAGCACCCGGAGGCGGTTCCGGGCAGCCAGGCGCAAGCCGCGGCGGCCAGCGCGACCAGTGGCGTGCCCCCGGCCACGGCGACAAGCGACAGCGGCGGCGGCGACCGCCGCAATGTGCCCGGCGAAGCAGAACAGCAGCCGTGGGTAGTGCACCCGGCATAGTCAGATCGCTCGATGTGGACCCCGACGTATTCTGAGATGCGTCGGGGCCAACCCAGGCTATGTCCAGGTGACGTCAATCGCACCATCTACGCGCATGTTGAGCTGCGCCGCGCGGAAGCCGCTGTCGCTGAGTGTGCGCGAGGCGTACTCACGGTCAACCACCACTCGGCCGGCGCCCGGCTGGAGTTGCGTAGTGTCGAGCGGCCCATAGCGGCCGTTATCTGGCTGCTGCAGGCCGGTCACTGCTCCACGCACCGTCCCATTCTCGGCGGTCGCCTGGATGCCACGCCCGCCGCTCGGCGTGTAGAGCACGGTCAAGTCCTTGGCACGCGTGACGGTGTCGCCTGCCTTGGGCGAGAGGATGACCGGCGTAGGCGGCAGGACGAAGGATATGTCGGCGGCCGCCGTGCCGCTCGTGTAGGTGCAGGAGATCGGCGTGGACGGATCGGCGGGTATCGGTACCTGGCCATCGAAGCTGCTATCGTTGTTCTGCAGAGCCGTATCGCCGCAGATGACTGTCTCGCCCTTGACGAGGCGGACCGCGTGCCCGCTGTCGGTCTGAAAGAGGAATGTGACATTCAGGGCCGGCTGAAGGCTGGCATCCGAGATCATGTCCTGCACCACGACGACCAGGTTCAGGTTGCCAGGCCGCGTGTCGCTCAGCACGGTCGGGCCTTCGGGCGCGGGCAGGATGCCGCAGCCCGCAAGCATCGCCAGTGCGAGCAGCCCCGCCGGAAGCGCCGCACCGACCCCCACCTGCTTCTTCCGCTCCCTCATGAAGTGCTCTCCCTGTGCCTCGCCAGGTCCACCACAGTGCAGACCAGCGTCATTTGTCTTTCACGACGTTTACACGCGACGGCTGTGCTGAAGGTTACGTCCGGCAAAGCTTCTTCGCTAGAGTCGGCCGTTACACATGGCGCGGGGGAGCAGTGGTCGCACCAGCCTTGCGATTGCGGCGTGTCCGTGCGGCTGCTACAATGGCGACGCCGCGCACAGCATGGTGCTGAACAACGAGTAGGCGGGTATCCATGCCGACCAGCCTCGATACGTTCTACCAGACGGTGGCCCAGCTCTGTTTCACGCTGCTGGGACTCTGGTGGCTTGTGCTGCAAACCAAATACGCCGAGTGGATCGGGAACCCCCAGCGCCGACGCATGGCGACCAACATCTCGCTCTACTTCCTGCTGCCGGGCAGCATGAGCCTGGTGGCCCTGCTCGCCGCGCAGACACGGCCGCTGTGGCAGGTCGCCTTCCTGATCGCGAGCGGGATCGGCGTGGTGGAAACGCTCTTCCTGCTCCGTAGCAGTGTGCGCAAGTCTGCCACGCTCGTTTCGCGCACGCTTCCCTGGTTCGGCGCCGCGCTCTACGCGCTGATCGTGTTGGCAGCGCTACTGCCCGGCGTTCCTCAGCGCTACGGTGTCGCGCCGTTGACGGTGGCGGGCGTAATGTTGACGCTGCTGATCGTGCTAGGGGTGAGCCTCGCCTGGCGCTTCTTCATCGAGCCGCGCCCGGACGACGCCCTCAAGACGCTGCCCTAGCCCACCGGATGGAGCGCGCGATGGCTGACAATCCAGACCAGGCCGCCGAGGTGACGCGGCAGCGGCAGCGTCCTTCCAGTCGGCTGCGCGTGCTATCCCGCGTGCGGCGGGTGCTCATCGTCCTCATGGCGTGTATCGTGCTTGCCTATGCGCTCGCTCCCGGCATCCGTGGGATAACGCTGGTTGCCAACCGAAGCGGCCGCAGCGCGCCTAATGCGCGCTCCGCCGGTATTCCTGCAGAGGAGATCCACTTCACCGCCTCCGACGGCGTGCCGCTCGCCGGCTGGCTCTCCCTGGTTTCCGCCGATGCCCCGACCATCATCCTCGTCCACGGCTTCAAGGGCACACGCGCCACCATGCTGCCCTGGGCGCGTTTTCTCCACGCCGCCGGCTACAACGTCCTGCTCTACGACAGCCGGGGCTGCGGTGAGAGCACGGGCTGGGGGATCGGCCTCGGCGCCACCGAGCCGAACGACGTGATCGGCGCCGCCCACTACCTCGCCTCGCGGTCCGACCTGACGAACAAGCGCTTCGGCGCGCTCGGCATCTCACTTGGCGCTGGAATCGTGCTGCTGGCCGCTGCTCGAGATCCTGCCATCGCCGCCGTCGTCGCCGATAGCGCCTGGACCGACGAGAGCGCGCAGCTCGATCGCATGGGCACGCTGCCCCTCGGTCCGCTGGCCGTCCCGGCGCTGCCCTACGAGCCGGCGCTGGTTGATGCCTTGATCGGCGCGCATCTCGCCGATGCGCGCCCGCTGGCCGTCGTCGCCCAGGTCGCCCCGCGGGCCGTCTTCTTCATCCACTCCGCCGATGACCGCAACGCCACCACGCCGCTCTCTGGCGAGCGGCAGCTCTTCGCCGCGGCCGGCCAGCCCAAGCAGGAGTGGATCGCCCCCAGCGGCGGGCACACCGGCGCGCTCGCCGCGCATCCCGCGGACTATCAGCAGCGTGTCCTCGCCTTCTTCGCGCAGTATCTGGACCGCGCGTGATGCGCGGCTTCCTGCTAAGATGTCCGCGTGCCTCGCGCATGCCGTGAGCAGGCGCGGTTACACCTCCGGCGGCTGGGCGAGCTTGGGCGTGCCATCCACGTAGGGGAACAGCGCGGCATAGACGGCGAAACTGAGCGGCGTTGGCACACCGTGCTGCTGGCCCAGGCGGACTACCGAGCCGTTGAGCGCCTCCAGCTCCAGCCGGTTGCCGTGCGCCAGGTCGTGGGCCATCGAACCGCTAGACCACGGCTCGAAGTCGCGCGCGATGCGCATGGCGTGGCCAACGGCCTCGGTCGGCAGAGGAATGCCCGAGGCACGGGCGACATCGGCCGTCTCGGCTATCACGCCGGCCAGCAGATCGCAGGTCGGGCGCTCGGCGCAGACGTTGCCAATCGGCAGCCGGGTGAGCGCGGTGAGTCCGCTGAAGCCGCAGATGAAGAGGAATTTCTCCCACATCGCAAGCTGGATGTCGGGTGGAATCTCGGTGGCGATGCCTGCCTTGCTCAGTGCGGCGGCGATGCGCTCCACCCGCGCGCTGCGGCCGCCGTCCAGCTCGCCGAGCAGCACCTGACCAGGTCCGCCGGATTGCACAATCACCGCGGGCGCCGAGACGTTGGCGGTGACGAAGGCGACGCCACCTAGCACGTGCTCGCGGCCCACGGCGCTTGCCAGCAGATCAACGTGCTCCACGCCATTGAGCAGCGGCAGAACCGCGGTCTCGGGGCCGATCAATGGTGCGAGCTGCGCGGCGGCGGGAGCCGCATCGTACGTCTTGACGCAGAAGAGAACGAGATCCACCACGCCGACCTCACGGGCGTCGCCGCTGATGGGGATCGGGATCGTAAAGTCGCCGGCCAGCCGCGAGCGGACCGTCAGACCATGGATGAGGATCGCGGCGAGCTGGGTGCCGCGCGCAATCAACGTCAGATCCTCGCCGGCGCGCGCGAGTAGACTGCCAAAGTAACCGCCGGTGCCGCCGGCGCCCATCACCGCGATGCGCATGCAAATTCGCTCCCCTCCGCCAGCGTGCCGGCGACCGATGTATGACCGGACGTGTGCGCAGCATGCGACGTGCCATGCGCACGAACACTCGCAGCGCTCCCTTCTAACGCTTCTCTAGCACAACTCCTATGCGCTTCTAATGCCATGCCTATGCGAGTCTAACGGCCGCTGCGGCATAGTACGAACGGACATCACGAGAGGCGGCGCTGGTGCGCCGCCGGTTGCTGGCGCCTCCCGCATACGTGGACGACGCCGGCTAGATAGTACAGGCACATGGCAAAACGCGCCAACACGACAGACAGTGGGAGGGACAACGGCGTGGCAAGCAAGATTCGCCCGGTGGGCGATCGGGTGGTGGTCAAGCCCAGCGCGAAGGAAGAAGTCACCAGAAGTGGCATCGTGATCCCCGATACGGCCAAAGAGAAGCCGCAGGTCGGGACCGTGATCGCCGTCGGCAGCGGCAAAGTGACCGACAAAGGCGACCGTCTGCCGATGGAGGTCAAGGAGGGCGACACCGTCCTCTTCGCCAAGTACGGCGGCACCGAGTACACCATGGACGGCGAGGATCTGCTGGTCCTGCGTGAGTCCGATATTCTGGCGATCCTGACTGAGAAGTAGCGACCGTGATGGACGGCTCTGAACGGAGCATCCACCAGCGGACAGACGAGGAGTAAGCAGAGAACATGGCCAAGCAGCTTGAGTTCGACGAGCAAGCGCGACGCTCGCTCAAGAAGGGCATTGACGTCCTTGCCGGTGCGGTCAAGACCACGCTCGGCCCCAAGGGCCGCAACGTGGCGCTGGAGAAGAAGTTCGGCGCGCCGACCGTGACGCATGATGGCGTGACGGTAGCCAAGGAGATCTCGCTCGAAGATCCTTTCGAGAATATGGGCGCGCAGCTTCTGAAGGAAGCGGCGACCAAGACCAACGACGTGGCGGGCGACGGCACGACCACCGCGACGGTGCTGGCGCAGGCGATCGTCACCGAGGGTCTGAAGAATCTGGCCGCTGGCGCGAATCCGATGCAGCTTCGCCAGGGCATCGAGAAGGGCACCGGGGCGGTGGTGGAGTACATCCGCCAGCACGCGACGCCGGTCCACGGCCGCAAGGAGATCGCGCAGATCGCGACCGTCTCGGCGGCTGACCCGCAGATCGGCGAGCTGATCGCCGAGGTGATGGAGCGCGTCGGGCGCGACGGCGTCATCACCATCGAGGAGAGCAAGGGCACCAACTTCGAGACCGAGTACGTCGAGGGCATGCAGCTCGACAAGGGCTACATCTCGGCCTACTTCGTGACGAACTCCGACCGCATGGAAGCTGTCATCGAGGACGCCTATCTGCTCATCACCGACAAGAAGATCTCCGCTGTCGCCGACATCCTGCCGATTCTGGAGAAGCTGACGCAGATCGGCAACCGCAACATTGTGATCATCGCCGAGGACGTGGACGGCGAGGCGCTGGCAACGCTGGTCGTCAACAAGCTGCGCGGCATCCTCAACATCCTGTCTGTCAAGGCCCCCGGCTTTGGCGACCGCCGCAAGGCGATGCTGCAAGATATCGCGATCCTGACCGGCGGCCAGGTGATCTCGGAGGAGACCGGCCGGCGGCTGGAGAACGCAACGCTCCAGGATCTGGGCCAGGCCCGCCGCGTGATCGGCAAGAAAGACGAGACGACGATCGTCGAGGGCAAGGGCGATCCGAAGGAGATCCAGGCGCGCATCAAGCAGATCAAGGCCGAGATTGACAACACGACCAGCGACTACGACCGCGAGAAGCTGCAAGAGCGACTGGCGAAGCTCGCCGGCGGCGTGGGGCTGATCAAGGTCGGCGCGGGCACCGAGACCGAGCTGAAGTTCCGCAAGACGCGCGTGGAGGACGCGGTCTCCGCGACCCGCGCGGCCGTCGAGGAGGGCTTCGTGCCGGGCGGTGGCGTGGCGCTGATCAACGCCGGCGAGGCGCTCAACGGGCTGAAGCTGACCGGCGACGCGGCGACGGGTGTGACGATTCTGCGCCGCGCGCTGGAAGAGCCGCTGCGCACGATCGCCATCAATGCCGGCCAGGACGGCGCGGTGGTGGTCGAGGCGGTCCGGCGTGCGCAGAAGGAGCAGAAGAACACCAACATCGGTTACAACGTGCTCGACGACAAGACCGAGGACATGGTGGAAGCCGGTGTGATTGATGCCGCCAAGGTGACCCGGTCGGCGCTGGAGAATGCCGCTTCGATCGCCGGAATGATTCTGACGACCGAAGCGCTGATCACCGATATTCCCGAGAAGGAGAAGCCGTCCGCGCCCGCGATGCCGGAGTACTAGGCGGGTCCTCACCCCCAGCCCCCTCTCCTTGCGAGGAGGGGGGGCACATCCAGAAGCGTGAGCCCAAGATGGAGGCGGCGAGGGCGCGATGGGCTCGCGCGGGACCAAGCTACGCGCCCTTGCATTCGGGCAGGGATGTCTGACCATACGGCGGGGCACGCCGTCCTCTGCGATGGGGGCGCGTGCCCCGTCTCGCGTCTGCGGCTGCCCCTAGCCAAGAGCGAGCGCCTTGCGTATAATGCTTCCGCGGTGATACCGCATCCGTTTGCGTTGAGTGATCGTCGGCACCCGTGGACCGGCCACACGCCAGCGGCCAGCCAATGGGTTTAAGCCCTGTGGAGACGCGGCTACTGCAACCTGCTTCCGTATGAGGCATTTGGGCGCTTGGTCATGTGAAAGGTGGAAGGGGGGGAAGCACATGCAGTGTCCGAATTGTGGCTTGATGCTCGACGGTAACCCAGCGAATTGCCCGCGCTGCGGGCAGGCGCTTGCGCAGCAGCAACAGCAGCCGGGGCCGTGGGGGCAGAGCGCGCCTCCGAGTGTGCCGTTCGGCGCCTACCCGCCGAGCAGTGATTCCCCATATGGGCCAGGGCAGGCTGCCCCGCCCAGCATGCCGCTCGGCACGCCACCGCCGCCCGCGTATCCCGGCTATCCACCGGGCTATCCGCAGCCGCAGCCCTATCCACCCGGATATGCCGCAGCTCCGGTCACTACGCCATTTTCCGCTCCTCCGCCGCGCCGGCGCAATACCACTCTCATCGTGGTCAGTGTGGTCTCCGCGGTCATTATCGTGGTCGTGTGCGCCGTTGGCTTGCTCGCGCTGTCTCTCGGCGCGGGATCCGGCCCTACCGCGGCCGCGACAGCGACCTCAGGGACGGCGAGTGCCACGGCGACCGCTGGCCCAGCCGTGCTCTACGAGAACTCGCTGCTCTCGCCGGCTGCCGGCTGGACCAATGATCAGAACTGCTCGTTCAAGAGCGATGGCTATCATATCAAGGGCTTCCATCTATGCTTCGCGCCGATCGGCGACCAGGCCGACATCAGTGTACGGGTCCAGATGGAGCAGATCAACGGGACTCTTACACATCCCCATGGGATCGCCTTCCGCCACAACTCGAACCCGGATCGCTACGAGTTCGACATAGACGCGCAGGGCTCGTGGGTCTTCTTCAAGTGTCTCGCCGCGCAGCAGGCATGCGTCACCATGGTTGATTACCGTCGCAACAGCGCGATCCACCGCGGGCTGCACGTCACCAACATACTGGAAGTGCAGGCGAAAGGTACCCACTTCACCTTTTCCGTCAACGGCACACAAGTGGGCACCGCCGACGACGATGCACTCGCAGACGCGGGTGCGGTCGCGCTCGTCGGCGATGACAACACCGAGGTCGTGTTCAGCCAGTTGACGATCAAGACCGTAGCGTCATAACACCGGCATAGCAAGGGGCAAGCTTTTCGCGTATAATGGTCCCGCCTGAGGAACCTGGGCGCTCAAGCGCGACACCGACGTGCGCGTTCTTGGAAGGCGAAAGGTGGCGGGACCGCGCATGCAATGCCCGAATTGCGGCCTGATGCTCGACGGGATGCCGGCAAGCTGTCCTCGCTGCGGGCAGTTGCTTCCACAACCGCTATCTGAGCCATCGGAGCAGGGTTCCCCAGCGAGCGTGCCACCCGGCATCTATCCACCCAGCTATCTTCCACCATATTGGCCTGGACACACCGTCCCAGCGGCTACGCAGCCTGGTATATCCGGGCAGCCCTCACATCCAGCCTACCCGCCAACTTACCAGCCCTATCCGGTGCCTTTTTCCTTCAGCTATCCCCTGGCTGAGGCTGGCACCCCGGTGTCCACGCCCCGTAGGCGCAACACGGCGCTCTTGATCGTAGCGAGCCTGGTTTGTGCCGTTGTCCTTGTGATGGCTGGTGCTGTGGGCGGTCTCACGCTGGCCAATAGTCTAGGGTCTACGAGCGCTAGAACCGTGCCTCCCACCTCTCTGATGCCGGGTGCCACGGCCACAGCCACGGCCACAGCTACGGCCACAGCCACGCCGGCCGCGAACGTGCTCTACCACAACACGCTGCGTTCGCGGGCTCCTGGATGGACCAATAACAAGTATTGCTGGTTCCAGAGCGACGGCTATCACGTCAAGGGATTTCATCTCTGCCCGGCACCGCTCGGCGATCAGACCGACCTCAATATCACAGTCACCGCCGAGCAGCTCACTGGCTCCATCAACGAGCCATACGGGATCGTATTCCGCCTCAATGGCAACCCCGACCGGTACGAGTTCGACATAGCCAGCAATGGGTACTGGGTCTTCTTCAAGTGCATAGCAGGACAGAAACTCTGCCAATATGTCGTGCGCTATCGCTTTCACTTGGCGATCGAAATCGGGCCGCGCCAGAGCAACACCCTTGAGGTACGCGTGCAGGGCAGCCATTTCGTCTTCTTCGTCAACGGGGCACAGGTAGGCACTGCCGACGACACGACGCTGCCAAGTGCCGGGGAAGTTGCACTCCAAGCAGCCGCTGACACTGAAGTTGTCTTCACGGATCTCACGATCACTTCCGTGGATTAGGCGGCGTCAGGCGCCTGCCCGCTGGATGCGGCGCTTTCGGCCAACAGTTACAGGGTCAAACGCGGCCTGGCGAGAGCGACCTCGCTCTGCCTGCTGAACCAGGTTATCAAACCCCACCCTAGTCAGAGTGTACGCTCCTCGCGCTGCTCGCCGAAGACGCGGCGTAGCGTATCGGAGATCTCGCCCAGCGTCGCCTCGCTCTCGACAGCACCCAGGATGCGAGGCAGCAGGTTCTCGGACCCGCGCGCCGCCGCTTCCAGGGCAGTCAATGAGGCGCCGACCGCCGCGTTGTCGCGCCGCTCGCGCAGCGCCGCCAGCTTCGCTGCCTGCCGGCGGCCGACTTCGGGATCCACGCGCAGGATCGGCGGCTGGTGCTCCCCCTCGACCTGGAACTGGTTGACGCCGACCACGATCTTGTGCCCCTCGTCCAGCTCCTGCTGGAAGCGGAACGCCGCCTCCTCGATCTCGCGCTGGATGTAGCCCTGCTCGATGGCACGTACCGAACCGCCCAGCGCGTCAATCTTGGCGATGTAGTCCCAGGCGGCGCGCTCCAGCTCGTCGGTCAGGGTCTCGACGTAGTATGAGCCAGCCAGCGGATCAATCGTATCAGCCACGCCCGTCTCGTAGGCCAGAATCTGCTGCGTACGCAACGCCACACGCACGGCGTCCTCGGTGGGCAGCGAGAGCGCCTCGTCCTTGGAGTTCGTGTGCAGCGACTGCGTGCCGCCGAGCACCGCCGCCATTGCCTGGTACGCCGTCCGCACGATGTTGTTGTCCGGCTGCTGGGCGGTGAGTGTCGAGCCGGCGGTCTGCGTGTGGAAGCGCAGCATCTCGGAGCGGGGATCGCGCGCGCCGAACCGCTCGCGCATGATCTTCGCCCACATGCGCCGCGCCGCGCGGAACTTCGCCACCTCCTCGAAGAAGTTGTTGTGCGCGTTGAAGAAGAACGAGAGCTGCCCGGCGAAACGGTCTACGTCCAGCCCGACCTCGACCGCCGCCTGCACGTAGGCGATGCCGTTGGCCAGCGTGAAGCCGATCTCTTGCGCGGCGGTGGAGCCTGCCTCGCGAATGTGGTAGCCGCTGATGCTGATGGTATTCCAGCGCGGCACCTCGGCGGCGCAATACGAGAAGAGATCGGTGATGATGCGCATCGAGGGGCGTGGGGGATAGATGTACGTGCCGCGGGCGATGTACTCCTTGAGGATGTCGTTCTGGACGGTGCCAGAGAGCTTCTTGATGTCGGCGCCTTGCTCGCGGGCGACGGCGATGTAGAGCGCGAGCAGGATGGCGGCGGTGGCGTTGATGGTCATCGAGGTGGTGATGTGCTCCAGCGGGATGCCCTGGAAGAGCGTGCGCATGTCCTCGATGCTGGAGATCGAGACGCCGACCTTGCCCACCTCACCCTCGGCCAGTGGGTTGTCCGCGTCATAGCCCATCTGCGTCGGCAGGTCGAAGGCGACCGAGAGGCCCATCGTGCCGTGCTGGAG
>DASUBU010000021.1:0-50547 GCA_035763125.1 Ktedonobacterales bacterium
TAACGCGACATGTTGTCGCCTCTCAGCTCAGCGCGGTGTCAAAGCGTCGGGGACAAACGGCGCGCCATGCCCTGGGACGATCAACGCGGCGAGCTGTAGCACACGGAGGCGCCCCGCATGCAGCGCCGCCAGATCGGACGCCAGCGGGTCCTGGGCTGGCCCCTGCGCATCCCACCACAGGTGCGTGCAGGCCACGATGCCGGCTGCCGTGCCGACCAGGGTGGTAATGTCTTGCGGCGTGTGGCCTGGTGTCGCAATGAGCCGGATGGAGGGCGAGACCAGGAACCCCTCGGCTGGTCGGCTCTTCCACTCGTCGCCCTGGTAGGTCGCCCAGTGATCGTGGAACCGCGCAGTGGGAAAGAGGGCGGCATTGAGGGTGTGGTCTGGATGGTGATGGGAGAATACAACGTCTGTGATGGCGCTGGCCGATTCGCCCAGGCCCGCCAGCGGATCGAGAATCGTAGACCGCGTAGGAACCATCCCTGGATCAACAATCACACGCACGTCGCCATCACGAATGAATGTCACCGTGGACGCCACACGGCCGCCAGTGTAGCCGTGAAATAGCACGTGTACCTGGGCCAATGCTGCCAGCGGTACGTCACGTTTGCTTGCCATATGCGCTCAATTCCTCCTGGCCGAGACGATCTTCGGGTAGGGGCGCAAGCAGCCGCCCCACGCATCGGCCAGTATCACGAACCTCGACATCGGTGCCGGCTAGCTCGCGACGCAAGGGACAACCAAGTGCTGCTCTGCACGTGCCACACTTCCTAGGAGCACGTCAAAGTCGAAGGGCTTGCTCAAGATGGGAAGGTGAGCAAAGGCGTGTGGCATCCGCCGCGTAGATGCAGTCATTATGATGATCGCGTAGCGCAGTGCCCAGGAGGGCTGCTGGGCGAGCGTTTCGAGCGTTTGCACACCATTCAAGCGCGGCATCTCAATATCCAGCAGAATCACGTGCTCAAGCGGATGGGTGGCTAGATGCTCCAACGCAAACTGCCCGTCTGCAGCTTCGCACACCTCATACCCCGCAAATTCCAGTATGCTGCGCACCGTGCCACGGATGGCATCGTTATCGTCAACGACAAGTACATCCGTCATCTCGTCGCTCCTTCCATAAATGGTTTCGGACACTGCCAGCGTAGTAAACCCTTGCCGCAGTCGTTAGTGAGCGCACGGCGCCTTCTCCGCGCACTCGGCGGTGCCGCCCTCCTCGCGCAGCACGCGTTCCGGTGGGATCGCTTCCGGAGCGCCCGCTGCAGACTGGGCCTGCTGAGCTGATCGGATCGCCCGCTCCTGCGCCATGAGCCATGCGGCGTTGCTCAAGGCCGACCACTGCAGAGCCATCACCTCGGCGGGACCTATGTGCATCTGGGCCGCCGTCTCGGCGAGCGTGGCATTGCGGAGGAAGCGATACGACAACACGTCGCGATCGCCTGCCGAAAGCTGTGACAGAATCCAGACAATGCGATTGGGTGTGCCGCCTTGTTCCCTCTGCCACGCGTCAGTCTCTGCCAACTCAAAGAGCGGTGAGATGACAAGGGAGTCGAGAGAGTCCGTGGGGGAGGAGTAGACTTCACGCATGTGTTCCGCAATGATCGTAGCCGCGCTCCGGCGGAGCAGGTCGGCCATCTCACGCTTCGACCTGGCGGCTGCGCCTGATGCTGCCCGCCTGAGTATCCGCTCGGTCAGCTCTTCCGCTTCCTCACGATTGCCCACACTGCCGTAGGCCATGCGATAGACGTCGCGCACCTGCTCCTCGTCTGGGACCAGGTCAATGGTGCCGGTCGAATGACTCAAGTGCGTCTCATCAGGCGCACGTTTCCAATGGAGTCGCATGTCGTTTCTCAGCGTGATCCAAACCTCACCGTGGCGACGCGCATGAGCGATGCTTGCCAGCGGGCAATCGCGAGGCAGCACGGCGTCGCTACGACTCAATGCCCCCCGTCTCATGGAGCCAGCGAAGGAAGTGCAGATGTGCTAACTCGTGCGCACTCCACCAGTCCTGACCCTGGCGGTAGCGGCGTCGCAACGCAAGCAAAGCGATCCACTCCTGACAGGTGAATCGCGACATCGCATTCGCGACTGCCTTGCGCGCTGTCATCACCATCGGATCATCTTGCGTGTCTTCACGCATCTCGATGCCTCCACGGCAGCTGATCGGTGTGCCCCTAGGGCCGCTGCCACATCGCCCTGCAGGCGTGTTTCCCTGTAGCTACGGGCTTCAGCATAAGGGTAGAAGTGAGAAGTTACACGCGGCGCGTCAAACGTGACCAAAAGCTTACAAAGACATGCTGAAGGAGAAACGGCAGCACGTCATTCGCACCGACTGCGCAGGTGTCGGGTTGGTGGGGAGACGCAGAGATTGTCGTTGCGGTCAGCATTGGCGTGGCTGACGCAATGAGGGTCCTTCTGGGCGATACTTGTCGGGGGGGCCGCCCGGCCAGGACGCCTGACGCGTGTGTGGCCTTGCTCCAGCGGCGTTAGGGCTCGAATTTGTAGCCGATCCCCCACACGGTTCGCAGGTGTCGTGGGCGTGCCGGGTTGTGCTCGACCTTCTCGCGCAGACGGCGCATGTGAACTGTCACAGTGCTATCGTCACCGTAGTTGTCGTAGTTCCACACGTGCAGCAGCAGTTGCTCACGGGTGAAAACTTGCTTGGGATGCGCGGCGAGAAATTCTAGCAAGTCGAACTCTTTCGTCGTCAGAGCCACGGGAGCCCCGTCCCGCTGGACCTGCCGTGTATTGGGGCGAATCGTTAGGCTGCCAAAGTGGAGGTCGTCATCAAACACCATGGCAGGGACACCCGTCGCTTCCAGGCGCCGCATGATGGCCTGCACGCGCGCGATCAACTCGCGTGGATTGAACGGCTTGGTCAGGTAGTCGTCGGTGCCAGCGTGGAAGCCCTCCAGCTTGTCCGCATCCTCGGCGCGTGCTGTCAGCATCAAAATAGGCACCGCGCTCGCCTCGCGCAATCGGCGACAGACCTCAAGCCCATCCATGCCAGGGAGCGTGAGGTCGAGTATGACCAGATCAGGCGGGGTGGCCGACGCCACACGTAGAGCCTCTAGCCCATTGATGGCTGGCAACACAGTATAGCCCTCGATCTCCAGGTACTGACCGACCACCTCGCGCACGGTTGCTTCGTCATCCACCACCAGGATTCGCCGGCGCTGTTCGGCGATGTCTCGGCTGGCTTGCAGCGCATCGCTAGCTACCCGCATGTCTCGTTCTCCTCCCAGCTATCCCGTGGCGATTGCCCTGGAAAGATAGCAGGCGCCATGCTACGTCATCCCACAAACGCCAGACTGTTGGCGAGCCAGGTATCGATCAAGTGTACCGCATCCACCGTGTGATGCTGCGCTCGTCACCATCTCTCGCTGTCGGCGCGGTACAGTGATGCGCAGCAGCGGCCAGCACGGAGGCGAGCGCGCGCGTTAACAACTCACGCGGCGTGCTGCAAGAAGTCATCATGGTACGCTGAGATCGAGATCTTAGATGGTGATTGCCCTTTGTGAACAAATTCTTACGGTTGCAGGACGGCGTGCTTCGTAGCTGTGGTGCCGGCTCGTGTTTGACGCCCAGCGTGAGGCGGGTTACAGTGGTGTTGTGCTGCTACAACTTACGCTAGATTCTCTCCGCTTGCCATGGAGTGTCATTCACTCGCCTCCTGCGGACCGCGTTGACTTCCGAGTGCGCAGCGCCTTTGCCAGTTGTGGGCAAACGGTGCAAAAGCCGAAGCACGCTCAACATGCCGATAGCAGGTGCATGATCGGCCCTCATCTGGGGAGGGATAGGCGTGAAGCACCACACAAAGGCATCCGCTTCTCAAACGGTTGCGCCCGATGATGCCGCCGACGTCGAGCGGCCCGCCGCGCAACTCTCAGCAGAAGAGCGCCAACAGCCGCTGCTCGGTCTCCTGCGTGCTATTACCGATCATCTAGGCGAAGGCATCTACGCGCTCGATAGCGCCGGATGCGTTACCTTCATGAATCCCGCGGCAGAACGTCTGCTGGGGTGGACAGAAGCCGAACTGCTCGGGAAAGACATGCACGCGACGATCCACTTCCAGCATGCGGATGGGACGCCGTTTCCGAGGGAGGAGTGCCCTCTACTGCGGGTGATGCAGTCGGGCCAGATAGATCGCGTCGAGGACGACACCTTCACGCGCCGGGATGGCGCGATGTTTCCAGTCGCGTACGTGTCGTCGCCCATTAGCACAGGAGGCGCGGTGACAGGCGCAACCTTGGCGTTTCATGATATCACCGCGCATAAAGCGATGGATGAGGCGCTCCGCCGTTCGGAGCGCGAGGCAGCTTCACGTGCCAGTCAACTGCTGGCTATATTCGAATCTATGGCTGATCCCGTCATCGTCTACGACCGTGAAGGCAATATCTTGCAGGCCAATGCCGCAGATGCTGAGCTTCTGGGCGCGCAGGTGCCTCAGGAGCGGTCGGGACGCACGTTAGCGCAGCGTAGCCGCGTCCTCCCCCTCCTCGACCAGCATGGAGACCCCATCCCGTCCGACCACTTGCCTTCTACACGTGTGCTCAACGGTGAGGTGCTGCGCGGGTCGAGCGTAGAGGACGTCTTTGTGCGCACAGCCAATGGTCGCGAGATTGTCTTGAACGCGAGTGGGGCACCGGTGCGCGATGCGGAGGGCACGATCGTCGGCGGTGTTCTGATCCGACGTGACGTGACCGAGCGCCGCCGATTGGAGCGGCAGACACGCGAGGCACTCACCGCGCTGATGGCGATGGCAGAGGCTCTCGTCGGCGATATTGGCCCGCAGGCGACTCAGACGTCATTTGACAGCGAGACGGTAGCTCGTCGGATAGCCAATGTGACTCGTGCGGTCATGGGCTGCGAGCGGGTAAACATTGTCTCGGTGGACCCCGACAGCGACACCATGCAGGTTGCAGCGATAGCGGGTCTTTCTCCCGAACAGGAGTGGGATTGGCAGGCCAACTGGCCGCAGGCGGGCCGCCTGGACGATTATCTGCCCCACGAGATGATAGAGCAGCTCAAGTTGGGCCAGACGCTCATCATTGATCGGGCCCAGCCGCCCTTCAACCGTTGGACGAACCCCTTCGGATCACGAACGTTGGTCGTCGTCCCGATGCGAGTGGGCGAACGCCTGCTAGGCGAGATGGCATTCGATTATGGCACTGTCGAGCATCATGTCACGGCGGACGAGCATGCGATGGCCGAGGCAGTCGCCAAGCTTGCGGCGCAGGTCATCGAGCGCGACCGCCTGGCGCGCGAGCGCGAGACGGCTCGCGCGAACGCGCTGGCGCTCGTGGAAGCGACCCGGCGCATGGACGAGTTCCTCAGTATTGCGGCGCACGAGCTCAAGACGCCGGTCACGAGCGGCAAGCTCGCGGTGACGTTGGCAATTGATACGCTCAACAGCGTCATCGCGCAACGAGAGACGATGCCGGTCACCGAGCCAGGGCCAGGCACCGCCACGCCCGCACTGATTCAAGGGTTGCTGGAACGAACCGGGAACCATATGGATCGGCTGAGCCGGCTCGTCGTGGACCTCCTGGATGTCTCGCGTATTCACGGGGGCAAGCTGGAAATGCGCGTCACCCCCTGCAACCTCGCCAACATCGTGCGCGAGGTCGCAGAGGAACAGCGCCAATTGATGCCGGGACGTGTGATTCACCTGCGCCTCCCGGCGGCCTCGCGAAGGCCGCCAGTGGTGCTGGCCGACGCGGATCGTATTCGGCAGGTGGTGGCCAATTACCTCTCCAACGCGCTGAAGTATTCGCGTGAGGACCAGGCGGTACGTGTGCATCTGCGCACGGATGTTGAATGGGCACTGGTGTCCGTGCGTGACGAGGGGCCGGGAGTGCCAGCCGCCGAGCAGCGCCACGTGTGGGAGCGCTTCTATCGGGTGGCGGGCACCCAGGTGCGCAGCGGCACGGGTGTGGGTCTTGGCCTGGGATTGCACATCAGCCGCACGATCATCGAACAGCACGATGGCCGAGTGGGTCTGCGGAGCGTCGAAGGCAAAGGCACCACCTTCTGGTTCGCACTCCAATTACTCGATGACGCCAGAGGTTGGGCAGACTCATGACGACCTGCACGACTTCGGTTGGCTTCTGTGGGTAGCGGGTGGCGAACTGGTAGACTGCCGCGTGGCACAGCATGGTACGATGCGCTCATAACGACTATCCAAGCATGTGACGGCGAGCGAGCGTGCGGTCCCAGTGTGGGCATTGAGGTCCATGGGCTCCAGTGCGAGGCCCGAGACACGAGAAGGGGGGTGGCGCCATGCCGCAGGTTCAGCTTCCCGATTTCACTATGCATTATGTCGAGGTAGGGACGGGGCCACTGCCGATTGTCTTCGTCCATGGCTTCATCAGCACCCGCAACTGGTGGCAGCCTACGCTAGAGCGTCTGGCTGGCGACCGCTACCATGCCTACGCGATTGACCTGCGGGCTGCCGGTGAGTCTGAGCAGGCTATCGAGGGCCATACGCTCGCGCAGTACGCGCAGGATGTGCAGGCATTCGCCGATGCCCTTGGCCTGTCGCGCTTTGTGCTGGTAGGCCATTCGATGGGCGGTGGCGTCGCGATGCGGTACGCGCTCGATCATCCTGAGCGGCTTGCGGCCTTGCTGCTGGTGGATCCGCTGGCGCCGTTCGGCATGCACCTCGCGCCAGAGATTGTCGCCCAGATCAATGCACTGCAGGGCAATCCCGAGGGCATCCGTGCGCTCGTGCTGGGTGCTTTCTCCACGCCGCCGTCCGGTGGCTATCTGGAGTTGCTGGTCGCCGAGGGCGTTCGCTGGGAGCAGCCCATCTACTTCGGCACGATGGAGGATATGGCGCGCTTCAACGTGACCGATCGACTGAACGAGATCGCCACGCCGACGCTGGTAACCTGGGGTGATCGCGACACGGTCGTGCCCTTCGCCGGCATCGCAGAGGTGTTTACCAGGATCCCTGGGTGCGGGCTGGAGATCTGGCACGGCGTCGGCCACTCCGGACCAATCGAGATTCCAGACCGCTTCGTCGCCCTGTTGGACTCGTTCATCGCCGAGACGCACATCCGGCGGCAGTAGGTGCGCCTGGATGTGCCGTCGCGATCTGTGCCGGCCGTGCTCGCGTGCAGTCACAGTGCGACTGCGTGCCACCGCTTCAGCTCGTCTAGCTCGGAGGCAAAACTGACTTCGAGTGACGTGCGCTCGGCGTGGGGAAGGAAGCTGTGTCGCACGCCGTTCAGCAGCAGTGTATCCAGCGCCTCAACGTCATAACCGGGCGGATCGAGCAACAATGCCAGATTGTCGCTCAGGTCGGCGTTGAAGAGGGCGGGATCGTCGCTGTTCACCGTCAGCGGTATACCGGCGTCTACGAGGCGCCGTAGTGGATGGGCGTCCATATTGGGATAGACTGCCAGGCGTAGATTGCTCCACGGACTGACCTCTAGCGGAATCTGGCGATCGGCGAGGTACGCGACGAGTGCGGGATCCTCGATCGCGCGCACACCGTGCCCTACGCGCTCGGCGCCGAGCGCACGGATTGCCCCCCAAATGCTCTCCGGGCCGGCCAGCTCGCCCGCATGCGGTGCGCTGCGCAGGCCAGCCGCACGGGCGCGGTCAAAGTATGGCGCAAACGGCTCGGCGGGGTAGCCGCGTTCCAGGCCACCCAGCCCGAGGGCCACGACGCCCTCATCGCGGCACTCGATCGCCACGCTCGTCGTGTAGTCCGCGGCGGCCCATAGTCGGTCTGGGTCGGCCACGTTGCGCACGATATCGAAGACCCAGCGCATCTCGACGCCGAAATCAGCCAGCGCCAGCGCGCGCCCCCGCTGCAAGCCATCGAAGTACGTCTCGAGTGACATGCCGAGGAAGTGATGTGTGCCCGGCGTGAACGTTATCTCGGCGTAGCGGATATGCTGGCGGGCCATCGCTGCGCCGAGCTCGTAGGCGATTAGCTCGTAGTCGTCGGCGGTGCGTAGGCAGCGTGTGATCGCTACGTAGACCTCAATGAAGTGCTCGAAGTCGCGGAAGCGAAACCACTCGCGCAGCCCGGCCACGTCGTCCACCGGCAGTTCCACGCGATTGCGGCGTGCCAGCGTGAGCACGGTCTCCGGTGCGATGGCTCCCTCCAGGTGGACGTGCAATTCGCCCTTGGGTGCGGCTCGCAGATAGGACTCCAACGACATTGCCTGGTTCGCTCCTTCACTCGCGCTGCGTGCGTGCGTGCGTGCGGCCCGCGGCCGCGCTTGCACCGGCTGCATCGTACTACGTCCTACGCAGGGCGCACAATGCAAAGGCGTGCGCGTCTACAATGAGGGAGCAGAAGAAGCAGTGACGGAGAGTATGTGACATATGGCGGTGCGAGTGGAGGACGAGCGCATGCAGGGCACCGTTGAGACCGGCGACGACCAGGAGTCCTGGCAGATCAGTTGGGCGCACCTGCTACGCACGTCGCGCCAGGTCGGCGGATTGAGCTTGACCGAGCTATCCGCTGTGACGGGCCTCTCGAAGGGCTATCTGTCGAAGCTGGAGTCAGGCCGTCCAGCGGCGCTGAATCCCTCACGCGCGACGCTCGCCGCACTCGCCCGGGCCTTGCCCAGCTTCCGTGCGTTGGCGCACATGCTCGACCCCGATATTGATCTCGTCACGCCCGCGCTCGCCGGCGCAGAGCCACAATTGCCGCCGATCGTGCGCGATACGGCTGGCCATCCGCGGCCCTCGCCCATCACGCTCGGCTGGCGAGACCTGGAAGTGGTCCTGGCGCTGCTCACACTCGAAAAGGCGGCACTACGGCAGCCGATCACCCGCGCGACGCTCGCGCGCGCGACCAGCCGGCCGTCGACAGAGGTGCAGTCGGTGCTGGATGGCCTCGTGCGCATGTCGGTGCTGGTGTGCCGTCTCCCCTCTCGGCGCGGCGAGCTGCCGGCATACGAGCGGGCTTCTGACTTCGCGGAGCGCACGGGCATTGTGCGCCTGGGCGACGCGCTTGTGCTGGCGGGCGCCCTGCTTGGCCGCACGTCGTCGCAGCCGAAGCGTGCCTCCTCCCAGTACGGGGACGCCGAGGAATAGCCATCAGTCCGGTGCCGTCGTGATGGCTGGCTGGCTGGGTGTGGCTCTGTGTACGAATTGCGTTCTCGTGCTGGTGCTGATGTGATGGAACTGGGCGTTGGATTGGATAGTCACTGGCTATAAGAAGGATGGGTGGCGTCAACGAAGCCGGAACGTTCGCACCTCGAACGGTCGCAGATCGAACGTCCAGCCGTGCGCCTGCATCTCGGGCGTGTCGTGCGAGGCGCCCCGTGAGTGTACCCACTCGCTATGCGCTGGGCTGCCGTCAGGCGTCAGTGGACGCTCCAGCAGATCGCACTCCACGACGCTTACCAGCGAGAAGCCACAACGCACCGAGGCGCGGCAGCGCACACCGTGCGCCTCATACACCCGCACGATTAGTCCCTCGCCGTCCACGGCCCGTTTGACCGTCTCGACTACCGCATTGACCGGCTCGGCGGCAATCATCGCCGGTATCGTGTCTGTCTGCCCCGCATCCAGCTCGCTCCGCAAGGGAAAGCGTGCGGCTGGTGCCGCGAGCACGAGAGCAGAGCAATTGAGGGCGTAGGCTTCGGCAACGGTGCCCCCCGCTCGCCAATCGCCAAGGTGAGGGAGCAGACTGTACGTCACCTCGTGCTCGCCCTGGTCGGCGTGCGGATCTGGATCGGTTGGCGAGCGCAGCAATGTCAGCCGCAGCACGTGATCGCGGATATCCTGCCCGTAGCGTCCATCGTTCAGCAAGCTGACGCCGTAGCCTGGCTCCGAGAGATCCACCCAGCGATGCGCGGGTGTCTCGAAGCGCGCCTGATCCCAACTCGTGTTGCGATGCTTCGGCCGCTCGACCGCGCCGTACGCTGTCTCGGGGGTCGCATGTGTCGTACTTAGATCAAGCGGGAAAGTGGCTTTCAGCAGCACATGCCGGCTGCGCCAGCGGATGTGCGTGGCGAAGTCTATCCGCGGCAGCGTGCGGTAGAGCGAGATATCCTGCTCAATCGCGCTGCCCACAACCTCCCGCGAGACTCGCATCGTCGCCCGCAGCGGACCAGTCTCCACCAGCTCGACGCGCGTGGTCGTCACCAGATAGCGCTTGCGCTCGAAGCTTGCATGAATGTCCCAGGCGTCGAAGTGCCGCGGTCGGTCGTCGAAAGCATCCAGGCGGTTGAGCGTCGCGCCCGGCGCGACCAGCTCACGCCCGCCGGGCACTCGCTTGTCGATCAGTGAGGCGATCTCGCCCGTTGGCGCGAACTCCAGGCGGAAGAAGGCATTCTCCAGCGTACGCCCTTCCGCACGGGCTGGGTGCGTCGGCGCCACGGCCCCTTCTCCTTCCCCGCGGTGTAGAGCAGCAAACCCACGACCTGGCACGGCCGGCACCTCCACTAGCAGCAACTCTCCGTCACCATGGAGCCTGTCTAGCTGCGCGGCCAGCGGCTGGCCGCGCATCGAGAGGTAACGGTCCGACGCGAGTGTGGGCAGCGACACCAGTGCGTCGCACGCCCAGGGCGATGGATTGAAGATCAGTGGTCCTTGGCCGGACGGCGCAATGTGCTCAGCAATCGCCGTCAGCGCCTCGCGAATCTGCCCGTCCAGCGTCTCGGCCAGTCCGCCCATTGCCGCCTGGGCGTCGGCGCAGACGGGTCCAATCGAGGAGCCAGGAAGGATGTCGTGGAACTTGTGGAGCAGCAGGGTATGCCAGGCGCTATCCAATGTAGCTCGCCGATCAGGGGCAAGCTCGCCGCTCAGCCTGTGCTGCCAGGCGTCGAGGGTTTCGGCGATCAGCAGCCGCGCCTCATTGTGGCGATGCGCTCGTTTCAGCCGCGCCTGCGTGGTGTAGGTGCCGCGGTGATACTCGAGGTACAGCTCGCCTTCCCATACAGGCAGCCGTCGCGCCTGCCACACGCGCTCGCGCAGGCGGTGGAAGTACTCGTCGGCGCGCCCCAGCCGCAGCTCCGGCAAGCCCGGCAGCTCGCGCATGGCACGGATCATCTCCAGGTGTTGCCGCGTCGGTCCCGCGCCGCCATCGCCGTGCCCGAACGCCAGCAGCAGGTCGGCATTGATCGCCTTCTGCCGGTAGCGATTCCACAGGCCGCGCACACCGAAAACATCGGGTGCCCCGTTGTAGGTGTCGGCGCCGTGAACCGCTGGATCGTTATTGCCGGCGGGCGTGGTGATGAAATGGGCCAGCACTTCGCTGCCGTCGAGGCCGCGCCAGCGGAAGGTGTCCACCGGGACCCGATTGGTCTCGCTCCAGCTCATCTTGGTTGTGAGGAACGTGGTCAGCCCCGCGCGCAGCATGATCTGCGGCAGTGGCGGGCTGAAGCCGAAGGTGTCGGGCAGCCAGAGCGCATCGTACGTGCGGCCGAAGCGCTCGCGCATGTAGCGCTGCCCATAGAGCACCTGCCGCACCAGCGACTCCCCGCCCACTAGGTTACAGTCGGACTCCAGCCACATCGCGCCGGCCGCCTCGAAGCGCCCCTCGGCTATGCGCTCGCACACCCGCGCGAACAGGTCTGGATAGTCGCGCTCCAGCCAGGCGAACACCTGCGGCGAGGTATGCAGGAAGTGGTACTCGGGGTAATGCTCCATCAGGGCCGTCGCCACGCCGAACGTGCGCGCCGTCTTCTCGCGTGTGTGGCGCGTCTGCCAGAGCCACGCCACGTCGAGGTGCCCATGACCAATGGCCGTCACGACCGGGCGACCCGGCACGTTGAAATCGGCGCGCAGCTCGGCTAGCCGCGCACGCAGACAGCCAAGCGCCTGTGCGGCCGATTCTTCGAGTGCAGGGCTGGCGGGATCATGCAGGTCAACCTGATCGAAGGCATCGTCGAGCGCGGCGGCCAGCGGGAGCGTGACGGGATCGGATTCTTGCAGGCGGGCGATCAGCTCCGTGCCCGCCTGCAGCAGATGGTAGTGCGCCTCGACCTCGCGATGCAGCAGGGCGAGCTCCGCCATTTCGATGCGGTGGTCGGGGTGGCGCAGGCCGCTCCACGCGCGCACGTCAAAGCGCAGCGTCCCAACGCGCACGTCCGCCTCGCACAGGAGCGCATCAGAATGATGGCGATTGATCCCCTGCTGCAAGCGGCCATTGACGTAGAGCAGCCCCTCCGGCCAGCCGAAGGCGTCGCCCGAGCCGGAGCCGAGGTTGAGACGCAACACAACAGCGCAGGTTGGACCGAGCCGCGCTTGCATCGTTTCCGGCACCATAGCCGCCGCTTGGAACCAGGCGCTCTGGTCCGGGCCGCCCCAGTGGTCGCCAATCGCCACGGCGCGCCATCCCGGGGGCATTGGCGTCAGGAGACGCCTGCTCGCTCGGCGGCATCGCCGTGCCCAGTGGGAGCAGCCGCAGATCGGCGAGCGGTAGGCGCGCGCGGTAGATGGTCGGCGCGAGATCACCGAGGCCACGGCGCAGGCGGTCGAGCGACGGACGCATGGGGGAAGCTCAGGACTCTCTAGGCATCGGCAGGCGCGATTGGCAGAAGCACATGGGAGGGATGGTCGGCGTCGTGCAGCACGTGCTGGTGCGCGGGTCGCATCTCGGCAGAGCGTGCGCTGTCCGCGCCGGTGCCCAAATTGCGCTCCCAGCGCGGGAAGCTGCTGCTTGTCACATCCAGGCGGATGCGGTGCCCCGGCAAGAAGACGTTCGCCGTGGACCACAGGTCAATCTCAAGCTGGTAGAGCGCGCCTGGCGTGACGGCCGCTGGCGGATACACGCCATCGCGCAGACTCAGGCGAGCGATGCCATCGGCCAGCGGGATGGCCCGTCCGTCCGGATAGACATCTATCAGCCGGGCGACGAAGTCGGTGTCGGCGGCATCGGTGGTGACGAAGAGCTTTGCCGTCACCGGCCCCGCGATCTCGACAGGGTGCTCCAGCGCAGCAGAGGTATAGACGAGCATGTCGTGCCGTCGCTCGATCGGCCGCTGGTCAACCGGCCCACGCCGATACACCGGCGGCAAAAGGTGTGCGCCGCCCAGTGTGGGCACCGGAGCGGCCGGATCGTACGTGTAGTGATCAGCGGAGGAAGCGATGCCGGCAGGGAACGCGGGGCTGAGGGCGCCGTCGCCGTCCAGCGTGTTGGCGCGCCCGCCGCTAGAGAGATACCACGCCTGGAGCGACACACCATCTGGGGGCCACGTCGCGGCGCCCTTCCAGACGTTGCTGCCCATGACAAAGTACTTGACGGTTGGCATCGCACTGAGCAGATTCGGGACGCCCTTCAGCGTATGATCAAAGAACTGCACGCTGAGGCTCATCAGGTCCACTTGCAGGTCCAGCAACGCGCCCGATGAAGCGAACCCAAAGTCCACGTCGCCCTGGGCGCGGTTGACGTTGCCATGTGTCCAGGGGCCGAGCAGCAGCCACAGGCGGTCATTGCCTGCTGCTCGCATGCGCTGAAAGTTGGCGATCGTCGCGGCCTGGAAGATGTCGAACCAGCCGCCGATGTGCAACGCGGGCAGAGGCAGATCGAAGGCGGCCGAAAGATCGGGCTCGGCGGCCAGCAGTGGATCGCGTCGCGCTTCGATCGCTCGGCGCAGTGGCGCATCGAAGCCGGTGCGCAGCAATGGGCCAAAGCTATGCAGCGGCAGCTCGCCATAGCCGGCCGCTGGCAGCGTATCAATCTCGCGGGCGAGCTCGTAGAGCGCACGGCCCAAGGCCTGCGGATCGTCGCGGAAACGACGCGGCAATTGGGCGAGGCCTGTCTCCAGCAGCCATCCAGCTTGATTGCCCAACTCGAGGACGCCGTTGCGCCAGATCACGCCCGTATGTCCGGCGGCGGTATCGCTCCATGTATGCATCGGCAACAACGCGCGCAGCGCCGGAGGATGCTGGCTGGCTGCCGCCCATTGCGTAAAGCCGAAGTAAGAGACGCCGTACATGCCAACCTGGCCGTTGGCGCCGGGCAGCCGCGCCGCCCACTCCACGGTGTCGTAGCCATCCTGCGCCTCGGTCAGGAATGGGAACCACTCGCCTTCGGATGCAAAGGTGCCGCGCACGTCCTGGATCACTACCACATAGCCACGCCGCGCTGCCTGTTCAGGCAGCAGCGCACTTGAGCCGAGTGGCAAGTCTTTGCCGTAGGGCAGCCGCGTCAGCAACACGGGATACGATGCCGCCCCCGGGTCGTCGGGCTGGTAGACGTTGGCTCGCAACGTCGTTCCGTCGCGCATCCGTGCTGGCACGTCCAGGCTTACGCGCACCGATTCAATTGTCCGCGGTTCCACGCGCATCCCTCCGTTTCCGCATCCTTCGCCTCTGTCTCGTCCCTGGCTAGGTGGTGCCAAGGCGGCCGCTGGTGCTGATAACAACACAGGGGGTGGCTCGTTGTGAGCCAGCCCCCCGGCGGTCAACGGTGATCGGCACGTCAGCCAGCCGAGCTAAATGCTGAGCCGATTGAAGAACTCGTTGATCTGGCCCTCCATCATGCCCTTCAGGGGCAGGAGCGCCATGCTCAGTGGACCGGACACGTTGGCAGCGTAGGTCAGATTCGTGCCGGCGCCGTCAGGCGTCAGCATCACCGCGAGTGTCGCGTTGTTGCCTGCCTTGCTCAGCGCCACCTGCATGCTGCTTGGCGCTGTCTGGCTGACGACCTGTGCGGTGGCGGAGCCAGAGACAGGCCCGATGCCACCGGTGAAGGCGATGGCGCTGTCACCCTGCCATTGGATGTCTTGGACCGCACCGGGCACTGCACTCTTGAGCACCGCTGAGTTGTGCAGCGCATCCCATACCGCCTGCGGAGAGGCCGACGGAAACACGTGAGAGCCTTTGAGTTCCATGTTGAGCGTTCCCTTCCTCAGTCTCGTCGTATCCGTGGCGCCCGCGCCGGCGAATCCGTGCCCGAAGCGATTTGCGCCGCCCCGGTTCGCGAGCGTCCTGCTGGGCTTTGGCCCGCGCTATTATAGCGACAGAGTCCGGCACTGGCAAGTAGGGTGTGGCCAAGCCGCCGCAACTGGGATGGGCTAGATAGAAGGGGTCGCACCCCCATCAATGATGATGTCTTCGCCGGTCATCGCCGGCACGCTGTCAGAGGCCAGCAGCAGAGCCATCTCGGCGATCTCCTCCATCGTCACCAACCGACCCAGCGGCACGCCACGTGCCTCGCGCCGCTCGACCTCCTCGACGGTCTTGCCCTGTGCAGCCGCCACCATCTCCAGGTGCCGCTGCTGGCCCTCAGTGCGTGTCCAGCCAGGACTGATCGAGTTGATGCGGACATTCTTGTGTGCGAGGATGCGCGCGATGCCACGAGTGAAGTTGAGCAGCGCGGCGTTGACCATGCCGCCGATGATGAAATCCTCGGTCGGCGTGCGGGCCGCCGTGCCGATGATATTGATGATGCTGCCGCTCTCGCGCTCCATCATGTGACGCGAGAGCGCGGTGACCATGCGCACGTAGCCGAAGGCCTTCACCTGCCAGACGGCCTGCCAGTCATCCTCTGACATGTCGAAGAAGCTGCCGGTCTGGGCCTGCGCCGCGTTGTTCACCAGGATGTCTACGTGTCCCAATCTAGCGATGGCCTGCGCCACCACGCGCTCGACCTCTGCCCGCATGCCCAGGTCCGCCGCGATTGGATGCACCGGGGGCGCCGCGCTGCCTTCCCGCGAAGTCAGGTCACGCGCTGCTTTCGCAAGCGCATCTTGCGAGCGTGCGACCAGCACCAGCGAGACGCCCTCACGATGTAGCGCGCTGGCAATGGCCAGCCCAATACCACGGCTGGCGCCTGTCACGATGGCTGTCTTGCCGTGCAGTCCCAAATCCATAGTCTCGCCTCCATTGGCACTGTGTCGCCAGCTTCCCGCAACATAGCGGTGTACTGCTCTTCTGTGAGGTGTAACGCGCATGCCCCTCATCCGCACACATCTCATGGGTCCGCGAGGCGGATCGGCGCTTCTGACCTTGCGCCGGCACCTCAGCCCTCTCATAATGTTACGCGACGCGAGCGCTATCGGTCGCATGCACGACGTGTGGTCGGGCGCGGATGGCTAGGAGTCAAGCATGGATCTTTCTCGCCTATTCGGATCAACCCGCCAATCCGCCCCAGACGACAAGCGCGCGGATGGCACAGACCGTCTGCCGCCGGGGCAGTATCTCACCAAGAAGTGGCCGGTGCTGAGCTATGAGTCAACGCCGCGCTTCGACGCGCAGAAATACCGCTTCAAGGTCTGGGGCGCCGTCGCCAATCCGCTGGAGCTGACGTGGGAGGAGCTGCTGGCGCTGCCACGCACCCAGCTCACCACCGACATCCACTGCGTGACGACCTGGAGCCGCTACGACAACCAGTGGGAGGGCATCCATTTGCGCGATATCCTCGCGCGGGTCCAGCCCACCGAGCAAGCGCAGTTTGTGATGGCGCACTCTTTCACTGGATACACTTCCAATCTGCCGCTCTCAGCGCTCGACGACGACGATGTGATGATCGCCCTCAAGCACGACGGCGCCGACCTCGAGCCGCAACACGGCGGGCCCGTGCGCCTGCTGGTGCCCAAGCTCTATTTCTACAAGAGCGCCAAGTGGCTGAGCGGGCTGGAGTTTATGGACCGCGACCGCCCGGGCTTCTGGGAGATCCGCGGCTACAGCAACAGCGCCGACCCCTGGAAGGAAGAGCGCTACTGGGATTGACCGGGCGCGCCAGCGGGGACTAGTGCTGACAATCCGGACAGTAGTAGGTATGGCGGCCGTTCTGGCGAATGCACACCACCCGGCCGCCACAGCCCGGGCACGGTTGGCCTTCACGCTCGAAGACGTCTAGATGTGCGAGTGAGGTGCCACGGTGCCCCCACAGGTCGCGCATCGAGCCGCGCTGCGCAATGCCTTCGCTCAGGACCGCGCGCATGGCCTCGGTCAGGCGCGCGGCCTCGTCATGCGTGAGCGTCCCGGCCGCACGTAGTGGGCTCATGCGGGCCCGAAAGAGGCTCTCGTCGGCGTCGCGGTTGCCAAGGCCCGCGACCACGTGCTGATCGAGCAGCGCCGGCTTGATGGGAATGCGCTTGCGAGCGAGCTGGGCTTCGAGCTGCTCGGGACGAAACGCCTCGTCGAGCACCTCTGGCCCCAGTGAGCTCAGACCAAGGCGATGTTCCAGCTCTGGCAGGGGCGCCAGCGCGACGCGTGCATAGCCCAGCCGGTCAATCAGCCGTAGCTCTTCGCCGCCGTCCAGGCACAGCACCAGCATCGTATGTGGCGGGTGTGCGGCCGAGTTGGGGACGAGACGCAGGTAGCCGAAAAGCATGAAGTGCACGGCGAGCGTCTGGCCGCCGCTGAGTGCGATCAGCAGCCACTTGGCTCGCCGCCTCGCCCCAGCGATGCGCTGGCCGGAAATATCGCGGACAAACTCGGCGGGCGTGCCGACGCGCAGCACCGCTGGTGCGAGCACCTCCGCACTTTCGATGGTGCGCCCCATGAGCGCGGCTTGCAGGTCACGCGCCACCGTCTCGACCTCTGGCACCTCCGCCATACGGCCGCCTCCTTGCGCAGCGCCACTCATGGTGGGCGCGTCACAAGGAGGCTAGGCACAGGCCGTGCCAGGAGCGATGGGAGGGGCGTAGGGCGAGACTAGCTCGCGCGGCGCGTGCGCTGGTACTCCCCGCTGAGCTGGGTCAGCAGCTCGCGAGCGCGGGCGTAGGTCAGCGTGCCCTCCGGCTCGGGCTTGCCCAGCGCCTCGCAGAGCTTGCGAATGCTCGCCACCTGCTTCTCGGTCGCCATCGCCTCGCCACCAGTTGGCTCGCCAGCGGGAACCGCGGAGCGCACCGGGGTCAGCTCACGCGCCGCGGGAGCCTCATGGCTCTGCGCGGTCTCGCGTACCACCTGCGGCGAGTGCTCGCGAGGCTGCGCTGGTGCATGTCGCTGCGGCGTATCCACCACGCGGTCGCCCTCGTCCATCTCTGGGGCAAAGGCCGTCCCGTAGCCCAGCGCAAGCAAGGCGCGGCCTACACTCTTGGTGCTAGCTTTCTCGGCGTAGTCGGCGAAGTCCTTGGCTGACTCCGACCCGTACATGGTCGCCTCGTTGCCCAGCACATCACGGACGACGGTGCGGAAGTGTGCCCAGTTGTTGGTGCGATCCATCTCCACCAGCTCGGTGCGCACCATGTAGGGCATCTTGGCCAGGCCGGCGACGGTGAGTGCGCGCTGATCGCGGATGAACCACAAGAGGCGTGCCTGGACGTTGAGGTAGTCGCGGCCCTTGAGCTGCATCAGATGATCGTTGGGATCAAAGTCTGCGGCAACCTGCCAGTTAGAAGGGAAGCGCGGCTGCGCGTTGGTCTTGGTCTCAGTCTCGTGCTCGTTCACAGTCTATCTCCTTTGTCCCTGGCGCCGTTGGGACCACTCACATGGGACACTGCTCTATTCTTCAGGTGTTCTCAGAAAGCGGTTATGTCGCTAGAACTTCTGTTCAATTATAGAGCTACACGGTCTGCCTGACAAGTGGGGAGAGGACCTAGCAGCATTGCATGAAAGTGATACCGCGCGGCCGCGAGCATCCGGAAGTGACCTCGCGGCCACCTGGAGGAATGGACGACAGGCTTCCGCAAACCGAGCAATTCCGCCGGCAGCTTGCGGTCCACGACGCAGATCTACCGTGGCGTAGACTCTGTCTCGCTTGCGCTCTCGGGCGGGCGCAGATCGGCAGGCTGCCCAGGATAGGGCGGCATCCCGACGGCGGGGCCTAGCTCGCCCACCGGCGCCGCAAGACGCTGCGCTTTGCGCCCCAGTGCCAGCGCGATCAGTTCCACCGCCGCCTCCAGATCAAGCACTGCCGTGTTGATCGTCAGATCGTAGAGTAGCGCGTCGGTTGGCGTCACGCGATGCGCCGCCTGCATGTAGCGCATCCGGTCGCGGTCCTTCATCTGGATGCGCGCCTGCGCTGGGCCGCGCTCCAGCCCCTCGCGCCGCATGACGTACACGATACGCGCCTCCAGCGGCGCGACAAGCCGCACGTGCAGCACGTCCCGGCGATCCCGTAGCAGCACCTGCGCGCCGCGTCCGACGATCACAACATGGCCCTCGTCGCAGGCAGCTTCCACCGTCTGGCGCAGCGCATCGCGGTACCGCTGCTCGTCTGAGATAGCCATGGGCGGCGGGACGGGTATCGTGGGCTCGTACGAGCGCATGCCCGCCAGCAGACGCATCAGCAACCCCTCGCCGCGCTCATCGTACTGCTCCGCCTCGTCCTCCGGCACGCCAAGGCGCCGCGCCACCTGCGCCACGATCTCATGATCTATCAGCGTCCAGTCGAGGCGCGCAGCGAGCCGCGCGGCCACCTCCCCGCCGCCGCTGCCGTACTCCCGCGACATCGTGACGATCCGCATCAGGGCGATGCGCTCGCGCTCGTCTGCCATCGCCCGCCTCCTTTGTCGCCCCGATCCGCGACACGCCCCTTACCGACGGCGCCTCGGTCGCCGGGACGTGCTGGGCGCCGTGCTCATGCGCGCGACCGCGGCTGCCCGCGGCCTGACCTCTGCTGGGTTGTGGGGATGCTGCCCGTGGATGTAGCGCTGGCCACGCAGCCACGAAGCCACCGCCGCCACCAAACACATCAGCGCCGAGGCGACGAAGACCGCGCGCATGCCAACCATGAACGGCGACGAGATCAGATTGGGAAAGAAGGTCTTGCCGAGCAGCGCGGCGCGGTCCGCCGCGGGCAGTTGGGCCAGCAGCGGAGCGGGCAGCAGCACGCCAATTGGATTGTACCCCAGGAACGCGCCGAAGAGCGCCGCCGTCGGCGGTAGGTGCGAGATAGCCGTAGCCGTCTGCGCGGGCACGTGATGGCTGGTCAACCCCGTGAAGAAGGCCCTGGGAAGCGCGGCGGCCAGCCCGGCCGTCACGATGCTGAAGAACACGCCGATGCTGACCAGCGACGCGCCGTTCTGGAAGGTAGCCGTCATGCCCGCCGAGACGCCGCGTGTCTCCGCCGGCACGCTGTTCATGATGGCCGTCGTATTCGGGGCGGCAAAGAGTCCCGAGCCGATCCCCAGCACCACCAGCAACAGCGCGAAGACAGGGTAGTCGAAATTGGCTGGCAGCAGCAGCAGCCCGACGAATCCGGCAGCCTGCACCAGCATACCGACGGTCGAGAAGCTGCGCGCGCCAAAGCGGTCTGAGAGCCAGCCAGCGATTGGCCCCATGAGGATGAAACCGAGCAGCAGCGGCCCCATGTAGATGCCCGCCCACAGTGGGGTTTCTTCGTAGGTATAGCCGTGCAGCGGCAGCCAGATCCCTTGCAGCCAGATGATCAGCATGAATTGCAGGCCGCCTCGCGCCAGCGCTGAGAGGAAGTTGCTGAGATTGCCGGCGGCAAACATGCGAATCTTGAAGAGATCCATGCGAAACATCGGATCCGGCACACGTAGCTCAATCAGCACGAAGGCCACCAGCAGCGCCGTGCCCAGCACAATCGCCGCGACGACCAGCGGATTGCCCCAACCCATTGGCGAGCTGCCATATGGCTCGATACCGTAGGTGATGCCCAACAACAGCACCGTCAGCCCGGCCGCGAAAGTCACGTTACCGAGCCAGTCAATGCGCTGGTGGCGGCGGATGGTCGCGATCTCGTGCAGCTTGAGGTATGCCCATACCGTGCCAAAGATGCCGAAGGGCACGCTCACCAGGAAGACCAGCCGCCAGTCGAAGATCGCCAGTACGCCACCTAGGATTAGCCCGATGAAGGATCCCGCAATCGCCGCAATCTGGTTGATGCCAAGCGCGAGGCCGCGCTGATGCGGCGGGAAGGCGTCCGTCAGGATCGCCGTGCTGTTAGCAAACAGGAAGCCCGCGCCAACACCCTGCACCAGCCGGAAGACGACAAGCAGAAGCGCGGCCGTGTCTCCGCGGCCAGGTGTGAGGAAAAGCAAAATGCTGCCAACAGTGAAGACCGCAAAGCCGAGGTTGTAGAGTCGCACGCGACCAAACATGTCCGAGATGCGGCCGAAGGTGACCAGCAGTGTGGCGGTGACGACCATGTAGCCCAGCAGCAGCCACAGGAAGTAGTTCGACTCGCCGGGCGCCAGCGGATTGATGCCGATGCCATTGAAGATGGCGGGCAACGCGATGAGGATGATACTGGAGTTGATGGTCGCCATCAGCGCGCCGAGCGTCGTGTTGGAGAGCGCGATCCACTTGTAGCGGTCGCTCACCGGCCGCACGCTCTCTGCCGAGCCCACCGCAAGCTGCTGGCCCGTCGCCCGTTCTCCCTCGACTGCCGCCATTCAGCGCGCTCCTCTCCATGCTGCGCCATTCACGGGACCGCCTGTGTCCCACACCGCGAATCGCGCTCACCAAATCGTACCAAACGCTTCCGTTCACGTCAACGTTATCAGAGCGAGAGTTTGGCATCGGCGTTGACGCAACCGGGCGGGCGTGCTAGCATAGTTCTGTATGCGCGGCGTTCCACACGCCATTCAGCCGCGCAGGGCTGCCAGCCATCGCCGCCAGGCGCCACAATGTCGTGTTCGCCGGCAGCATCGTTCATTCCGGCTGGCCGCGCTTGCCAGCACACCGCAGTGCCATCACGAGGAGCGCACGATATGTCCACCAAGATCACCATGCCACAGCTGGGCGAGTCTGTCAGCGAGGGCACCGTCGGTCGCTGGCTCAAGCAGGTCGGCGATACGGTCCGCCGCGACGAGTCGCTGGTCGAGATCATCACCGACAAAGTGACCGCCGAGCTGCCGTCGCCGGTCTCGGGCCGCCTGACGCAGATCCTGGTGGCCGAGGACCAGACGGTGCCGGTCGGCGCGGAGATCGCCGAGATTGATGAGAGCGCGGCTCCCTCACGCGGCACGGCTTCTTCAGCCAGCGCCGGAGCTGCCAGCGCCGGTACTGCATCGGCAAGCGCGGCTCCTAGTGTCGGCGCGGCGCCGCAAGCCACCCCGACGACAACGGCCAGTGCCGCAGCAGCCCCGCAAGCGTCCGCGCCCTCTCCTGCCCCTGCCAGCGCAAGCTTCCCGACCAATGGCAGCGGCCCCGCAGCCAGTAGTGCTCCCACCGCCTCCACCGCGACCGCCGAGAAGGTTTCGCCGCTCGCTCGCCGCATGGCGCAGGAGCACGGCGTGGATCTCAATCAGATCCCGGGCACAGGCGAGGGAGGGCGCGTCCGGAAAGAAGACATTCTGGCATACGTCGCGCAACGAGGTGGTCAACCGGCCGCGGCACCCGCCGCGGCATATACCCCGGCGCCGGCTGTGCAGCCTGTGCCCGCTGTGGCGGGCGACGAGCTGGTGACGCCCTCGCCGCAGCGCCGGGCCATCGCCGAGCACATGGTGCGCAGCAAGCACACCTCGCCACACGCCACCACCGTCTTCGAGGTGGACATGACCAACCTCGCGCGCTGGCTTGACCGCCATCGCGACGACTTCAAGCGCACCGAGGGCTACGGCATCTCGTACCAGGCGTTCGTCATCAAGGCCGCGGTTGAGGCGCTCAAAGAGCACCCGTGGGTCAACGCCTCATGGACCGAGGACGGCAAGATTCTGCTGCGTAAGCAGATCAACATCGGCGTCTCGATCGCGCTGGAGAACAACCTCGTCGTTCCCGTCGTCCGCGGCGCCGACACGCTCAACGTGGCTGGCATTGCGCGCGCCGTGAGCGACCTCGTCACGCGCGCGCGCGGCAACCGGCTGACCCCCGCGGATATGCAGGGTGCCACCTTCACCGTCAACAATCCTGGCGTCTTCGGCACGCTGATCTCGATGGCGATCATCAATCAGCCCAACGCCGCCATCCTGACGATGGACGCCGTGGTCAAGCGCCCAATGGTGATTGACGAAGCGATCGCCATCCGCTCGATGATGTACATGTCGCTCTCGTTCGACCACCGCATGCTGGACGGCCTAATCGCCGCGCGGTTCATGGGCGCGATCAAGCGCCGGCTGGAGTCGTGGTCGCCGGAGGCCGACGTCTTCTAGCCTCTAGCCCGCGCGCACCCCAGCGGATGCACCGGGCTGCCCTGCGCGGAGTATTCTGAGGTCAGAAGCCAATCCCAGCGGTCGGCAGTCAGCATCAGTGGTGTTTACATGCCAGCACCGGCCCCGGTGGGGCCGGTGCCGTGGTGTCGTAGGGGCGAGTGGACACGCGGCGCACATCATGCGCGCGCGGCGAGGCCAGTGATGTAGTCACGCTCGTCAGGGCCGAGCCAGGGCGGCTCGCCAGCCCGAGCGTTCTCTGTCATGTGGCCGCGGCGAGCGGTGGCTGGGATGGCGACGTGACAGCGTGGATCGCTGAGCACCCATTTGAGCAAGGCCTGTGCCCACGTGGTGATGCCGAAAGATCGCAGCGGCTCTAGCTCCGCGGCTGATGGCGGACGGTGCATGAGGTTGCCTTGGCCGAAGGGCCGCATGACCACGACACCGAGCCCGAGCTCATCGGCCAGCGGAAGAATGACGCGCTCAACATCGCGCTCAAGGGGATTGTAGGGGATCTGGATGGCCGTGATGCGGCCGCTGCGCATGACGATGGCAAGGTCGTCAAAGGCCGCAGGCAAGTAGTGTGTGGCGCCGATTGCCCGGACGCTCCCTTCATCGCGCAGGCGTCCGAGGATGGGCAGGTAGGCGCGCCAGGCGACGAGATTGTGGATCTGGTAGAGGTCCACACGGCCACCAAAGTAACCCAGAGCACGCTCGATCTGGGCGCGTCCCTCGCCAATGTCGTGCGCCCAGACTTTGGTGGCAACAAGCGCCTCGTCGCGCCGGCCATCGAGGGCACGGCCCAGCACCTGCTCCGCTGCGCCGTACATCGGCGATGAGTCGAAGAAGTCCGCTCCAGCCGCCAGCGCATCGTCCACGATGGCGCGGGCGTTGGCCTCTGCTGAGGCACCGTGCACGTCGAAGGTGCGCCAGGTCCCCATGCCGACGACCGGAACGCGGAGCTGTGCGGCGCCTAGCGTCCTGCGCTCCATAGATCACCTCCGGCAATGGCAAGGCGATGTAACGCTGTACATGCACACGGGCGCCAGAGCGAGGCGGGCAGGGCTCCTGCACACACCGCTCTCGCCGGATATGAACGAGCCTGCTCGGCCAAGAACACCGGCAGGCTCGTTTTGAGATAAGAACAGCCAACACATCCGGACTGATGAATGCCGCGGTGAGGTGTACGCCATTGTACGCCGGACCTACGTCCAAGCAGGCTAGCCCGCGATGGCGTGCGCCTGCTGCTCGCGCCGCTCGGCGGTCGCGCCGACGACTGCTTTCAGGATCTCGAAGTCGCGGGTGGCCAGATCTTGTTGGTACCACTCGTACGTCTTGCGCAGAGGCAGCGCGAAATCGGGGTGAAAGGCCTCGACGTAGAAGCCTGACCCTGTGCGGCCCATGCGGGCCTCCGCTCCCGTCTGCTCGTTGCGATAAAAGAAAGACATCGTACCCTTTTCACCTCGAACGATAACGTCTCGCGCGAGGGGTAATGTTAACAGCACATTGCCCATCACCACATGTGAGTGTAGCACACCGGCGCTCGCGCCACACCTCGCCGTTTTGGGCTATCTCACAAGCCCTCTCAGCCGTCCCAGCGACCGAGCGTCTTACCGCCTGCCCGCTGGGTGGTGCGCTATAATGCTCCGGCGCCCATCTATTTATACGTACGACAGCGCAAGAGGGGTACCATCGGATATGCCAACTCTGCCTGCCGCCGGCGAGCGCATCCTCATCTGCGTCGCCTGGCCCTACGCTCACAGCGCCACACACGTCGGTCAGATCGCCGGCTCGATGCTTCCAGGCGACATCTTCGCACGCTACCAGCGCATGGCTGGCCGCGAGGTGTTGATGGTCTCGGGCAGCGATATGCATGGAACCCCCATCACAGTAGAGGCCGACCGCCAAGGCGTGACCCCGCACACACTTGCTGCCCGCTATCACGAGCAGATCAGCGATGTGCTGCGGCGTCTCGGCATCTCACTAGATGTGTATACGTCTACAGTAACGGAGAACCATTACCGACAGACCCAGCAGATCTTCTTGCGCCTGCTCGAGCAGGGTCTGCTCCTCCGCGATACGATGGAGTCGCCGTACTGCCCAACGGACCAGCGTTTCCTGCCAGACCGCTACGTTGAGGGCATCTGTCCTTACTGCGAGTGTGCCGAGGCCCGCGGCGATCAGTGTCACTCCTGCGGGCGCACGCTTGATCCAGCGCAACTGCTGGAGCCACGCTGCCGGCTGTGCGGCAGCCAAGGCATCGAGATTCGCTCGACCGAGCATTTCTTCCTGGATCTGCCCCAACTGCAGGAGCACCTGCGGATCTGGCTGGCTGAGTGCGCCGGCTGGTGGCGGCCCAACGCGCTCAACTTCGCGTTGAGCTGGATCCGCGACGGGCTGCGACCGCGCGCCATCACGCGCGATTTGGAATGGGGCGTGCCGGTCCCCGTGCCGGGCTTCGAGGACAAGCGCATCTACGTCTGGTTTGACGCGGTGATCGGCTATCTCTCGGCCTCAATCGAGTGGGCCGAGCGCGTGGGGCAGCCCTCGGCGTGGCGCCAATGGTGGGAGATGGACGCGCGCGGGCAGGCGCCGTCGCGTGCGTACTATTTCGTCGGCAAAGACAATATCGCCTTTCACACCATCTTCTGGCCGGCGATTCTGATGGGCCTGCGCAGCCTCACGCTGCCTTACGACGTACCAGCCAACGAGTACGTCGTGATGGGGGGCGCGAAAGCCTCGGCCAGCCGCGGCAACGTGATCTGGACACGCGACGTCCTGGACCGCTATGGCCCGGATGCGCTGCGCTTCTACCTGGCGAGCGTCCTGCCCGAGTCGGCCGACACACTCTTCACGTATGAAGAGCTGGTGCGGCGCCATAACGATGAACTGCTGGCTACCTACGGCAATGCCGCCCACCGTGTGCTCACCTTCGTCCAGCGGCACTTTGGCGGCCGCGTACCCACACCGGGTGCCCTGCGTCCCGCGGACCAGGCGGTGCTTGCCGAGCTGGGCAATGGCTTTACAGCGGTGGGCGCGGCGATCGAAGCGGTGCGGCTGCGCGAGGCACTCGCCGCTGCAATGGCTGTCGCGCGCGCCGCCAACCGCTATCTGGAGTCACAGGCGCCGTGGAAGCGCCTTCGCGACGACCCTGGTGACGCCGCCACCAGCATCTTCACCATGCTGCAGGTGCTCAATGGCCTGAAGACGCTGTTTGTGCCGTTCGTTCCGCACTCCTCACAGCGCCTGCACGAGCTGCTCGGCTTCGCAGGTGACATCGCTCGCCTGCGGTGGGCGCCCGAGTCCGTGCCCACTGGTCAACCGCTGCCTGCTCCGCGCCCACTCTTCGCCAAGTTGGAGGCGCCGGTGCCGGATGGGGCTGCCTTGCCGTGGGCAAACAGATGACGCGCGTTGCCGGACTCGATCTCGCCGCCGGCCGCGGCCGCTCCGCGCTCGCCGCGCTGGATCTCGATGCAGCGAGCGGTCGGCTGCAGTGCGTCGCGCACCAGCATCCAGTCGGGTCGGACGCCGAGATCGTAGAAGCTTTGTGCGCGCTCGGACCGGAAGTGCTGGCGATTGATGCGCCGCTCAGCCTGCCCGCCACGGTGGCAGCCGCGCTCAGCATCCCCGGTGCACCGCGGCTCTCGATGCTTCCGGATGACGCCAGCCCCTACCTGCGCGCCGCCGAGCGCGATCCACTCTGGCGGCGACTAGGTGTCCGCCCGCTGCCCGTCTCGTTCCTTGGCGGGCTCACGTTCCGTGCGCTCGTACTGCTGCCGTGCCTGCGCGCTACGCTGCCCGAGACGGCGATCATCGAGGCGTTTCCCTCCGGCGCGCTCGCCGCGCTTGGCATCACGCGCTCTGACGACGGCGAGCACTCCGGTCCACGCCGGGCCAAGACGACCGCCGAGGCCCGGGCAGCCGTTCAGCGCGGGCTGGCACGCTACATCTCCGGCCTGCCAGAACGCACTGACGTGCCGCTCGACGCCGACCGGCTCGATGCGCTTGCATGTGCGCTGACCGCGATGGCATACCTGCGCGGTACGTACGACGCGGCTGGCGAGGTGGCAGAGGGGCAGATCATGGTGCCATTCGTGTCGGAGCAGGACCTGTCGTAGCCTTCGGCTATAGGAAGAGCGGGCGCCGGGTGGGAAGCGGCACCCGCCGTGATTGGATGCGGCTAGGGGTCAGGTGTGCGCTGGACCGGTAGCCGTAGGCTATGGCTATAGGAAGATCGCGCCCCGCTGCTCTGCTTTCTGCCCGTCGTGCTATAATCTTCCCGTCTCACCTCCCATGCGCCAACCTCTCTAATCCACTCAAGAAGGCGCTCTTCCCATGCCCGCTTTGCCTGCCACGTCTGCCGACCAACGGGCCGCTCGTCCTTCTCGCCGCATCGTCATCCTGGCCGAAGGTCACCTCAACCATAACGATGCCAAGACCGCCGTCGGCATCCTGCGCTACAGCGACCACATCGTCGTCGCCGTGATTGATCGCATGAACGCAGGGTGCGACGTGGCTGTTGTGCTGGGCGAGCCAGCTGGCGCCGGCGTGCCCATTGTGGCCGAGCTGCGCGAGGCGCTGGCCTATTCTCCCGATACGCTGCTAATCGGCATCGCGCCCGTGGGTGGGCGCCTGCCGGAGGAATGGCGCACGCAGCTCTTCGCCGCTATTAGGGCGGGGATGGATGTCGTCAGCGGCCTGCATATGCTGCTCGAAGACGACGCCGAGTTGGTGGCCGCGGCCCGCGAGCACGGCGTCCGGCTATGGGACGTGCGCAAGCCGCCGCCCCACCTCGCCCAGCGCATCCGCCAAGACCTGCCACACCGGATCGGCAGCCATGTGATCTACTTCGCGGGCACCGACTGCAACGTCGGCAAGATGACCGCCTCCGTTGAGCTTGACCGCGCGTCGCGTCGCTGGGGCCTCTCCTCGGCCTTTGTCGCCACCGGCCAGACCGGCATCCTCATTGCGGGCGACGGCGTGCCCGCCGACCGTGTCATCTCCGACTTCTTGCCAGGTGCCGTCGAGGGCGTGGTGGTGCCAGCAGCCGAAGCCGCGGACTGGGTGTGGGTGGAAGGGCAGGGTTCGCTGCTGCACCCGGCCTACTCCGCCGTGACGCTCGGCCTGCTGCACGGCGCCGCACCCGATGCGCAGATCCTCTGCCACGAGGCTGGGCGCACCGCCATCCGCCACTACGAGCGCCAGCCGATCCCGCCGCTGGGGGAGGTCCGTGCAATCTACGAGCAAGCCGCCGCGTGGCTGAAACCGGCGCCAGTGGTCGCCATCGTGCTGAATACGCGCCTGCTCTCCGAGGGCGAGGCACGCGCCGCCATCAGCGCCGCCGAAGCTGAGACCGGCCTGCCGACCGATGACCCGGTACGCTTCGGCGCGGACCACCTGGTGGAAGCTGTCACTGCAGCCGTCGAGCGCCTCTCATAGCGAAGGAGTCGCCATCTATGCACGTCTCTGCCGAGCGGCTGGAGATGCCACTGGAGCGCCCGTTTCGCATCTCGCGCGGCACGCAAGAACAGGCGCGCTCGCTGCTGGTAACTGTCGAGCACGATGGCATCACGGGCATCGGCGAGGCAGCCCCCGATAGCAGCGGCTTCTACGGCGAGTCGGTCGAGACGATGCTAGCCGCGCTGCCGCGTCTCTCAGAGGCACTGGGCGACGATCTCTGGCAGCGCGAAGACGCTCTAGCCGCGATGGAGCACGCGGTGCATCATGGCCACGGCGCGCTCAAGTCGGCGCTCGACATGGCGCTGTGGGACTACGCAGGCAAGCGTTTGGGTGCCCCGGTGTACCGGCTGCTCGGCCTCGATCCCGCCCGCGCGCCAGTCTCTTCGTTTACCATCGGCATAGATACGCCGGACCGCATGGCCGAGGTCGCTTCCCGCTCACCGCAGTGGAGCATCCTCAAGCTGAAAGTCGGCACACCCGACGACCTGGAGACGCTGCGGGCCGTGCGCGGTGCGACCAATGTGACGCTGCGGGTGGACGCGAACACCGCCTGGACGCCAAAGGAGGCGCTGGCACGCATCGAGGCGCTGGCGCCGTTCGGCGTCGAGCTCGTCGAGCAGCCGGTGGCGGCGCACGATCTGGAGGGTCTGCGCTTCGTCCGCGAACGCTCGCCGCTGCCGATCATCGCCGACGAGAGCTGCGTCACGCTGACCGACATCGCCAGGGTGGCCGACTGCGCAGACGGCATCAACATCAAGCTCGCCAAGTGCGGCGGCATCTCCAACGCGCTGAAGTTGATCGCCGCCGCTCGCGCCCACTCGCTCTCGGTCATGCTCGGCTGCATGGTCAGCAGCTCGGTCGCCATCACCGCCGCGGCGCAGCTCAGCCCGCTGGTGGACTACGCCGATCTGGACGGCGCGGCACTGCTGGCCGCCGACCCCTTCTCAGGGGTAGCGTTCGGCCCTGGGGGCAAGCTGCTGCTCCCGGAGGCGCCGGGGCTGGGCGTGCATCGGCGCGATGAGACGCGACGTCAGGTGCGGGCAGAGTGAAGCGATTTGAGGAGAACGCATACACGTGGATTTGAACTATGACGACGCGCTCGCCCTCTTGCGAGCGCACAACCAGAACGAGAGCCTCGTCAAGCACGGCATCGCGGTGAGTGCCGCGGTGCGCGCGTACGCCCGCAAGTATGGCGAGGACGAGAACAAGTGGCGCATTACCGGCCTGCTGCACGACGTGGACTACGAGGAGCATCCGACGATCGAAGAGCACGGCAAGTTTGGCGCGCAGTGGCTGCGCGAACTGGGCTATCCGGACGACGTGGTGCATGCCGTCGAGGCGCACAACGACTACTTCGGCATCCCGCGCGACGACCTGCTCTCACAGGTGGTCTTTGCCTGCGATGAGCTGGCGGGTCTTGTCACCGCGGCCGCGCTGGTGCGTCCGGACAAGAGTCTGGCGGGGCTGGAGGCCAGCTCAGTGCGCAAGAAGATGAAGGACAAGGCCTTCGCGCGCGGCGTCAACCGCGAGGACATCACCAAGGGCGCGGAGCAGCTCGGCGTGGATCTCAACGAGCACATCGCGTTCGTAATCGCCGGCATGCGCGAGGAGGCCGAGGCACTGGGGCTTGCAGGGACCAGCGCGTAAAGTGGGGGCACATCGCATGCACCGAGTGGTGCGCATCCTTGCCCTGACGGCGGGCTGGCTGCTCGGAGGCGGTCTCGCGTTCCTCTTCTATTCGCTTGGCTTCGAGTGTTGGGACGCATGTCCGGCGGACTATGCGACGGCCCGCCTGATGCGGCTCACGGCGTTCCTGCTGCCTGGGCTGCTGGTCGGCATGTGCACCTCGCTCGCCAGTGCGGGCCTCCTCGCCACGCATGCCCGCTGGCAGGCGGTGGTGGCTACGCTGCTGGTTCCAGCGCTCGCGAGTGCCGCTGCGCTGCCGCTGCTGCCACTCGCCGCGGGCGGCCTCCCGCTCTCGCCGGCCGCGATCGCCGACGATATGCTGCTGTGGACCGCTCTCGTGCAGCTCATGCTGATGACCGTGCCGCGTCGTATCCTCACGCAGCCAGCGAAGGTGATCGGCAGTCCATCTTGAGCGGATGTGATTCTGCTCAGCGGTACTCGCGGCCCTTCCACTCAACACCGCGGCCGGTCAACTTACGCCATAGGCCGCGCACGAGGATGCCGGTGAAGATCACGCCGGCCAGCGGCTGCGACAGCGCATAGGGCCGCGGCACGCCCATATCACGATCCAGCCACACGCGGTAAGCGAGCTCTGCCCCAGAGGCCAACCCACCCGCTGCCGTGACCTGTCTGCGGCGTGTCAGCAGGCCAACCAGCAGCAGCGCGAGCGGGACCACCGTGACGATCGGCAGACCGGTGACCATGAGCAGGTAGAAGAGCGGGCCGCCGCGGCTGCCGGCGTAGACGTTCTTGCCCCAGCCACGCCAGTGCTCGCGCAGGCCGCGATACATGCGCGTAGAGACCAGGCCGCGCCCGTCCACCATCTGCAAACGTCCGCCAGCCCGCTTGACCTCGCGTGCGAGATCGCGATCGTCCACCACTGTCGCGCGCATGGCCGGCGTCGCGAAACCGCCCAGCCGGTCGTACATTGCCTTGCGGATCAGAAGATACTGCCCATTGGCGATGGCGATTGGGCTGTCGGGCGCGTTCACCTCCGCCGCCGGATACTGCATGGCAATGCCCATGTAGGCCAGCGGCATCAGCACACGACCCCAGAAGTCCGGCAGCTCCTGGCGGGAGGCGAGCGAGAGCAGGTCGTCGCCCTGGCGCAAGGCCGTGGCGATCGCACATCGCAACGCATCGGGCGCATGGTATGTATCGGCATCGGAGAAGAGCAGCCACTCACCCTCGGCTTGCGCGGCGCCAGTGTGCAGCGCGTGCGGCTTGCCTGCCCATCCCGCGGGCAAGTGCTCCACGCGTAGTGTCCGAAGCCGGATGCCGTGGGGGTGAATGGCGGCGATCTCGCGCAGAATCTCCGGCGTGCGGTCGCTCGACGCATCATCTACCACGAGCACGTCGAAATTGGGATAGTCTTGCGCCAGCAGCGACTCGACAGATCGGCGAATGTTGCGCGCCTCGTCACGCGCTGGCACGATCACGGAGACATGCGGCCACTGCGCGGCGCCGCCGGATGGCGACCGCTCAGCCAGCGGCAGCTCGGCTCGCTGGCTGTCGGCCCGGGTCCGCCACCATACGATGCCATAGAAGGCGGCGATGCTGGCGGCATAGCCCCACAGTAGCAGTCCGCCGATCCGATTCACATCTCGTCGCACACGCAGTCTCCCCACGCGCTCACCTCTTGTCTCACGCCTCACGCCAAGCACATCCACATTCAGAGCGTAGCGCATCGTTGGCACGCGTGGCATCATGCACAAGCGCACGCCGCGTCGGCGAGTCACTACGTACGAATAGGGGCCGGCGATGTGAGCCGCTCTACCGGCCGGATGGTCTCTGCCCCGCTCGACCGGCTTTCACTGCTCCGCTGGTCGTTGTGGTACCCTGAACCTTGACCGCAAGTGGCGAAGCGAGCGGAAGGACAAGAGGTGATGAGAGCGGCGGCCGCACAAAGAGGGCGCCTCGTGCCTTCCAGCCTGGCGGTCCTGTTGTTCCTTATCGTCCTCGCAGCATGCACGCCCGCAGGTGAGCCGACGCGAACCGCCGGCGGCCTTCCCGTACCGCTGCCGCATTTCAGTCACGTGGTGGTCGTCGTTGAAGAGAACCACGGCTACGATCAGATCATCAGCTCGCCCGATGCGCCGTATCTCAACGCCCTGGCCGAGCGGGGAGCGGTCTTTACCGACGCACACGGCGTTACCCATCCCAGCCAGCCGAACTACCTTGCGCTCTTTGCCGGCTCGACCTTTGGCCTGACGAGCGACGCCTGCCCGCAGGCTCTGAGCGGCCCTCACCTGGCCAGCGAGCTGCTCGCGCACGGAAGAAGCTTCACCGCCTATTCGGAGGATCTGCCACGGATAGGCTACAGTGGATGCTCCGCGGGGGACAGCGGCTCTGGTCCTCTCTACGCCCGCAAGCACGCTCCATGGGCAGACTTCGCCAACGTGCCCGCGGTGAGTCATCAACCCTTTAGCAGCTTCCCCACCGATCTGAGGCGACTCCCAACGGTTGCCTTTGTCGTGCCCAACCAGCAAGACGACATGCATTCCGCCTCGGTCGCGGCGGGTGACGCATGGCTCCAGCAGCACATCGGCGCCTATGCACAGTGGGCTCCCGCGCACAATAGCCTGCTGATTGTGACATGGGATGAGGACGACGGCTCCTTGGACAACCACATTCTGACGCTCTTCGTTGGGGCGCACGTCCATCCCGGGAAGTATGCGGAAACCATTGATCACTTTGACATACTGCGCACCATCGAAGCGCTCTTCAGCTTGTCTTACACGCATAACGCAGCGCGCGCCTCAACCATCGCCGACGTCTGGCAGGCGTGAATGTGAGGCTGTGTGATACCCTGAATCCGACGATGATGGCGAGCGAGTGTGAGCTTGAAGGAGATCGGCGATGAAGGCGGCGGTCGTGCGGGTAGTGGAGACACTGGCAGGGCTGGGCGTAGCGGCACAGGTGACGGAGTTTCCGCAGAGCACGCGCACGGCCGAGGAAGCAGCCGCAGCGGTCGGAGCAGAGGTCGGTCAGATCGTCAAATCGCTAGTCTTCATGGCTGGAGAGCAGCCTATCCTTGCGCTGGTCTCCGGCGCCAACAGGGCTGATACTGCGAAGCTCGCCGCACTTGCTGCCGCGCCCATTCGCCGCGCCAGCGCCGATTTCGTGCGCGAGGCCACCGGATATTCCATCGGCGGGGTGCCGCCGGTGGGTCACGCCACCTCGCTGCCGAGTTATCTCGACCGCGATCTGATGCGTTATGAGACTATCTGGGCGGCGGCTGGCACGCCCAACGCCGTATTCCCGATTGCACCGGCGGAGCTGGCGCGTATTACCGGCGCACCGGTGGTGGACCTGGCAGCAGAGCAAGCGTGAGGAGGTCAGCGCGTGGCGCACGAGCCGGCGCCTACGCCTTGCCCCTCCCGCTGCCGTCGTTCGTGCTTGCCCCAGCCGCTTCGCTTGAGCCATCGGAAAGCGCCAATACACGGCTGGCCGTCTTGAAGCGGAGGCCTTCGCGCTCGCTGCGCTCGATCGAGACGCAGTCACCGGCCTGCACCAGCCGCCGTAGGACGCCCTCCGCCAGCCGGTCTTCGATGTGCTGCTGTACCACGCGCCGTAGCGGGCGTGCCCCATATGCACGATCATAGCCCTGCTCGGCCAGATACTCCTTCGCGGCATCGGCGACGTTAAGAGTGATCAACTGCTCGGAGAGCCGCGCATCCGTCTGTGCCAGCATCAGATCGAGAATCTCCCGCACCTCCGCTCGGTTCAGCGTGTGGAAGAACACGATGTCGTCCACGCGGTTGAGGAACTCAGGCCGGAAGAGCTCGCGCAGCTGCGGCATAATGGTCTCGCGCATCTGCCCGTACTCGCTCTGCTCCTCGCTCTCATCGCCACGCGCAGGCAGGAAGCCGTATTGGCCGATCCGCGCGAGCTGGTCGGTGCCGACATTGGAGGTCATGATCACGATCGTGTTCTTGAAGTCCACCTCGCGTCCTTTGGCGTCCGCCAGGCGCCCATCTTCGAGCACCTGCAGCAGCATGTCGAAGACCTTAGGGTGGGCCTTCTCAACCTCGTCGAAGAGCACGACGCTGAACGGTCGCCGCTTGACGGCCTCGGTGAGCTGGCCAGCCTGATCGTAGCCAACATAGCCCGGAGGAGCCCCAACCAGGCGCGCCGCGTTATGGTGCTCCATGAACTCCGACATATCAATCTTGATCAGCGCGTCCTCGCTGCCGAAGAGGGCGGCCGCCAGTGCCTTGGCCAGCTCCGTTTTGCCGACGCCGGTGGGGCCGACAAAGATGAACGAACCAATGGGGCGCCGGCGATCTCGTAGCTCGGCCCGTGAGCGGCGGACGGCGCTAGCTACCGCATGCACAGCCTCCTCTTGCCCGATGACGCGCTTGTGCAGATCGGTCTCCAGGTCCATCAGCTTGTTCGACTCTTCGAGCGTCACGCGTACGGCCGGGATTCCGGTCCACATCACAACTACCTCGGCGATCTCCTGCTCGCCAAGTATGGGAGCGTCGGCTTCGCGCTGCTCCGTCCATTCGTATTCGCGTGCGACGACCTCCTGGCGCAGCTCCAGCTCGCGGTCGCGCAGTTCGCTGGCGCGCTCGAAGCTGCGTGTGCTGATCGCCAGGTCTTTCTCGTCCATCACCTCGCGCAGACGCTGCTTGAGCGCGCGCACCTCCGCTGGGATCGCCGAGCGGCCAACCTTCAGCCGCGCGGCCGCCTCGTCAATCAGGTCAATCGCCTTGTCGGGCAAGAAGCGCGAAGAGATGTAGCGCTGCGAGAGCTGGGCAGCTGCGGCGATCGCGTCGTCGCCGATGCGCACGTGATGGAAGGCCTCATAGCGCGGCCGCAGCACGCGCAGTACCTCGACGGTCTCTTCGATCGTCGCCTCACGTACCTTGACTGGCTGGAAGCGCCGCTCCAGTGCCGGGTCTTTTTCAATCGTCTTGCGGTAGTCATCGAGCGTAGTGGCGCCGATGCACTGGAACTCGCCGCGTGCGAGCATGGGCTTGAGGAGGTTACCCGCGTCAATCGAGCCTTCCGCGACGCCCGCCCCCACCAACGCCTGGATCTCGTCCACGAACAGGATGACGCATCGCGAGGTCACAATCTCGTCGAGCACCTTCTTTAGCCGCTCCTCGAAGTCACCACGGTACTTGGTGCCAACGGTGAGCAGGCCCACGTCCAGCGAGACAATGCGCTTGTCCTTGAGCGTCTCGGGCACCTGCCCGGCGACGATGCGCTGCGCCAGTCCCTCGGCGATGGCGGTCTTGCCAACGCCCGCGTCGCCGACTAACACAGGATTATTCTTCGCGCGGCGCGAGAGGATTTGCATTGTGCGCTCGAGCTCGTCCTCGCGGCCCACCATAGGGTCAAGCCGATCTTCGAGCGCGGCGGAGGTAAGGTCGCGGCTGACGGTGTTGAGTGTGGGGGTCATGTTGTAGCGCGCCCGATGCTCCGCGCTGAAGCTCAGACTGCTGACGCCGCCCTGGGCAATGGCTGTCGCGCGGGTCTGGACGGCTTCGAGGGTGATACCGAAGCTCTCCAGCACGCCAGCGGCGATGCCCTCGCCCTCGCGCAGTAGACCGATCAGCAGATGCTGTGTCGCCACCTCGGCTGCCCCGCTGGCGCTTGCTTCGGCCTCCGCCAGATCCAGCGAGCGCTTGGCTGGCCCACTCAGTGACGGCTCGACCAGTAGGGGCCGGCCGCTCTTGCCAATCACAAAGTCCAGCGCCTGGCGCATGCGGGTGGTATCGGCACCAAGCTGGGCGATCAATGTGCACACGGTCGGGTCGTTCGCTTCCAGCAGCCCATAGAGCAGGTGCTCGGTGCAGATGGTGCGATGATTCAGCCGCAGGGCGACCTCGCGCGCCTGGGCTAGCGACCGTTTGGCGTCATTATTGTAGCGATCGAACCGACTCACGGGTGCCTCACTCCCTACCGACTGCGCAGCGCTTCCGGCGGTTCGTGCCGGAACAGATCCATGCCGCGTATACGAGTTCAGTAAACGCAATGCCCGTGCCACATTGCGAGCCCCTCGTCCCCCATGAGACGTGGATGAGAGACGAATCCAGTGATCGTGAGGGATATGAGGGATATGAGGGATATGCGGGCCGTACGGGATGTACCGGGCATTGCGGAGCTGGGTGTCATTGAGTCAGGGCAGCGCTATGCTCGGTCAGTGACCGCTCACATATGCGACCAGGTACGGCTGCTTGGGGCCAAACATGGCCCCATCTGATGGAAAGAGTGATGAGAGTGGAGGGCGGATGCTGATACGTGCGCTGGACGAGGGGGATGTGGAGGCACTATGGGCGCTGCGGCTGCGCGGGCTGGCCAGCGATCCAGAGGCCTTCGGCTCGACGTATGACGAAGCGCTGGCGGCCGGCGACGAGAGGTATCGCGAGCGGCTGCGCGAGACGAGCGACAGCGCCTTCTATCTGGGCGCCTGGGACGGGGATGAATTGGCAGGCACGGTACGCTTCACACGCGCGGAAGGTGCAAAGGATCGCCACAAGGCCGACGTCTCGAGCCTGTACGTGGCGCCACAATGGCGTGGCCAGGGCGTCGGACGTGCGCTGACGGCCGCATTGATCGCACGGGCGAGGCGGGTGCCTGAACTGGAGCAGCTTCATCTCTCGGTTGTAACAACGAATGCCACCGCGGGCGCACTTTACCGTTCACTCGGCTTTGTAGTGTACGGCACGACTCCGCACGCGCTGAAGGAAGGCGAGCGATATTGGGATGAGGACTTGATGGTCTTGTTTCTCGTGGCGTAGAGACGGGAACCGCGGCCACGTCTGCACTCGCCCGCCGCCTTTCCGTCGCGTCTACGCGCCCTCCACATCCGGCGCACGCTCCTCAGACGCAGCCAACAGCGCCCGGAGTTGCTGTGCGTTCAGCCGGATGCCGATCTGCTTGATTCGCTCGCCCTCAAACCGGAACACGACGGCACCTGCCTGCTGGTGCAGCCCACCCTCCGCTGAGGGCCAGCGGCCGACGTAGCGCGCCACCAATCCCGCCGGCAGCGCATAGGCGCGTACCTCATCGAACCGGGCACCGGGGAAGTGCTGATACGTATCCTCAGTGTAGCGCCGGAACGCCTGTTTGCCGCGCACCTCGCCCGCGAACGGCGCTGGACTGGGTAGCACGTAGACCACGTCCTCGGTGCAGAGCGCGGCGAGAGCATCCCAATCGCGCGCCGAGAGCGCCGCGAAGTAGGCGTGTACGACCTCTGCCTGGCGCTGCTCCCCGCCGGTCAACGGCGTCTCCAGCCTGGCCGCGATCTCCGTCACCAGCCGGTCTACGTCGAAGGGCTTGTCCATCAGCCACGCGAACCCGCGATGCACCACGTCCGACTCCGACAGGCGCCATCCCGTCACTATCCCAACTGGCGTGGGGAAGGCGCGTTCGCGCAGCTGATCCACCGATTGCAGCAGGTCACCTTTCCCACTTGCCAGCAGATCGCTCAAGATGAAGCCGAACGCCTGGCGATCTACCTCCGCCAACGCCACGTCAATCGAGGACGCAGTGACGACGGAATAGCCATAGTCCTCTAGGACGATGCTCAACGTCTCGCGCAGATCGTCGTCGTCCTCAACTACCAGGATGCGCCGCTGCCGGCCGCCATCCGGCATGGAGGTATCGCCCTGCTTCATCTGAATGGACCTCTTCACGCGTCATGATACCAGCTCGCCACGGTTTCACGGCCGCACGCAGGTGGTGGAACCAGCCCAAAGTGGCAGAGCACGCGCACGGGCCGCCCGAGATGGACTCTGGCCGCTACGCCCGCTCTTCACCGCACGCGCCATGCCGGTCGTGCCTCGCTACGTACGCCTGCCCCTACCCGAAACGTGGTGGCCGCTTCTCCAAAAAGGCCGCGATCCCCTCGCGCGCCTCGGCGCCCTCCGCCGCGCGGGCGATGCGGCGGCTCTCGCGCGCCATCTGTGTCTCCAGCGTCTCGTTCCAGCCGCCGATCAGCAGCCGCTTGGCGCCACCGAGCGCCGCCGTCGCCCCAGCCGCAAATTCGCTCGCCAGCCGCTCGGCGGTAGGCAGCAAGTCCACATCCGGCACGACATGCGAGACGAGGCCCCACGATTCGGCTTCAGCCGCTGAAAGCGTGCGATTGGTCAGCGCCAGATCGAGCGCGCGACCCAGTCCCACCAGGCGCGGCAGAAAGAACGTCGAAGAGCCGTCGGGGGTCAGGCCGGCGCGGGTATAGGCCATGGTGAAGCGCGCGGACTCGCCCGCTACGATGAGATCGCAGGCACACGCGAGTGCCATCCCGCCACCCGCCGCGGCGCCGTTGACGGCGGCAATTACTGGGGCGTCCATGCGGGCCATGCGCGAGATGGCGTCGTGCAGGGCGGTGGTGACATCTTTGAGGTGCGCGCCGATCTCCTCATCTTCCGCCGCGAAGCTCCTGAGGTCGCCCCCGGCGCAGAACGCCTTGCCCGCGCCGGTCAGTAGCACCGCGCGCACAGCTGAATCGTCGTCGCAGCGTCGGGTCACGTCGTAGAGCTCGCGGACCATTGCGAGGTTCATCGCGTTAAAGGCATCCGGTCGGTTGAGCGTGATCTTTCCCACGCCATCCGTGAGCTCAAAACGCAGCGTCGTGTAGTCCATCGCAAACCCCTTCCTCCTCGGTCGTTCTGCGCGACGAGTGCGCCAAGCGGAAAGTGCAGCAACGCTCTGCCTGTCATACATGGTACACAATAGGGAAGATGCACCAATTCTGAGCGGATGGAGCACGCACTAATCTGAGACAGCGGGGCGGTCGCGCACAACCATCATCGTCGCTTGCATCAGCGCTATCGTCTGCTGGGTGCCATCTGCGCGTTCGGCGACCACTTCGCCTGTGCAGACCATGATCGTGCGTCCCGGCTTCGCCACCTGCCCGCGTGCCACGAAACGCTCGCCTGCCGCAGGATTGAGCAGATTGACCTTGAATTCGACGGTGAGGACGCCCACGTCTGGGGGCATCAGACTCAGGGCCGCGTATCCACAGGCGGAATCGGCGATGGCGGTGATGATACCTGCGTGGATGAAGCCGTGCTGCTGTGTCAGCGCTTCGCGAAATTGCAGCACGATCTCCGTCATGCCAGGCTGCACCTTGGTCATTTGCGCGCCCAGCAGCGACATGGCTTGCTGACGGCCAAAGCTGTCCCGCACCCGAACTGCAAAGTCGTGGTCTCGTAGTGTCATCGCTTTCTCGTTCCCATCTGCTTTCAATGGCGGCTCGATTCGATGCAAGAACAAAACGCAAGGGCCTAGCAAAGGCTATGAGCGCTACCAACTGGCGGATTCTGTCCGGTGGGTGTCTCTGCTGGCGCGCTGCTCTACTACAGGTTCTCACTCCGGCCCGAACTGGACGTATGCTCAAGCGCGCTCCCGATATGTCGCCTCCAACCAGCTCAAACCGGCCTCCTACTTCTCGGGGTACAATGACATCATGAACAACCAGACAGGTCAAGTCCTGTCAGAGACGACGGGGCTCTTCAGCGACGGCAACAGCTTCACCGACTACTGGGTTGCCAACGGCAAATACAACGGCTGCTGACCGATCATGCTGGCAGGCAGAGATCGGGACACCGGCCGACGCCACGCCTTTGTAGGGTATGACCGGCAGGTCGTCTGGAGATCGCTGGGGTGAAGGCGATGAGTGTCCGCAGGTGGTGGCAAGCCAGAGGTAGACAGCGCGGCCACGGCCCGAGGGGAGAGGACGGGGCTCTCCCCGGCCAGGGCTTCGAGGACACGTGGAAGCCTGCTGCCCTGCTCCGCGCAACGCTCATCGTGCTGGTGTTCGCCCTCCTCACCGGTTGCGGTGGTGGAGTGGGCGGCGCCCACCCACCAGGCAGCGCGGACAGTCTCGTCTACCTCACGTTCAAGGCACCACAGCCGTACGACAAGGTGCTGCTCGCCCTCACCGATCTGGGGATGCGCCCTGCGGCGCCCTGAATTCATAGCACGGAGATGGACAAGAATGGGCAGATCACCCGGTGGATGGGCTGGGGGCACTTCGACGAAGGTGGCAATGGCGATCGCTTCGTCCAGCTCAGCACCTTGTTCGCCGCCGTCACGCCCCTGGCGCCTGCCGATTGGCTCGACCGGCTGCGAGCGGATCCCACCATCAAAGAGGTGCAGACCCAGGCGCAAACGGTGAGTTGCCCGACAGACCATCTGGGCACGCCGCCACCCGGCACGCTCATCTTGCTGCCGCGCGATGGTATCGGCGCCTACGCCCGCGTCACCTTCGCCGGCTCAGTGGGGCCCTATGATGCCGCGCTGTACGCGATGAGCAGACTGGGGCTGCGGCTGGCTGATCCGTGCTATGAGCAGCAGCGGGCCCACGGCACGGCGCCGCCCTGGCATCCGATGGGACAGCAGCAAGCCTTCGCCGCCACGCACCAACTAGTCGTGGCGACGACCGAGCTTGCCTCGACCCAATGGCAGCAGCAGCTCCGCGAGACGCCAGGCGTCCAAGCCGCCGAGATCCCTGCTGCGGAGCAGTGTTAGCATGCTGCTGATGTTCGCGCAGAGTGCTCAAGAGAGGTTGCGCTGGCGCCATCGGCATGCAGGAATCCCAGCCCGGCTGGCGTGCGCGGCAAGCACGGGCGGGGCGAGCGGGCGGGCGTCCGCGCACGCCTCGACCACCCGCCCGTGCTTGCCGCGTTGGTGCCGTCACGCGGGCGCAAGCGCCCGTGCTCATCCCGCGCGAACCGCGGCGCAGCATTCGCACGCGCTACATGCCGACGACCGCTACATTGAGGTGATGTGCCGTGTCGGTCCCAGTCCAGGCGACCAGCACCTGCCGGTTGGTCCCCACGAAACCAAGCACTGGCCCGCCGAAGACAGTCTCCCGCAGCGTCGACTGGTTGCCCTCAAGCGGCCAGTTGGGGAAGCTCTCGGTGTAGCGGACGTTGACCGAGTGCGACACATCTGTCCCGCGCCAGGTCAGGAAGTAGCGGGGCATATTGTTGCCGTCAAAGCCCGCCATCCACGGTCCGGTATCGCCGAGCTGGTGAATGGGTGAGCCCGACGGCTCCGCCCACGTCTTGGCGTCTTTGGAGGTGGCGAAGTGGATGTGGTTGTCGCTCGTGATCCAGCTCATGATGAACTGGCGGGCGTTCGGGTCGAACGCGACGCTCGGACTGGCAGCACTATGGAACTGCCACAGCGTCTTCTTCCAGTCGAGCACCAGGCCGCCGCGCGCGATGATGTGCGCGACGTTGAGCGCATGACCAGAGTCGGTGCCGGCCCATACGAGATATACATCTCCACTGCCCGTCGTCGCCACGGCCGGGCTCGTGAAGCTGTTGTTGCCCCAGAGGGTGAGCTTGGTGAAGCCACGCGGCGGGGTGCCAACCAGCACATTGAGCGTACGGTTGCCGTCACGGCCGATCCAGGAGACGACGACGTTGTCGCCCGTTGCGGAGCCGTACCGCGTGACGCCAGGACCCGCGACCGACGTGTCGGCGAGCACGATCTTGTTGCCGAAGTGTACGCCATCGCTACTCGTCATCAGGTTGATGTGATGGGCGGCGTCAGTGCCGGTCCAGCCGAGCACGGCGCGCACGGAGCCTGAGCTCGACGTCCACAGTGCTGGTCCGTCTATACTCATGTCGTTCCAGAGGGTTATCTTGCTGAGCTCCTTGGGAGGCCCAAAGACCGTGTGGGGTGCGGCGCCCGCGGTGGCAGCCGAGCCCAAGAGGCCAAGCGCCACCGCTAGCAGCACCGTCATCCCGCCGAACCACACACGCAGTCCACTTCGTCTCATGATGACTTCTCCTTCCCGCCGGCCGTGCACCGTGTTCAGTGTCCGCGCATGGCCCATCTACGCGTAGAATTGCCGGTATCGCGCCGCACGGGCACACCGTTCTCACTGCGCCCCGCTTTGAACCTGACGTATCTCGAGTGCGCGCAATTGGGTATCGCGGCCAACGCGCCCGCCCAGAGGTAGGGGTGGCAACCTGCGTCACTGAGCGCTGAGAGCAGCAGGCCGCGCAGTTGACCGCAGTGACGGTCGCGCCAGTGACAGCAATGCATGCGGGCGTCACTTAGCCGGCTCGAATAGCGGCCAGAAAAGCACAATGAGGTAACAAACCGCCTCCGCTCGATGCCCAGGTGTCAGCGCAGTGGTCTGGGCAAGCTAGCGGGCAGACTGCTGCACGGTTATTCAATGATCCACTCTGTCCCCAGTCCGCGCAGGCGGACTTCGTGGCCGCAGGGGCATCCCCACTGGGGACGGCCATCCAGGCGCGGTTTCCAACCGCCAGCGGGGCGAACTGCAGACTGCTGACAGACGGGCGCTCTCTGCCTTGCGCCGGTGTATAATCGGGGTGGCTTGCCATGTGGACGCCGCCGCGCAGACGTCCGGACTGAGGGCCTCCAAACGATGTAGGAGAGAGGGTCACAGATGGCCGCGATACCTGAAGGGACGGTGCTCTGGGAGCCGTCCGAGGCGCTCAAGCAGCAGAGCACGATGCAGGGATTCATCCGCTGGCTCGGCGAGCACAAACGCCTCCAGATCAGTGGCTATGCGGACCTGTGGGAGTGGTCCACGGCCAACGTGGAGCAGTTCTGGGAGGCGCTCTGGCAATTCTTCGACGTGCGCTCGCCTGCGCCGTACACCGCCGTGCTGGCCGAGCGCACGATGCCTGGCGCGACTTGGTTCCCCGGCGCGCGGCTCAACTACGCCGAGCAGGCCTTCCGCCACGCGTCAGACGCGCGGCCCGCATTCGTCCACGAGTCCGAGCTGCGCCCGCTGAGCGAGATGAGCTGGGCTGAGCTGCGCCGGCAGGTGGCGTCGGTGGCCAGCGCGCTGCGGGCGATGGGCGTGCGGGAGGGCGACCGCGTGGTGGGGTACGTGCCCAACATCCCTGAGGCGGCGGTAGCGCTGCTGGCGACGGCCAGTCTGGGCGCTGTCTGGTCGAGCTGCTCGCCGGATATGGGCAGCGCGAGCGTGGTGGACCGCTTCAAGCAGATCGGGCCAAAGGTGCTCTTTGCGGTGGATGGCTATCGCTACAACGGCAAGGACTTCGACCGCCGCGAGACCGTGCGCGAGCTGCAAGCGGCGCTGCCCACGCTGGAACGGCTGGTGCTCGTGCCGTACCTGAATCCCACCGCGCAGGCGAGCGAGTATGCGAACGCAGTGCCGTGGTCCGAAGTGACGAGCCATCCCGAGGCGGCGCTTGATTTCGCGCAGGTGCCGTTCGATCATCCACTGTGGGTGCTCTACTCGTCGGGCACCACTGGCCTGCCCAAGCCGATCGTGCAGGGCCATGGCGGCATCCTGCTGGAGCACATCAAGCACCTCGCGCTGCACATTAACCTCAAGCCCGACGACCGCTTCTTCTGGTTCACGACGACCGGCTGGATGATGTGGAATCTGCTGGTCGGGGGGCTGCTGGTCGGCAGCACGGTGCTGCTCTACGACGGCAGCCCGGCGCGCGAAGAGATGGGCGCGCTGTGGAGCTTCGCCGAGCGCGCGCAGATGACGTACTTCGGCGCCAGCGCGGCGTATATTGCCTCGTGCATGAAGGCGGGCGTCGAGCCGGGCACAAGCTACGACCTGCACCGCCTCCGCGGGATGGGGTCCACCGGCTCGCCGCTCCCAATCGAGGGCTTCCAGTGGGTCTACGAGCACGTCAAGCCGGACCTGTGGCTCGGCTCGATGAGCGGCGGCACGGATGTCTGCACGGCGTTCGTCGGCGCCACGCTGCTGCTGCCCGTGCGGGCGGGCGAGATCCAGTGCCGCTGCCTGGGCTGCGCCGTGGAGGCGTGGGATGAGGCGGGCCAGCCGATTGTCAACGAGGTAGGCGAGCTGGTCATCACCCAGCCGATGCCTTCGATGCCGATCTACTTCTGGAACGACGGCGACGGCAGGCGCTACCGCGAGAGCTACTTCGAGATGTATCCTGGTGTGTGGCGGCACGGCGACTGGATCAAGATCACCACGAACGGCGGCGTGGTGATCTACGGGCGCTCGGATGCGACGATCAACCGGCAGGGCATCCGCATGGGCACCGCCGAGCTCTATCGTGTGGTGGAGGATATCCCGGACGTGCTCGACAGCCTGGTGGTGGACCTCGAATTCCTGGGCCGGCCGTCCTACATGCCGCTCTTCGTGGTCCTGCGGCCAGGTGTCGCGCTCGACGATGCGCTGACAGCGCGCATCAGCGAGGCCATCCGCGGCGCTCTTTCGGCGCGCTACGTACCCAACGCGATCTACCAGATCGCGGAGGTGCCGCGCACGCTAAGTGGCAAGAAGCTGGAGCTGCCGGTCAAGAAGATTCTGCTCGGCCAGCCAGCGGAGAAAGTCGCCAACCCCGACTCGATGGCGAACCCGCAGACCATCGCGTACTTCGCGGAGCTGGCACGCACGCTGAACCCATAGGCTCAGCGTGCGGGTTGCCTGGCAAGGTGGGAGCCGCGCTCAGCGTGTGTATTGCGCGATGGCCTCCTCGGCGTATGGTCTGCCACTCGCACGGTAGGCCTCGATCAAGGCGTCAACGTCGAACGGCACACGCCTGAATTCGAGGCTGCTCCGTCTGCCCTCGGCCGAGAGCAGCGCGTACTCCGCCCAGTGGTCGGCGCGGAAAGCGCCTTCAGGCTGGTCGTGGCGGTAGGCGAACCCGACGCTGCCGCAGCCGAAGTAGAACGCGTCGCCCAGGTGCCGAATCTGCTGGATGTGGGTGTGGCCGCCGGCCAGGATGTGTGGCTCGAAGCCGCCAAGCATACGCTTGACATCGTCCTCAGATGTGCTGGGCACGATGATATCGTCAAACGAGTGCGGCGAGCCATGGAATCCGATCAGATTGCGTTCGGCGTCCAGGGATAGGGTAACAGTGGGCTGGAACGCGGCGATGAAGGCCCGGTCGTCCTCGTTGAGCTGGCTGAGGCTCCAGGCGCGCACGTCGTCGAGGTTGCGCCGCCTCTTCTCGTCTATCGGCTCGTCTCCCGTGTCTGCGCCCGACAGCAGGAAGGCATCCGCGTTGCCCATGACGACCGGGCAGCCAAGCTCACGTAGGCGCGCGACAACTTCGGCGGGCTGAGGTCCGCCCTGAATAGCATCGCCCAAGCATACAAGCTGATCTACCGCCTGCTGCTCGATGTCCGCGAGGACCGCATCGAAGGCGACGCAATTGCCATGCATGTCGGAGAAGACCGCGATCCGCACCGTTTGAGCTCCCGTCTGTACCAAGCTGGTCCACACATTCGACCGCACCTGCTCGCGCATTGCGAGCCGTGTCAGCACAGTGTGCGCTTCCCGCACCGAACGCTACTTCCCATATACGTCAACAAAACGAAACGCCTTACCCTGATGGGTAAGGCGGATGCAATGTGGCGTGCCCGAGAGGACTCGAACCTCCGATCTCTGGCTCCGCAGGCCAGCGCTCTATCCACTGAGCTACGGGCACGTGATGGGCTGCATGACGGGCATATACACGCGCAGCCACGCCCGCTATTGTATCCCGCGCAAGCGCCGATGTCAAGCGCGTTGCGCCGACTGCTGTGCGGCCATCCAGGCGGCGCCGATGATACCGCTGTCGTCGCCAAGTGCCGTGCGGCGGATATCGAGTTCGCGGCCGGGCACGGGCAGCGCGATCTCACGCGCCTTGCGCTCGGCCCGCTCGAAGACCGTCTTCGTCGCGTCTATCAGCCCGCCGCCGATGATGATGCGCTCCGGATTGACCAGATCGGCGAGCGAGGCCAAGCCCGCGCCGAGATAGTCGCCCGCCTCGCGCAGCGTCTCCAGCACCAGTGCGTCGCCCTCCTGCTCGCAGCGCGCCAGCACCTTCGAGCGCACCGTCACGTCGCCGGGCTTGTGCAGCTCGCTCAGCAGCGACTGGCGACCGCGTGCCAGCTCGGCCAGCAGCACGCGCGTGATGGCCGTGCGCGAGGCGTACGCCTCCAGATGGCCGCGGCCACCACAGCCACAGAGGCGCCCATCGTACTGGATGACGGTGTGGCCGATCTCGCCGGCCGTGCCGGTCGCCCCGCGGCGCAGCTCGCCGCCCTCAATGATGGCCCCGCCTACTCCGGTACCGACAAAGACACACACGAAATCCGTGCAACTCTTGCCCGCGCCATAGTGCTGCTCGCCGAGCGCCGCGATCTCCACGTCATTGCCGAGCGCCACCGGCAAGCCCAAGCGCTTCTCCAGCAGGTCACGCACGGGCATATCCACCACGCCACGAGCGAGATTCGGTGTGCCCACCAGCAATCCACGCTCACGATCAACCTGGCCGGCGAGTCCGATGCCGCAGCCCAGCAGATGCGCGCCGTGGGGCAGCTTGGCATTGTCAACGGCGGCCTCCGCCACGTCCAGCAGGCGCTGCGCGAAGAAGTCGGCGCCGCGCTCGGGATGCGTGCGCTTGCGTGCGGTCGCCAGCACGGCGCCGCTCGTCAGATCCACTACGCCTGCGTAGATCTTCGTCCCGCCCACGTCAACGCCCAGCGCATACCCTTCCGCCATAGCCCCTCCTGCGTTCGTGGCCCAGGTGCATGTCGCCCGAGTCTAGGCCGTTTGCATGTCCGCTGCCATGGGAGGCTCAGTCGCATGCAGCGCCAGGGGCGGCTCCAGCGAGGGGTGGTCGTGCCGCTCACGAGACAGCCACGCCTGCACGTCAAATGGCTCCTCGCCCTTGGCCGGCCTGACGCGCTCGTAGGCGCCGTCGGGCAGCAGGCGCCAGGCGTTGGCAGTATCGCGCAGATAGGCCGGCAGCACTACCTGTGTTAGATGAGCCCGCAGCGCGCGGTCCTCGATGGGGAAGAGCACCTCCACGCGCGAGTCGAGATTGCGGGGCATCAGATCGGCGCTGCCGACCAGCACCTCGTCCTCGTCAAGGCCGCCGTTGGCGAAATAATAGATGCGGCTGTGCTCGAGGAAACGCCCGACCAGACTTGTGACGCGGATGCGCTCGCTGATGCCTTCGAGGCTGGGCCGCAGCGAGCAGATGCCGCGCACCAGCAGATCAATCTGGACGCCGGCCTGCGAGGCACGGTAGAGCGCGGTGATGATCTCGGCGTCTACCAGATTGTTGGTCTTGAAGAGTAGGTGTCCGCGCCCGCTCTGCTTGTGTCGCTCCACCTCGCGGTCAATGCGACGCAGCAGCTCGCGCCGCAGCGTCCCCGGCGCCACCAGCAGCTTCTGGTAGGTCATCCCGCGCGCGAAGCCAGTCAACGCATTGAAGAGCTGGGTGGCGTCTTCACCGATCTCAGGCCGGCAGGTCAGCAGCGCCAGGTCTTCGTAGACCCGCGCGGTGGAGGCGTTGTAGTTGCCGCTGCCCAGATGCACGTAGCGCTGCAAGCCGCCCGCCTCGCGGCGCACCACCAGCGCCACCTTGGCGTGCGTCTTGAGATCCACCTGGCCGTAGACAACGTGGACGCCGGCGTGCTCCAGCTTGCGCGCCCACTCGATGTTGTTCTCCTCGTCGAAGCGCGCCTTCAATTCCACCAGCACTGCCACCTGCTTGCCATGCTCGTTCGCCTCCAGCAGCGCCTGGACGATCGGCGAGTTGGCGCCCACGCGGTAGAGCGTCTGCTTGATGGCGAGCACCTGTGGATCACGCGCCGCCGCCTGGATGAATTCCGCCACAGAGCTGAACGAGTCGTACGGATGCTGCAGCAGCAAGTCTCCCTTGCGGATCGCCGCGAACACATCACCGCCACGCCTGAGCTCAGCCGGGGTGCGCGCCTGCAGCGGCACATCTTTGAGGTCAGGACGGTCGAGATCGAGCAATTGTGCCAGGTCCGCCAGGCCGAGAGGTCCATCGAGGGTGAAAAGATCCGACTCGCCCACCTCGAGGTTCTCGCGCAGCAGCGCGCGTACCGGCTTGGGTGTGCCAGCCTGTACAACGACGCTCACCACCGAGCCGAACCGCCGGGCACGCAGCCCTTGCTCGACCGTCGCCAGCAAGTCTCCCGCCTCGTCGCTCTGAATCTCGAAGTCGGCGTCGCGCAGCACCCGGAAAGGGTACACCCCGCCAACTTCGACGCCAGGGAAGAGGAGCTCGAGATGCGCGGCGACGAGCTGCTCCAGCCAGACGAATGCCGCACGCTCCTTGGCAGCCAGCTTGTTGGCGTGGCGGTCGTGGCTCACCGCCGGCACTGGCACCAGCCGTGGCAGCGAAGCGGGCAGCTTGATGCGCGCAAAGAGCTCGCCGGCATCGTCGTCGTGCAAGGCAACGGCCAGATTCAGGCTGCGGCTGGAGATGTGCGGGAAGGGGTGGCCAGGATCAACGCCCAGCGGTGTCAGCACGGGCAACACCTCGCGCTTGAAGTAGATCGCCGCGGCTTCGCGCTGCCCGCGCGTAAGCTGGTCGTAGTCCATCAGCTCGATGCCGACCGCACTGAGTCGCGGAATCAAGTCGCGCGTGAGTGTTGTCTGGCTCTCGGCTAGCAGATTCTTCACCAGCGGGCGCAGCACTTCGAGCAGCACAGCCGCGGGCATGCCGTCCGGCCCAGCGTCCTGCACACCGGCTGCGAGCTGATCTTGCAGGCCAGCCATGCGCACCATCGTGAACTCGTCGAGCTGCGAGCCGACAAAGGCCAGGAACTTCGCGCGTTCCAGCAAGGGATGGCGCTCCGATTGCGCCTCCGCCAGCACCCTGCGCACGAAGGAGATCTGAGAGACCTCGCGATTGATGTAGAACTCAGGACGACCCAGGCGCCGCCGGTGCTCGCCGTGCGCCTTCTTCCCACTCTTCTCAGCCATGTGATGTCCAATCGCAAGGCGCCGCCCGCAGATATCCTTCATCGCCGCCGCCTGCCGTATCGCGCTGTGCGCCCAGTCCCTCCATTCTATCACGGCCCATGCTACGCCAGCGCCGCACCCTTGGGGCGGCGCTTCCACACAGGCAAGCAGAGAAGCCGCCCGCACTCCGCCGTCCCATGCGTGACGCAGCTCGTCCCAAACGCAGCTAAGTCAATCTTGACTTTCGTAGTCGCTCTCGCTAGAATTTAGTCAGGGCTGAATATGGCATTGAGCGGCTCGCTGTCTCGACGAGCTGCGCGCCTTGCCATCGAGACGCGTCGCGTGGCTGCCATGCAGCGCTCAGCATCATCCCGATGCATGTTATCGCTCCACACACTACTGAGCGAGCGCAGTGTGTGGAGCGATAACAAAGGGGCACCGATGCACAAAGAATTACACATCCTTGGCCTCCTGCTCTCAGGTCCCAAGACCGGCTACCAGCTCCACCGTATCGTCGTGGCGCATGGCGATCTATTTACCGATCTCAAACGCGGCAACGTGTACTATCTCCTCGAACGCCTCGCCCAGTCCGGCGCGCTCGCAGTGACGACGGAGGGAGGAGCTCGTGGGCCCCGCCGCGAGCGCCTCGTCTACACCCTCACTGAGCAGGGCAGGCAGCGCTTTCACGAGCTTCTGCGGGCGGTCGTGCGCACCTACGATGTCGCTCACACCGGCGTCGAAGTGGGCATGATCTTTCTGCCCCATCTAGATCTCTTCGATGCCATCCACTTGCTTGAGGAGCGGCGTCAGACGGTGGAGGAGCGCCGCGACGCCGTCGAGCGTGAGATTGCCGCGACCAGCCATCTGCACGAGCAGCTCGCGCAAGATCATCTGCTGACCATGATAGACGCGGAGCTTGCCTGGATCGCACGGACCCTGCGGCGCCTCCGCGGGCGCCAACAGGATGACGCATCACGGGCGGACATTACCGCAGCGGGTTGTTCTGGTGTGCAGCCGGATGACCACATCTAACATGCGCCTGCGGACCGCTTGAGCCGCGACGCCCTCACCGCATTACCACGAGCACCACAGGGAGAAACAGGTATGACAAGCGACACTGCCTGGCCGGTGATTGCCGGGACGTATGAGGTAGGCGATCCGCAGGGGCCGCTCGCCGTCTGCGCGCTCACATCCGATCATCTGATCGCACCCCTTGCGCGAATGCCGGGCGTCGCCATCGCGGGGAAGGTCTACACCGCCAATCTCGGTATTGCGCGCATTGTCATCAACGTCACCGCGAACCCCTCGATCCGCTTTCTCTTGCTCTGCGGCAAGGACTCGCCACTCTTCCGCCCTGGGCAGTCGCTCGCGGCGCTCGCCGAGGCCGGAGTCGATGAGCGGCGACAGATTGTTGGGGCAGTGGGCTACGAGCCGGTCTTGCCGGCGCCCGCCGCCGAGCGCGTGGCGCAGTTTCGCCGGCAGGTCGAGGTCATCGATTGGACAGGTGAGGAGAGTCTCGCCACGCTCGAAGCGGGCATTGCCAGCTTGGTCGCCCGCAGTCCTGGGCGTTTCGATGCCGGAGAGGAGTCAGCCAGTATAGCGCCGTATAGCGAACAATTCACCGCCATCCGCCCTGGGGGCCAGCGCGAGCCGCTCCAGTATGACCCAAAGGGCTATTTCGTGATCAGCCTGGACCGCGCGGTTCAAGAGATCATCGTGCGCCACTATCTGACCGACCATACCCCGGCGCATGAGATGCGCGGACGTTCGGCAGGGCCTATGCTGCTGGGCCTGCTGCGCGAGGAGCTG